>DASWFF010000127.1:0-55852 GCA_036394375.1 Puia sp.
CATGAAAGTATTGCAATTCACTCTACCGGTGCCGCATGATAAGACGGTCATTGTGCAGAAAGATGTGCTGCCGTATTTCTATCCTCATCTTCACCGCCACCAGGAAGTACAACTGACCTGGATCCAATCGGGAGAAGGCACCCTGGTAGCGGAAAACAACATGTACGCCTTCCGGTCCAATGAGATCTATTGGCTGGGTGCGAATCTACCGCATGTTTTTAAGAGCGATCCTTCCTATTTCTCCTTAAAGAGCCGGAAAAAGGTACAGACCCTGAATATCTTCTTTAATATCAAGGGACAGTTGGATTCTTTTTTCGATCTGCCGGAAATCAAGAGCATAAAGAACTTCCTTCAGAACCAGCAGACAGGATTCAAGGTCCCCCTGCAGCATGTGACGGAGATCTCCAATAAAATGCTCCGTATCCAGAACACCACAGGGGTCGACCAACTGATCCATTTCGTCGAACTCCTGAAACAGCTCAGCTCGTTCCAGGAACTAATGCCTTTATCTTCATGCTCCCAGCCGGCTGCGTACAGCGAACACGAAGGCATCCGTATCGGCTCCATCTACAATTTCATCATGCAGCAATATAACAAGCCCATCACACTGGAAGATGCTGCCAGGCAGGCCCATATGACGCCGCAGGCTTTTTGCCGCTATTTCAAGAAACATACGCTGCATACTTTTGTCTCCTTTCTGAATGAAGTGCGCATCAATGAAGCCTGCAAAAAGCTGACGGACGGAAATTATGACAGTATTGCCACCGTAGCCTATAATTGCGGGTTTAACAGCATTACCAATTTCAACCGTGTATTCAAGAGCGTTACGCAGAAATCACCCAGCGACTATGTGGAAAGCTATTTCCAGAACGTCAATTCATAGGCCTTAACCAGCGGCATCATTCCTCCGGATCATTCTTTTGAAAGATCAATATTAAAATAATACCGCTCAGCAGGGCGGAAAGAGCGACAAACTCCTGGCCGCTCACTTCCAGTACCTCATTCATGAAAAGTACCTGTGCGAGGATCAGGAAAATGGAAAATCCCACCAGCAGGATTTTTTTGATAGCCCTTTTGGATTTGCATTTAAAAAGGCCAAAGATCGAGATAACGGAAAAGAAAAGGCCGACAAGGGTTGTCATAGTAGGTAGTTTTCATGGACAGGATTTAGTACCCCTCTCAATATACAGAAAGTGGCTTATCCTTCCAATAGGAAAACCGCCTGGTATTTTTCCCAGTCAGCCTCGTCCCTTCTCCCACCGACACCGGTGGATTACCCGCATTAAAGAGATTCAAATAGCTTATCCGGGGAAATGTCCAATCCTTTAGCAAGGGACAGGATGGTAGTAAAGAGGAGATTAGTCTCCCCTGCCTCTATTTGAAGGACCTGCCTGTATTTCAGGTCGGCGGCCGCCGCCAGTTCGCGGGTGCTCAGGCCCTTTTCTTTTTTTAATGCTGTCAGGCTTTTGCCAAATTTTTGCAATACTTTTTCTTTCCGGTCCATGCAGAACGAGTTTTTGAGTAACTGATAAATAAAAAAATTAATACTGCAAGGACGGCGTAATGAACTATGGACTACTTCAACTCGTAGTCCAATAAGGATGAAGGGTGTATTTCGAGGGCAACGGCTAATTGCAGAAGAGTGGTCAGGGTAATATTGATCTTACCCTTCTCGATCTTGGCAATCTTACTATTATCTATACTGCAAGCATACGACATTTCGCGCAAACTGAGTCCCTTGTCCTTCCGAAGTTTTCGCAAGTTTTCGCCAAATTCTTTCAATGCTTTTTTATCGCCTGCCGTTATCATTACGTTTTTTTCTAAGGAAGGCCCAAGATGGAAGATTTTTTCAAAATTTTTGAGGCCTAAAAAGGCCGCATTTAAAATTTAACCTTCGCCTGGCCAAAGCCCCCCTGATTGAACTTTTGGCTCACTTATCCGTTTTCCCCTAATTTTATCGCCGGAGGGCAGGAAGACGCTCCGAAAACAACGCAAACGTTTGCCTGATCGGATACACCTCTTCTTCCCTAAGTTTGATAGGCGGAGGCGATCATAATAAATGAGAAAACACCATGTTCATTAATGTCTTGGCAGCTTATGGCCTGAAAGAAGAAGAATGCAGGATCCGGCCTTTTGGTACAGGCCTCATCAATCGGACTTTTAAGATCAGTCATGCCGGAAAGGAGTATATTTTACAGCAAATCAACCACGAGGTATTCGAGCAGCCCGCCTTCATTGCGGAAAACACCGATGTCCTGGCGGACTATTTAAGGCGTCATTTCCCCGAATACCTGTTCATACAGCCCCTGCCTGCACGGGACGGGAAGAGCTTCGTCCATGACAGGGCCCAGGGATATTTCCGGCTAAGCCCCTTTGTCTCCGGCTCCCATACCTACGATGTAGCAGAGGCCAGCCAACTGGCTTATGAAGCGGCCGCACAATTCGGTAAGTTCACGAAACTGCTGGCAGGGTTTCCGGCCGATCATTTGCACATCACCCTGCCGGACTTTCACAACCTCTCCCTTCGCTATCGTCAGTTTGAGACAGCGCTGATGCAAGGCAACGCAGACCGGATCGAAGAGGCAAAAGAGAGCATCCTCATCATCCGCGCATTCCGGCATATACAGGAGGAGTTCGAACAGATCAGGCATCATCCGGATTTTAAGACCAGGGTGACGCACCATGATACCAAGATCAGCAACGTGCTGTTCGATACAGAAAATAAAGGGCTTTGTGTCATTGACCTGGACACCGTGATGCCAGGTTATTTCATCAGCGATCTCGGGGATATGATGCGTACCTATCTTTCGCCTGTAAGCGAGGAGGAAAAAGATTTCAGCCGCATCTCCGTCCGCGAAGATTATTTCAAAGCCATTGTACAGGGCTACCTGGGTGAAATGAAAAATGAACTGAGCGCAGCCGAGGTCCGGCACGTCGTATATGCCGGGAAATTCATGATCTATATGCAGGCCATTCGCTTTTTAACAGACCATCTCAATAATGATAGCTATTACGGAGCCAGGTACAAAGGACATAACCTGGTAAGAGCCAATAACCAGATCACCCTGTTGCAAAGATTGACAGAAAAAGAAACGGTGTTGAACCAACTGGTCACCCAATATGTCGAATCGCCCGTATAAAAGCTTATATTGCGTCCGCATGAAACTGGCGGTTGCTCCATTTTTTTATTCATCTCTCAAATTCTTGTAAAGACAATGAACGCAACCGTACAAACAGACAGCAGGCCCGCCTCCAATTTCAAAGCGATCTTCATCATGGGCGTTTTATATTTCCTGCTGGGCTTTATCACCTGGCTGAATAGTACCCTGATCCCCTTTCTTAAGCTTACCTGTCAGCTGGACAACGATGTACAGGCCTTCTTTGTCACTTCTGCTTCTTACATGGGCTATTTCTTCCTGGCCCTCCCTTCTTCCTGGCTGTTGAAAAAGACCGGCTATAAGAAGGGGCTGGCCCTGGGGCTGCTGGTCATCGCCTTCGGATCGGTCATCTTTATACCTGCTTCTCACGCCAGAAGTTTCCCCCTGTTCCTCACCGGATTGTTCATACAGAGTACCGGCATGTCCCTGTTGCAAACCGCCATTAACCCCTATATAAGCATTATCGGGCCCATCGAGAGCGCTGCTAAAAGGATCAGCATCATGGGGATCTGCAATAAGGTAGCCGGAATGACCAGCCCGCTCATATTGAGCGCTGTCTTATTAAAAAATGCCACCTCCCTGGAAACCACCATTACCAAGACGACGGATCTCGTTTTAAAAAATGGACTCCTGACCGAGCTGGCATCGAGGATCGTTCCGCCTTACGTTATCCTGACAGGTATTCTGATAGCCCTGGCCATCTTTCTCCGCCTTTCACCGCTTCCGGAAATCAATACAGATAAAGAAGAGGATAAGGATACACTTATTCCGCAAGTCGCTAAAACCAGCGTCTTCCAGTTCCCTCATCTGCTGTTGGGCGTCCTTTGCCTGTTTGTCTATGTCGGAGTGGAAGTATTGGCGGGAGATGCGATCGGCACTTATGGGAAGGCGCAGGGACTGCCGCTGGATGTCACCAAGAACTTCACCTCCTTTACGCTGCTGGCCATGCTGTTGGGCTATATAACCGGTATCTTTACCATTCCTAAGATCATTTCCCAGCAGACCGGCCTGAAGATCTCGGCCATTCTCGGCATGATTTTTTCTGTCGGCGCCTTCGCCACGACAGGTTACGTGGCGATCGGCTTCATCGCTGCGCTGGGTCTGGCCAATGCCCTGATGTGGCCGGCCATTTTCCCCCTGGCGATCAGCGGCCTGGGCAAATTCACCAAGACAGGGTCCGGTTTACTGATCATGGGCATTGCCGGGGGCGCCATCTTTCCCCTGGTCTACAGCTCCCTCAAGGACAAGCTGCATTTGCCCAATAATCTATCCTTCTTCCTATGCGCCTTACCCTGCTATTTCTATATCTTTTATTACTCGGTCAGCGGGTATAAAGCCGGTAAAAACGCCACGGGCGTTTTGCTCATAACCGAGAAACGAGCGTAGCTCTGCCATCATTAGATCCGTTAACGAAAGACAGTATGTCTTCCGTTAACGCTGTCTAACGCAAAGCACCCAGTATCTCCCCTAAAAACCTATCCGCATTAAATTTCCCGTGGGTCGTCAATCCCAGCCTCACCACCACCAGCTGCCGGGAAGGAATGATAAACACATTCTGCCCTTCGAACCCGTCCGCACAGAACAGGTCGGCGGGAGCATGAGGATAGGTCCGGTCACCGGCATCTCCTTTCGTTCCCGCATTCAGCCAGAACATATACCCATATTTTCCTTTGGGGGCCGCGGGGGCGGGAGTGGTAGTACTTTTGACCCAGCCCTCCGGCAACAGGCGCTCCCCGTTGAAGACCCCGTCTCCCAGGTACAAAAGGCCGAACCGGGCCCAATCCCGGGCCGTGGCATAGGAATACGAAGAGCCTACGAACGTACCGGAAGCATCCGGCTCCAGCACGGCGCTATACATGCCCGTCTTATAGAACAATCGCTCATAAGGGAAGGCATGATATTTTTCTTCTCCCACCGTCTGCCGGACGATCCGCGATACAATATTGCTGTTGCCGCTGGAATAATACCACACCCTGCCGGGGGTATCCTTTAAAGGATGAGAAGCCGTATAAGCGCCCATGTCCGCCCGCTCGAACAACATTTTAGTGGCATCGCTGGACTTGGTATAGTTCTCTTCGAATCGCAAACCGCTGCATTGCTGTAGTAAGTTGGCCAGGGTAATGGCATGCCTGGGGTCGTCCGGGTTCTTCCATTCCGGTACAGGGGCGGGTTCCTCTACCCGAAGCCGCCCATCTTTGACCAGCATACCGATCAGGGCGCTGGTGATGCTTTTCGACATGCTCCATCCCAGCAGCCGGGTATCTTTTGTAAATCCCGGAGCATAGTGTTCGCCCACCAGCTGCCCCTTGTATAACACGACCACGGCACGGGTCTTGATGGGGTGCGCCGTATCTTTCTCGGTGAAGATCCCGTCGATGGCGCTCCGTAAAGCCGCCGTGTCCAGGCCGGCAGGTAGGGTATCCGCCAGCCGGTCGCCCATCGGCCAGGACAAAGTATCCGTCCGCAAGGCAGGCCTGTCCGCTAACAAATAGTTTTCGTCCCGGACCTGCTGTTCCGTCCATTCGCTGACCAGCGTAGCCCCCAGCCCCCTTCGGTAAATGGCTTTCTTTTTAGCCAGGCCCCATACGGCGCCCGTCACCGAAGAATCCTTGTAATCCACGGTAAAATGCCCCAGGTTAAGCGGGAAAGAGGCGATATCCTCCTTTCTTACCTGTTGTTCAGTACGCCCCGCTACAAATACGGAGGAACAAAGTACTTTAGCCCCATACCCACTGATGATCGGGAAAGATACCCAGCAATAATAAACGCCATATCCTACTGCCGATGCCAAAATACCCGTTGCCAGAAGTCGGAATCCCTTTTTTTTTGTTGCCATATCCTTTCGCTGATTATTTTACCGGATTATTTTACTAATATAAGCAGTTGGCGCAAACTTACGCAAACGTTTGACATGCTTATATTGGCAAAATAGTATGAAATTCAACCTAAATTCAGATAACTATGTATTCTTCCAGGAGAAAATTCGTAAAAGATGTTGCCCTGGCTACGGCCGGACTCGCTATGATCAACCCGGACAGACTATTCGCCGGTCCTTCAGACCGTAAAGTACGGTTAGGGTTCATCGGCACGGGATTGCGGGGCCAAAGTCACCTGGCCCTGGCATTAAGAAGGTCCGATACAGAAATAGTGGCCATCTGCGATGTGGATGACAAGATGTTGCAAAGCGCCACGGAGATCCTGAAAAAATCCGGCAAACCCTTACCCAAAGTCTTTACCGGCGACAACTACGCCTACCGGAAATTACTGGAATTAAAAGACCTGGATGCCGTCATCATCGCTACTCCGTGGGAATGGCATAGCCCAATGATCATAGACACTCTTGCCGCCGGCATTAAATATGTCGGAACGGAAGTGATCCTCGGCATCACCCTGCAGGAACACTGGGATGTGGTGAAAGCAGCCGAACAGAACAAGGCGCATGTCATGATGCTGGAGAACGTTTGTTATCGCCGGGATGTAATGGCCGTACTGAATATGGTGCGCCAGGGCGTTTTCGGGGAGATCATCCATCTGCAGGGAGGATACCAGCACGATCTGCGGGGGGTGAAGTTCAATGACGGCACCGGCCATAGCAGCGGGGCGGAATTCGGAGAGAAAGCATTCTCCGAAGCACGCTGGCGCACCAACCACTCCGTTCACCGCAACGGCGATCTCTACCCCACCCATGGCGTAGGCCCTGTGGCCATGATGATCGATATCAACCGGGGCAACCGATTCCTGTCCCTCTGTTCTTTCTCCAGCAAATCAAGAGGCCTGCACAATTATATCGTTAAGAAAGGAGGAGCCGATCATCCGAATGCCAAAGTCAGGTTCAACCTCGGGGATGTAGTCACGACCAATATTAAATGCGCCAATGGCGAGACGATCTTATTACAGCATGATACCAATCTGCCCCGCCCCTACTCTCTGGGCTTCCGGGTACAGGGCACCAATGGGCTCTGGATGGATGTTAACCATAGCATCTATGTAGAAGGCGTCAGTAAAGACGATGAATGGGATGCAGCGCAGCAATGGTATGATAAATACGATCACCCCCTCTGGCAGAAATGGAGTAAGGATGCGGAAGGCGCCGGCCATGGAGGAATGGACTTCTTCGTATTACACGGTTTTATAGAATCCGCCAAGCGGGGCCTGCCTACGCCGATGGACGTCTATGATGCCGCCGCCTGGAGCGCAATTACCCCCCTCAGTGAAAGTTCTATCGAATTGGGAAATGAGCGGGTGGAATTTCCGGACTTTACCGGAGGTCAATGGATGTATCGGAAAAATGATTTTGCATTGACGGGGGATTTCTGAGTATAGTGGCAGTCATTCTTTAAAATCTGCCCCGGTAGTCGTTGATTTCCACTGTTCTAACTCTGCCAACAGGGCTGCCAGTTTTTCGGAAGCCCTGTTATAAGCATCATTCCCGAGAAACAGGTGCATCGGCGGCTCCGGACTTTCAGCTAATTCCATAAATATTTCCGCTGCACGATCCGGATCACCTGCTTGCTGTCCGTTCATGGACAGGTAACGATCCTGTGCATTTCTTACTGCTTCATAACCCTCGATTTTGGTGGTGGTTAGTGCAAGTGAGTTTTTGGTCAAAAAGCCTGTCCGGAAACCCGATGGTTCCACTACGGTAACCTTAATTCCAAATTCTTTGACATCCAGTGCGATCACTTCGGAAAAAGCAGCCACCGCAGCTTTAGTAGCCGAATAAACAGACCAGCCGGGAGCGCCCACAAAACCGGCCACCGAACCGATATTTATAATATAACCCGATTTCTGACTGCGCATTACCGGCAGAACACTCTTTACCACATCTATGGTTGCGAGTACGTTCACATTAAAAATGTTCCTGATATCCTCTTCGGCTATTTCTTCCACCGTTCCGGCCATTCCGTAGCCGGCATTGTTAACGACCACATCGATCCGTCCGAATGCCGCCAGCGTTTGCCGTATGGATTCATCAATACTATCCAGGTTATTCAAATCGACAGCCAGCGGGAGAAAACGGTCCTTGTCGATCAATCCAACCGCCTGGCTCAGTGTACGCGCATCCCGGGAAGTTGCGGCAACCCGGTAGCCGTGATCAAGCAGTTTCTTTATGAGGGTCAGTCCCAATCCCTGGGAGGCCCCTGTGACATACCAAACTTTTGAATTGTTCATGATTTTATGATTTTAAAGGGGAGAAGTATGCCGTAGTTTCTTCCAATATGGACTTCATCAGTTCACCGGCTTTTGTATGTTTCAGTACCGGCGCGATCTGACCGCCCCAGAACAAGATCATATCCCATTTTTCCTGTTCTATAGCCGCTTTCCTTACATGCGACATGAACTGTGTTTGCAGCGGGAAGGGCAGAAAGCCTTTTTCCTTATGGACCAGGTCCTTCGCAATGCGGCTGGTTATTCCTCTGCCAAGTCTCCCGGTAAATGCCCGTGATAAGGTAGTGTACTTAGCGGCATCCGAAAACAACATTTGTCTATGAATGGCTGTAGCATTAGATTCGTCGCAGGCCAGGAAAGCAGTACCGATCTGCACGGCATCTGCGCCGAGCGCCAGTGCTGCGGCAACACCTTTTCCGTTAGCGATACCCCCTGCGGCGATCACCGGGGTCTTTACCTTTTCTTTAATCAATTGGAGCAATACAAACGTTCCGATAGTAGATGATTCCGCTGGCGCCAGGAACGATGGACGATGCCCTCCCGCCTCAAAACCTGAAGCGATAATCAGGTCAACTCCGGCTGATTCCAGTGTTATGGCTTCATCCAGCGTGGTTGCTGCTCCTGCGGTAACAATACCAAGCCTGCGGCATTGTTCAAGTATATCGGCAGATGGGGTACCAAACATAAAGCTGAATACCGGTGGCCGCTGGTGCAGGATCACTTCGACCTGGTTTTCAAAACGGGACTTGAACGGTGCAGGTTTTTCAGGTAAGGCGATTCCCAACTCATCAAAATAAGGCTTGAATAACTGTTGAGATTGTTTAAACTGCTCGTCTGAAACGGTACCATCCACCGCATCTGTATCCGAAACCCACAGATTAATATTGTAAGGCTTATTAGTCGCCGCTTTGATCTGCTGATCTACTTCGATGATCTCCTGCGGGCTTAATGTATAAGCCCCGTAGCCTCCAAGTCCCCCGGCATTGGATACTGTTGACACCAGCTCAACAGATGACAAGTTGCCGCCGAACGGCCCTTGCAGGATGGGATATTCAATACCCAGCATTTCCGATGCTTTTGTTTTGTACCACATACCGTTAAGATTTATTCAGCTACGTCAGTGATCATTTTATTAACGATCATCCAACGGTTATCGATTTTATGAAAGGACAGGAACTCATCATAATTAAACTCGTACATTTTAACATGAACTTTGGCGACAGCTATGGAGTTGACCACATTAATCGAGATAATCGTTCCTTTAAAAGGTTTGCCGGAATCTTTCGGACTTTGACGGTTCTTTACACCGTCAAGGTACTGATCGAGCGTTTTTGCATAAGGCTGACCCTTCACATCCCCGAACAATAAGGTGCCGGGATTTAAAATATTTCCCAGGGTATTGACATTGCCTTCATAGATACCTGAAAAGTAATAATTTTCCAGTGCCTGGGTGATTGCCAATGAATCTTGTTGATTGCTTTCCATTTTCTTTGAATCTTGTGCTTTTAATACCAGCAAAGTGCAGGACAAAAAAGCGGTTAATAAAAGCGTTTTCATGTTATTATTTTTTAGTGGCGGTAATGCCTTTTTCTCTCAGAACGGATACCTGTTCTCCATTATGACCCCAGTCGTAAAACGGCTTCTTTTGCAGCTTTGGCGGTTATAATTACATTCAGTTCAAAATCATTATAGATCAGGGTGTCGCCCAAATCCTTAAAGAAACTGCCGGAGCGGAATTTCATTTCATATTTAGTACGGTCAATTACCAGCTTGCCGCTTGCGGTTAATAGATTGCCGTTTACACTGACCACTGCATCAAAACCAACGGGATGCGTAATGCCCTTGATGGTCAGATTGCCTTCAACGTGGTTTCCTGAAACTGAGGCGATTTCCAAAGTTGCTTCCGGATATTTCTGACTGGAGAAGAAATCATCAGAAGCGAGATGACCCGCGAATTGCGCATTAGTGGCAGGGTCGGTTACATCCAGTATTCTGATGGAGGTAGTATCGATAATGAATTTACCGCCGGTAAGCTTACCGGCATTCAAAATGAGTTTACCCTCTTTAACGGCGATGGTGCCATTGTGCGCGCCGGTCACCTTTCGGCCTACCCAGTCAATATTACTTTGGGCGGTTACGATTTCAAATTTTTGAGTTTCCATTTTCTTTATGTTTTTAATTAGAACACAAAGTAAGGAAGGATTTTTCAGAGAGCTGGGTGACCTACATCACATTTGAAGGGAGGCAGGATTTATGTGATGTAGGTCACTTTTCAGGTATGGTATAATCGGCTAAGCGTTTCTCTTGAAACACCTAAGTATGCAGCAATTAGGTTTTTAGGAACTATATTATAAAGTTCCGGATACAGTTTCAAAAGCTCTTCATACCGGTATTTCACATTATTATTCATGAAGGATAACAGCCTTTTTTGAGCCGCAACATATCCTTTATTGGTCCTCCACCGAAAAAAATGTTCGACATTATGAAGTTCCTTACATAACTTTTCCCTATCGCCATTGGTAAGACAAAGCACTTCTGCATCGATAATGCAGTCCACGTTGATGGTAGCTTTGGTATGATTATATAATGCATTGTAATCGGAAGCCCACCAGGTAGGCATGGCAAACTGCAGGATGAACATTTTCAGATCATCATTGATAAAGAAGGATTTTAAACAGCCGGAAATCACGAAGTATTCGCAATCTACCGGATCGCCCTCGGTAATAATAGCCTGTCCTTTTTGAAAATGCTGTTTTTTAAAATGCGAAAAGAAATAATCAAGCTGCTCATCAGTCAACATGACTATTTTAGCTATATGATCTTTTAAGGTTTCTTTAGCTTCCATAATCAAATACAATATAGTCACAAAATCCAAATAAATTACTGAACGCAAAAATATAGATTTTCTTTATCCACCGGTTTATCCCTGGTGATCCCAAAGCTTCCAATGCTTCTTTGTCCCACGCGAAATAGCGTTATCCGTTCCGCCTCCGAATCGCATTTGAAACGGGAAAGCCCCTCGATCGGAGCTTTCTTATTACTCAATTCTCGTATCGTAGGATCTATACTGCTTCTGAAGGTCAAAAGTGATTCTAATGCTTGACTTGTCGGACCCTTTTACTATTCTATCCGCACGGCAGATGCTTTGGAAGTAGTAAATGAGTATCGTCTTATCAGTATATTTTTCTTCCTTATTGGACGCACCCAAAATCTTTACAAATTCTGCTTCGCTTTTAACTAGTTTAATTGCCATTCCTCTCGTTTAAAGATCCGGAAATCCAAAAATGAATTTTATCAACTTATTTCCCCGAAAAAAGTATTGAGCTTCATAAATTGGCATATTATATCTTGTCAAAATATGGTTTGCAACATGTTTGTCGGTCACCCGGTAAGTGAGGACGATATTGCCTTTTTGATCTGTTCTCTTGAACTTTTTCCCTTTTATTGCAATGAGGGAATCCATGGTCATCCCAACATGTACTCCACTTTCTGTGTAAAAAGAAGGGAACGTTGTTGTTTTGAACGATCTTTTTTTCGTATTTAAGGCGCCAATTTCAAATTCGTTGAAAGAATTGGCATTCGAACCGTCCAGGTGGTATAGAATGAGATACTCATTGTTGGTCTTGTTTGCGAATTGAACTCTTGTTGCCTGCTCATCTTCGATGAAATTCCTTCTTTGATCGCCGATATTTTGACGAATCGAAGCTGGATCGAGCAACTTCAATGTGTTATTTACCGTTGTGTCCATCACCCCACCGGCCTTGCCGGTGGGAATCTGTTGGCCCATTGAGGTGAATTGGCCAAGGATCAGGATGATGCATGTCCATGTTTTCATATTAGTTTCCAATACGGAAAGAAAAAGTATCCGTCGACCTAATCTCCCTGATGTATCCAGCGATACTTTGTACCGGTCCAATAGATCAACCCGCCGGCGGTCTCAGCCCCGTCCTCCATGGCGGCAACCGAAATGCAGGGATGGCTTAGCTTTATCTGCTTACCACCTAACACGTCGCCGCTCTTCTTGTCGAACTGGGTCTCATAGGCGGTCTTCTTCTTATAAACCGACCATTTGTTGGCCCATGTAAAATCGTCCGATCCATCGCCAAATTTCGTACCCGCGCCAAAGACAAAATAGCCGGCAGACTTAGCGTGGATCAGCAGGATACCCTTCTTGTGCGTCGCCTTTTCGACTACCGGGACGGCGAAGTCCGCCGCCCCGTCACCGTTAAAATCATCCTGTAGGTATGAAGGCTGCAGCCAGGCGCTCGGTTCATATTTCGCATCGAGCCCCTTTCTCTTTAGCGAATCCTTTAACCAGCCCGGATAGGAGGCGTTCTGGCAAACGCCATCCAGGCCCATCAATATTAAACAAACGCCTATCATCGCGGTAATGCGCTTCATTTTTGAGTTATTTATGTTCAATAATACAACTTTGTCATTTAATATACTACAGACTCCGTTCTGAGCCTCGGCGCATATCCCTGTAAATGCAGGTGGGTCGTATGATCCGTAGAGACATTCCGTGCCTGAGCCGAACTGGTATGCGGCAGCAGCATGCCCTTCGTGGACCCGGACTTGAACTTTTCGGAAAGCATGTCCTTCCAGCCGAATTTGTATAACGAATTGTTCAACTGCGACTGCCTTGTAACGTCCAGGTTCTTATCCCCCAGGATCAACGGAGCACCGCTCTTATCGGTTCGCAGGTATCTCAGGTCGCCATTCTTACCCTCCTTATGTGATTTACTGGGGCTCGGGGATGCTCCATTCGCAAGACTGAACCCATTGATCGTCAGGTCCTGGGTATGCGTTTCGGCAACGGCGCCGATCAAAGAGGCAAATGCGTCACCCCGGATAAAGGCCTTGGATTCGTTACCGTCCTTTACCGAGAATCCAAAATTTCCTCCCCAGGCGCTGCCCGACAACTTCGACGGCAATTGGAGCAATCCGGCGTCATTCTTATTATACTGGCCCACCAGGGTCATCGAAGCCGTCGAGCCGGTATTCCCCGCTTTGTCTTTTGTCTCGGTGCTTTGGTCCACGAGGTAATATCGGTCAAATTTATCATTGGTTTTCTGCACCTCGATCTCCCCATTCCTTTTGATCAGATAGTTGTCCGTCGGCCGCATCCCATCCGGATCCACCATCTTCACCGGATTGTTAAAGGAATAGTTGTAGGGCGACCAGGCCGGCATCTGCTCGGACATCGGGTCCACACTCTGCCAGATACTCGTCCGCGGATCATAATACCTGGCCCCATAATAGTATAACCCCGTCTCGTCATCCAGCTCCTTCCCATTAAAAAGATACGGTATGCGATCCGTATTGCTATGCTCCTCGACAAAAGTCTCGCCAAAGGCGAAATATTCCAGGTGCTGATACACCTCGCCGCTGGCATCCGTCACATAACTGGTGCTGCCCAGGTGGTCCGGGTGATAAAAATAGAGGAGATCCGAACCGCCATCAACACTTCCGCTACCACCGCCGCCATTCTTCTTATAATGCCCATAAGCATAATGATTGCCGTTGTTACCGGCATTGCCATTGCCGTTCCCCGAATTTCCATTCCCCGCATTCCCACTGGCGTTCGCATTGCCATTACCCGCCGTCCCTCTCGCATCCGTCCCCGTAACCCCCGCTGACCCGGCACTGTCACTGCCCTGAAGCGTCTGCTGGTCCCGATCGATCCCCTTCATTATTTGTTTTTCTTTCTTGGACCAGGGAATGCTGTCACCCGCATCCGGAGCCGTCACCTGCTGATCCCAGCCATGTTCCAGCCGGGTAGCGATCCGCTGGCCTTCAACAAAGTAGTGATTGGAGTATTCCCCGCTCTTCACCACGAGGTAAGGATTGACATAGACCGTGAAGTTACCAACCCCACCCGAACTGCTATTCATATCCCCATTTACAAACACCGATTGTCCGGAACCCTGTCCTTTCAGCACGCGGTCACCGGCGGCATCATAGATATAGCTGTTGAGCTGTCCATTCACCTGTACGCTGCGTAGCCGGTTCTCTTCATCCCAGACCAGTTTCTGTCGTTGCCCTGTCTTGTCATCCGTCCAGCCGGTCTGGTTGCCGTCGGCGTCATACGTATAGGTCTGCCGGCCGATATGCGTGGCGGCATGCGGCTGTTTCGCATCATAACTATAGGAAAAGTCATACGTCGTCTTCTTTTGCGCGATCCATTTACTATTTCCATTGGGGCTCTTGTCATTGGTCTGTGTCTTCCGGGTGATACTGCCCACGCTGTTGTATTCCATGGTCAGGCCATAGCGATCCTGTTCATGAGGACCCTTGAAAGAGCCGGCTGCCGTGGTCAACCGGTAAAGATCGTCATATGTGTACCCGTATTGGGAAGACCCGCCCATCAGATTGCTGGAGGGCACAGGGGAGTTATTGGTGAGACTAAGGATATTGTCCACCTTGTCATAGGCATAGGTATTGTCCATGATGCGCCGCCCATTTCCGGTGGTAGTGAGCAGGTTCTCCAAGCGTCGCCTGTCGGCCTCATACGTATAGCTGGTCTGAGTGCCATTGCCATACGCAAGGAATACCCGTGACTCAAATTCATCATAACCCAGCTGCTGTATATAGGTGGTCCCCTGCCCTTCCCGATTGCCGGTCATGGACTGGAGCGTGCCGCCCAGGTTATAGGTATAGCTCACCACCTCACTGTCCGGATAGATCATGGAAGTAAGCCTGTTCCAGGTGTCATAGTTCCATTGGGTCACATAGGTCCGCTGGCCAAAGCCAGGGATGACCATTGTCCGCACATTCTTTACCGTTTCTCCCAACGGTCCATAGAAAAACTCCTGCGCCCCCGAGCCATCCTCCTGGACTACGATCCTGCCCGCCCGGCTAAAGGGGGCTCCGGCCGCGCCATAGGTATAGTGGATATTGTTCTCCGGGTTATGCGGATAGCTGACATCTGTCACCCGGGTAAAGTCAAAACGGTAGGTAATAGCCGTACTGTCCTTCCGGAGATTGGCCGTCACTTCCTTTGTGATATTGTCGGCCAGATCATAGGTATACTGGGTAGTGCCTTCATCCGGATGGGTATGGCTTACCCGCCGGCCCAGCTGGTCATACTGCGCGGAGCTGGTGGCTCCGATATCATCGGTAGCCGACACCTGCTGGTTGATGGCGTCATACGTGAAGCTGGTCCAGACATCTCCATTGCCCGTATAATTCTTATGCGCCGTCGTCAATCCCCGGACGTTCGTAAACTGTTCGAAGATCTTTCCGTTGGCATCCTGAATTTTTGTACTGAACTGCGTTTGTTGCTGCCGATCGCTTCCAAACCCATAGGTATGCTGAGTCGCCGATCCATCCGGCAGCGTCGAGGTCAGGACCCGGTTGAGGACATCGTAGGTGGTAACCGTCGGGCTGATATTATCAAAGCTGGGGTTGAAAACGCCTTCATTGCCCTTGTTTTCCGTTACGGGGTAGTAAACGGCCGACTTCCGGCCCAGGCCATCGAACAGGATCCGGCCCGAGACGATCATCTGTTCCTTGTCGTTCTTACCCTTACCCTGGAAGATGGCACCGTCTTTCTTGGTCTGCAACAAACGACCCATGCCATCCATGAAGGTCACCGTCTCCAGGTCATTGCCTGGATGAGCAGGATCATAGTGCAGCGTATGCGCCCAGGGCACCGCCGCCTGTGGGTGATAGTCAAATCGGATGGTATAGGGCGCGCCGGCGGCAAGTTCATACGGACCTGTTATCTGGACCACGCGCCCGAGATCATCGATCTGATAGTTGATCGTATTGTTGTTCAGATCGGTCGTGCTAAGCGGATGCCCGAACCGGAAGTCATAGGTAGCCTGGGAGCCGTAGCCATAACTATTGCTGGCCTTGACGATATATTGATGGACGGAGTTATCGAATACATAGTCCTCCCGGAATCGCTGTCCCGTTGCATTGGCCGGATCGGTAATGTTGATCAGGTTACCATAGCCGTCATATCCCATATCGTGGATGGCTACGGTGCCGTCCTGAAGATATTGCCTGATCTCCGTAACTTCGCCGGTTTGCGCATCAATGCTGGTTTCTCGCTTCCGATAAGTGGCGCCCGATCCGGTTACGAGGATCGACTTCGGCGAACCGACAATATATTTATCGGGAATAGAATAATAGGTGATGGCCGCATTGATGTCGTCCGCGGAGCCGGCATCGCCGAAGTCGGCATACTGGATGATATTCCCCTTTGTATCATAGCCATAGGTCATATAGGTGGATTTCCCCGCTTGCTGCTGGCCTTCGTAAAAGAGGTGATCGGTCCGGCTCAGCGCCACAAAGGCGGCACCGGCATCATTGGTCTTGTAGGAGTCGGGCAACACCGCTCCGGTGGGAATGTCCAGCAACTCGTAGGTGTTGATCGTCTCCGTGTATTTTTTCCCGTCCCCGCTTTGCACCAGCGTTGACAATTCCATGCCCTTCGTATAATAGTTGTCGTTCGCATAGACATCGGTGCCGCTGGAATAAACGGTGTTATTGCGTGCAGCATCATGGCTAAACGTCTGTACCGTTCCAAAGCCATAGAACTCCCGTTCGTCCCGGTCGAAACGGCCGCCGGAATAACCAAACGTCGTCAGCAGGGTATCCGGCCCATCCCCCTTGAACCCATCGAACAGTTTGACCGAAGATAGGGTCCAGATACTGTTCGGCATGTCATAGGTATTGCCCGCCCGCTGATAATCCAGGACGAAGACGGCGCCCATGGGCCTGTTCACCGTCCGCAGCAGATTCGTGCGACCGATCGTCGACAAGGCTACCGTCAGATTGTCGTCCTTGGTGGAACTGATATAGTCGGGATATCCGTCGCCATTGATGTCCTGTATTTTTACCAGCTCCCGGCTCATCCCGTCACCGGCATTGAAGCTGGGGTTGACGGTAAACTTGATACCGAAGAGGGTGAAACCCACCGTAAACGCCAGGTTGGCCGACTCCGTGGCGCTGCTGTTATTGTTGATGGTCGCGGCGCCCATCCAGGTAAGTACGTCGGTACTAAACCCGTTGCCGGTATTCAGCCGCACCTGCAAGGCCTGCGAACCACCCGCCCCCGAAGCCACCGTCACCAGGTCGGGCAGGCCGTCCCCATTCATGTCCTGCAGGGACTGACCGGAAAAATTGTCGCTGCGCGACAGGCTAACGCCAACGGATATACTGTTCTGGCCGAAGTTATAACCCAGCCCTGCTCCAGCGCTGAATGAGTTGCTGCCCCCTGCCTGGATCTGATCGAAGCCCCAGTCCTCCTCCGGCCCGAAGCTGTAGCCCAGGTTGAGGGCTACATGATGATTGGACTGGTTGACCCGATCGGGCAACCCGTCCCCGTTCATGTCCAGGTAGAGGAAATTCGATTGGTTGTTCCCATTCACGACACCCACATTGCCCGTCACGCTGATCTTGGCCGAGCCCGCATTGGTCTGAGCGGTTCCCGCATCCGTATGCGGATCATTGGTTGGGGTATTCCGAAACACGGAGGTCGGGATATAAGCCGACCCCGTCAGCCCCACGCCGGTGGTGGTGCTTCCTGTTTCCTGGATCTGGCCGTTTGATACGGTCCTGGCCGACAAGCCACCCCGGGCATTGGTATATTGGATTAGCTGTTCACTCACCACATCCGGATAGCGGTCGCCATTCATATCGATAAAATCGGTGAGCGTCTTCGACGTGCTGCTGGAAAAGCTGCCGCTCGCCCCGGCTACACCCACATTGGCGCCAAGCGTATACGATGTACTGGTCACCTTACTGATCTTGTCGATGCCGGGCGATCCGCTGCCCGTCCCCGTGTTGATGGCAAGGGGGCTGAGGTCCTTGGCCCCCATGCGGCTGCTGCTCATATTCCCCCCTTTGACAAACACCTCCGGATCATAGCCGCTCCACCGCTCCTGACTGCCGCTGGCTACCAGGATGATAAACCGGTCTTGCTTGGGGTCATAGGTCTGTGAGGTCGTTAACTGATCACCCCGTTGTTGCGAAAGAGAACTGGGGTCCACATTCTGCTTCTGGGCAATCTGGTCGCTGGGCTTCAACAGGCTTTCATCGATGGGTTGGGTAGCATAGTCCCGGTTACCGTTCCATGCAAACTGTCCCCAGCCCCGGTAGAAGCTGCCGAAAATAATATCTTCTTCCTTGCCGTTCTTCGGCACCGAAGACCAAAGCCCGGCACCTGCCTGGCCGCTCAAATCTCCACTAAGCGTGGCCGAAGACGCCGTAATAGCAGCTGCCAGAATAGCATCGGCAACATGATACTCTACATACAGCTGATCCCCGTTGTGCACGCCGATGTTCAAGGCGTAATTACCCGCCTGTACTACATCATTCTGCACCGGTATGATCACCTCACCCAGCAGGATACCAGGCTCCTTCACCGAAAATACGATGGTCCCGTTGCCACCCCCGCCCGTGATCAGCAGCGGGTTGATGGATACCTGCGGCGTCACCGTCACCTGGTGCAGGGCCGCATCGCCCAGAACGACTTTATAAGGAAGGCTGGGCTGCAGGCCATTGGCCAATACCGTGTACTTTGGCACGGCGGCCGCCTGTATTTGCGTCTGCGTCAGATCGATCGTCGGATCGGCGGCGCTGGTAAAGGTCATCACCGGCTGCCAGGACACCGCCGCCCAGTCGATATTGGTGGGCGCAACGACGACGAAACTATATTGATCGGTATTGCTCACGGAAATATTATCCAACGAGATCATGGTATTCACCGCCTGGTCATGGGCATAGGTCTGCTGCCAGATCGTATTGGTCCCGCCCGATCCGGTATGCTGGATCATCAGCGTCACATCGTCGGTGGTCGCGGGTTTCACAAAGGGCCCGCCGATATGCACCTGCCCGTTGATGGGCGGCGTCAGGGTTTGCGCACTGCTGAGAATAAAATCTTTCGCCGCATCGAAATGATACAGCGTCTTCCCATTGGCATCGGCAACGCCCAGGTCCTGACCCACGTAATCGATCACGGGCGCCCAGCTCACCGAGTCATAACTGCCATTCTCGATAGAGCCAACCCGGAAATAGATCCGGTCGCCCTTCTGAACGGTCAACCCACTCAAACCCGTAGGCTGGTGAACGGAATAATCGTCTGCCCCGATGGTCTGGCTCCAGATCTCGCCACCCCTCAGCTGCACGGCTACCCGTACCCCGTCGGCCGGCATCGTCGCGCGGTTGGGATCGTTCGAGGGCAGCAGCTGTACCGGCGCCGTGACGTTGATGGTCCCGCTGTAGGGCGCCTGCCACATCCTTACGATATCCTGCAGGGGGTTGTTGTCGATGGCCGCCTGGCGATCATTCTCCAGCTCGGTAGGATCAACAAGCCCCTGGCTGATCGTCACCCCGGCGAAGATGGGACTGGGCGTCCCTACACTGGTCGGCGTAAACGTGATCTGGCCCGTCGTCGTGTCGATATGATTGAAGTACACCTGCCCGTCCTTGACGATATCCGATAGCTGGTCGCCATTGGCCTCGGTAAAATAGATGGTCGTCGTATTGGTGGTCCGGCCGGTATTGGCGCCCGCCATCAGCGCCGTCAGCGCGACAGCCTCCAACCCCACCGTATACCCCGTGGACTTGTCCTTTTGGAATACATTGATGCCGTTGATGGCAATCTTATCCCCGAAACGGGTATTGCCTGTTGTACCGGACAGGTTGGGCCGGTAATAAAGCGTATTGCTGCCCGCATCGAGGAACAGCTTATCGGGCAATCCATCCCCATTGACGTCGATCATCGCCAGCAAACCCTGGCTCTGCGACTGGGAATAGCTGAAGGAACCCCCCACGGAATTCAGCTTGGTGGTCACATCGGCTCCGATACCCACCGAAATGGTGACGCCCGCACCTAGGTCGGTGTTGGACGTCCCGCTCAACGCCGACGCCTCGTCCGTAAATCCGCTGATATGCGTCAGCATGCCGCCGTGAACATTGTCCGAACCCATCACCCAGGACTGCGCCGTGGCGAGCGGAACGAGCGTACCGCCGGAGGCAATATCATTGAAATAGTCGAAGCTGTTCTGGTTGAAGAGATTTCCACTGGCATCGTACTGGCTAACGCTCGTCAGCAGGCTCTTGTAAAATGCCCCTTCCTTATAAGTGAGCTCATAGTGCCGGATATTCGTCCCGTCGAGCTGAACGTCGATGCGCCGGAGCAAGTCGGCCGTCACCTGTTTGAACCCGTTAACGCCCGTAATGGTCACATCCTTGCGGCTGGTGTGGCCGTCGATATCCCGGTCGCGGCCGAACAACACGGAATACCGCCCTTCCGTGCCATTGGTTCCAGTGTAGGTGATCTTGCTGAGATAGAGTTGTACCCCCATCACCGTACTTCCACTCACCCCCGGGTCGTTCACTTTGATGTAGATATAATGAATAAAGTTGCCGTGCAGGTCGAGGGTCATCCGCAAAGCCCAGTGAGCGATATTGCCAGAGGCGTCGCTAAGCGTGCTCGCGGCGTCGACTCCCGTGGACGGATCACCGCCGTAAAAATATCTTGTCCCCGCCTTATCCGTCACCTCCCACCAATAGGCCTGCGGGCTGTTGCCATGCCGGATGATCCTGGCGAACGCGCCTTCCACCCGCGGGAAGAATTGCTTTTCCCCAGTTCGGGCCGCCAGATCGCCTCGGTGCGCCACGGGACTGAGTTGCCCGCCATTCATCGTATAGGTCTCCGTTTCATTCTGTGCGTCAAAACGGGGAACACCCCAGCGAGTCTCGATGCCGACGGAAGGCACGGAGAGTTCCCAACCCATCCCAAGCCAGCCGTCACCACCACCACTGTTATAACTGATCGCCAGCTGCGGCTGCATTCCGTGCCGGCCCGCCGGGATCTCTATCGGATATCCCAGCGACGCAGTCCCCATCGAACCCGCCTTGGGCGGGGCGATCATGTTCACGGCCGTACTGGGATCGGCCGCTTTGATGCCCTTTATCGAATTGGAATTATAAGCATCCACCTGTGGCGACTCCGGAACCTTGATGACGCCATTGATCATATCGGTAAAATGTCCCGTGCGGGAACAGACGGTACCCGCCCCGGCCGAAACACTGTCGAGTGGCAGCGCGATCCAATGCCCCTTCTTTTCATCAAAATAATAGGTTTTGATATCTTTTGCCGTATACCCCTCCGGGATCTTCGTCTCGTCATAGTCCAGCGCCAGCCGGGCCTCTTTGGTGAAAATAGTTCCATGCGGAAGGAACCGGAAGCCGCCGGCGCCGCGGGTCACATTCATCATCCCCGCATCCAGGGCCGGGATATCGATAGGCCGTAGAACGGTAACCGACACTGTAGCAGCCGAGCGTAACGCTCCTTTGGGGATCGTTATGCAAGCGCCCGCAAGGGACAAGACGCCTGCCTGGCCTTGGGTAAATAATTTTTGCGTATGTGCAACGGCGCTAGTCAGCTCAAATTGATAGTCCGCCTTTTGTTCTCCGGAAAACTGCACTTGCTGTTGTTTTATCCTTCCGTCCGGGTACCGCACTTCGACGGTAGATTTCCAATTTGTCCCGGCGCTATCGGGCCGGTCAACGATCGCCTCGAAGGCTCCCTTCCATACCCGGGCCTCTTTGCCCCCTACCCTCACAGTCGCCTTGTCCCTGCCCGCACCCGTAACAAACCCTTTGACATAGGCCCGGTTATCGTAATAAGCCAAAGAAGGCTGGTCGACCACCACCGCCGAACCGGTCGCGGGGCCGGCCTCCACCTCCAGGGCCAGGTTCTTCACCCGGTAACTATAGGCCGCTGCTTCGGGAAGCGTAAAGCGGATCACGTTATCCCCTTGCTTTAACCAGGCGGCGCTCAGCCGTTCTTTTTGTCGCGCCCAGCCCTGCCGCTTCTTCACCAGGTAGCCCCCCACCGACAGTTGGTCGTTGACGGCCCGGCTCACCGCCGTATAGTCCTGAACACCGTCAAGATCATAGGCAAGCCAGACCCGCTCATTCCCTTTTAACGGCGCTTGCAGGTGTACGTGAAAGAGGTTGTCGGCCGGGTTATCGGCGCCGCCGGGGGTCGTACTCCCGATCAGGCCTTCTTCCTGCCGGGCATAATACCACCGGTGGCCGGCTGCATGGCCGCCTTTGCGGGCGGGCGCCTTGCCGGCAACGATATGGGTAAACAATAAAGCGGTGAATAGAAAACCGAGGTTTTTGGTAAAGATAGGGGTCATGGGATACGGATATTAGGGTCTAAAAGGGTTGATTAATGGTTATTTCTGGCAACAGCTTATTACAGTACCAGCAATTTTCTGGATTCCATTCCTTGGTCTGTTTTCACCGAGACCATGTACAGGCCGGGTGTTGCGATATGGCCGGGGAACCGGTACTCGGTATTGTTCTTCCCGGTCATCTCCTGCATTTTGTTCCCGTTGAGGTCATAGATCGCAGTAGACACATCGCCGGCCTTCGGCAGCGATACGCTGACCGTAAAATTGCCGTCGGTGGAAGGCGATGGATAAACCACCACCTGTTGCTGTCCGGCGCCGGTAAGGACAATGCTGTCTGTGAATACACAGCCCGCTGTACTCGTCACCGTGACCGTGTAGGCGCCCGGCTCCCGCACACTAATACCAGGCGCCGCTGAATGAAACCCGGTATTGCTTTGCCATTGATAGCTTTGAGCGGCGCCGGAAGCTACATTCCGCGAGGCATCCAGCAGGATCTGCCCGCCCGCAGGCAAGACCTGGTCCGGCCCCAGGTCAACGTTTAAGGCGAGCGCCTGGGGTACTTTCATGGTGAGGCTGCGCAGCGACTGGCTGCCCTTTGCATCGGTGAGTATGATGCTATAGGTGCCCATGGCCAGCTGATCGATCTGCCTGGTCTTCGTGGAATCGTCCAGGGAACCCGTCAGGATCGTCTGGTTGAGGTTGTTCAACACCCGGTAGGTAAAGGGCCCTTCGCCGCCGATGGCCTGTAACAAGGCTTTACCTGCCAGGGGGCTGCTGCACGTGGGACTGTCCACCACCCGCAATTTCAACAGCAGGTCCCGGGCCTGTGCCAGACCGAACAGATCCTTGCCCGAATGATCTCTGTCCCAGGGAACATTCCTATAAAAAGCGAGACTATCCGACGAGCTGCTGTCCGGGAAAAAATAATTCAGACTGTCGGCAGCCAGGCCCGACTGTCCGTGGGGATCACTCACCAGCCAATATCCCTTGGGGGATGAAGGGACCAACTTCAGATTGAACCGGAGGTTGGTCCCCAGACTGTCGGCAGAGGGTCCGCTTACGGCCATCAGCCAATTCCGGTTCACCACGTCCAGCTGGCCATCGCTGGTGCGGACGGTATTGAGTCCTTTGTTGTTATCTCCCCAGACCAGGTAGTTGCCGCTGGCAATGGAATCAGGGTTCGCCTGGTTAGTGGCCGCCAATTTACCCGCACTTATAATGAGCAGGCTATCGGTATCGAGAGCACTCACCGATTGCTTTTGGTTCAAGGCCAGCAGGTTCTCCCTTGCCAGCCCGGCAATGCGATAATGGTAGCCTTTGTTCTTGTCGGCATCCCACAAGACCGCTGCTCCCGCACTGACATAGTTCCCTTTGGTGAGCGGGATGCCGTATTTGAGGGCCAGGTAGGTCTCATATTGTACCTGGGTCAGCACGTCCAGGCTTCGGTCAAACACCAGTAACTCAGCTATCTTCCCTTTGAAGGCAGGAATAGCACCTTGCTGCCCAGCCGATCCAAACATCAGATAGGCCGTAGGGCTTAGCGTTGAGTCGACGCCCCAGTTCTGGATCACCGTACCCAACATGGCAAATTTTCCCGGAGATGTAATACTGTCTATCTTGCCGCCGGGGCCGGCTACCTGCCGCGTCGTCATCATGGTCTTTCTTGCCAACGCATTTCCAGTCCCCCATACGCCGGCCTCCGTTGTATCTGCTGCCTGGAAAACGGCCATAATAGTCAGCTCCGACAGGCTGTCCAGGTTATACGGAATTCGTATGGAATCATCCACTCCATTAAAAGTTAAGGCCGGATTGTAATTAAGCAATGCGCCATTTTTAAGCCCGTGCGTAAATATGGCAATCCCATCGTGCCCATTGCCGGTAAAGTCCTTCCAGGAAGTATCCGTAAACTGACCTTTGTCCGCTCTTAGCCACAAAACAGGATAACTTGAGCTATCCATGGATTGTCCTTTCGACGGGAGACTAGATACTAATAAAATAGTGAACAAATAAAAAAAGAAGGAATGTTTTCTATTACGCAACCTGTACGAAGGGTACAATTCACTTTTGTAGGGCATAGGGGTGGATTTAGGTTTAGGGTTCGTAGGATAATGGTTGCCGGTAGCTAAAGTAAGTACTAGAGTTTACATATGCAAGTGTAAGCACAGTACGCACATCTTAATAAGGGTTTGTCGTCGGCATATACAAGTAAGGGTTTATTTTATTTTAGAAATATAAAACTAAACAGATCAATAAGATAATTTCCTTCTTGCGGCGATTGGGTGATTGAAAAATTGCGTAAAAAAAAAGTAGCGCTATTTCCTCCGCTGAAACATATAACTAATCCCGAACGAAAAGTAAAATGCAGGGCTCAGATCTTCGGTAGACGTCGTAGTCGAAGAAGTATTACGCGAAGATTGGGTCACCAGCGTCACTGTCGAAGGATTAACGGGGATCGCCAGGGTCGGCGTAAAGCTGAATTTGACCCGTTTATTTAACTTATACTCCACCGAAGATTCCAGCTCGTAATCCATCACCTGGAATTTGGAAGCATCGGCCAGGTTCGCTGTTGTAGAAGCCGCATTATTTCGCTTCGCCGAATAGCGCCGCTTGCCGTAGTAATTGGCATAGTAATTCTGCGTACCCATGTTCACCCGGAAGGTCGGGTCGATCTCCAATTTCTCCTTTAAAAAGGAATAGGAATGCTCCAGGCCGAAGCCCAGGCCGACGTCGGCCATGTCCGAAAAACTGGCTCCCAGGTCCACAGAAGGCTCTATAAAGTCCAGGTCATAAGACACACGGGCAGAGACCCTTCCCTTTATTTCCGAGTTCACCGCATAACTCTGATCGCTGTAAAAATCCTTAGCCGCACTGACTTCGGCGCTGAGACCATCCGATGTATAGCTCCACCCACCTTCGATCGTGACGACGTCGATCCGACTCATGCCCGCCTTCGGCAGGTAGGAGAAAGAACCTGCCAGAAACAAACCCGATCTATCATGATACCCGATAGAAGGGGTAACATAGGGTACGGAAATGGAATCTCTTCTTCCCAGGTACACGTCGTTGCTCTGGTAAGCAAGCTCCGCTATCCAATGGGATTTTTTTTCCGTTGCATTATCTTTTTTGACAGGTTTTACCTGGGCCCAGATACCAGGGCCACCTATCAGGAATATACTACATAAAATGCCGAACCGGTTCGGGTCTTTCATATTTGAGGATTTGGATCTTTGGTCCTGGTTTACAAATGGGGAGGTCCCCTCCGGAATCCGGAAGAGCCTCCCCTATGATGCTATAGTACGGATCAATCTTCCCGTTTTTAATGGTCATCTTTATTTTTTAGACAGGGTCACTGTTCCGGCATTGGTCACTACGCCTGTACTCACCGGTACTGTGAAAGCCGTGTCTTTATAGGTGGAGTCCCGGGCATGGAACAAAAGATTCCAGGTACCAGGGTTGACGCCGCCGAAGAAATAATAGCCGGTTGCCGAGTCGGGCAACGCCAACAGGGTATCGGTGCCCATTGCAGCCCATACCTGCGGTTTTGCCGCAGAAGGCAGTACATATCCCTTGATGCTGCCGCCGATGGCCTCACTATACGTCCGGATAACGGGTTTCAACAGATATTTGCCATTGCCGGTTGCAACGATCGAACGGTTGGCATCGAAATCGATCCAGAGACGGTACATGATACCCGCAGTGAGCGTGGAATGAATATTGAATTTCAGTCCGGATTGCTGGGCCGAAGGGGTCGTCAAAGCATAGGATTGGCCATTTATTACAACAGAGTTGTTGCTGCCAAGGACCAGGCGCATTTGGGACAGCGTACCTGCAGGCAGATCCGCCGCGGCCAGCACCGTATCGATCCCGTTACTGAATTTGAGCAGGTTGTAAATACCGGGACGAAGCAGATTTACGGTCTGCCAGCCGGAACTTGTACCGCTATCAGAAGAGACATTGACCTCTACTTTTTCAACATCGATATACACCGCATCATAATTCGCAGGGCCATCCGTTAACATTACCTGCAGATGGCCGGAGCCACTGCTACTACTTTTATTGCAGGACAGAAAAATAAAGCTGCCACCAGCCAACGCTGCTAAAAGGATAAATACGAGTCTTGCCGTTTTCATAGATTATTTAATTTTAATGTTTAAAAAAATGAATTCCAATACTAAGTAACCCTTTCTAGCCTAAAGAACCTATCTTTATCCTTGTTAAGACGGCAAAACATGACCATGGTCCTATATTTCTTTTTAAATAATTTTATAATATTGCGTTCTCTATTACTAATTCTCATACTCGTATAGGAAAATGAACTCCGACGAAGAAAAAATCTGGCGATCTATACAACAAAAAGACGGGCAGGCATTTGACAACTTCTATACGGAGCATTATAAAACTTTCTTCCTTGCGGCATTTAACTATCTTGGAGATACCGGCCTGGCGCAGGAGATCGTCAATGATGTGTTTCTCAAGCTCTGGGAAAGTGCGGATGCAATCAAGATCGAATCCTCCCTGCACGCCTATATCTATCGGGCCGTTATCAACAGGAGTCTCGATGTAATGGACAAAATTAAACGACGGCAGCGGCGCCAAAAAGAGTTTAGCCGACTGCCGGAAGAGACCTTTGAATTAAGGGAGATGGAAGATAATGAACTGACGATCAGCCTTTATAAAGCGATTGACCAATTGCCTGAGCAGTGCCAGAAGGTATTCAGGATGAGTCGTTTCGAGGAATTGAAACAGCAGGAGATCGCCGAACGGCTCGACATTTCCATCAAGACCGTAAAAAACCATATTACACATGCTCTGAAACAACTGAACAAGGTGGTAACCGACTGGAATTCCCTTCCGTTGTGGATAGTGGTGGTTAGAGAATTTTTCTAGCCGGTAACTAGGTCCTTGCTCGCTTTTATCCGTCTTATAATTGAAACTATGGATTTTCTGCCTACATATGACAACTTCCCCTGGGATCTGATCGTATCCGCTCTGCGGGGTGATCTGTCCCCGGACGAGGATTTGCGATTCCGGCAATGGCTGGGCGATAACCAGGATAACCAGCAAAAATACGATCAGTTGCGGCGCATCTGGAAGGATCGATTGGCTAATTATGTGGTTTACCGCGAAGCCGATGAGGCGAAGGCCCTTGAAACCCTTCACCGAAGGATCAGCGATAGACGCGTAATCGCCACCAACCTCGCAAAAGGCGCGCCGATGATAAAAAGATGGATGGCAGCGGCAGCAGTCCTTTTGCTGGCGGTAGGAGCAGGCTGGTGGTATCTCGCCGGGAAAAGCTCACCCGTTCTGTATGAGACCGCCTCCAATGAGCAGAAAAGCATAGCTCTGCCGGATGGTTCAACTGTTGACCTAAATCCACAAACCCGCATCCAGGTTGCCCCTGGTTATAATAAAGCCGGAAGAACCGTGATCCTCGCCAGCGGCGAAGCTCATTTTGACGTATCCCACCAGGAGCGGCTCCCTTTTATGGTAGACATGGATGTCGCCAGCGTGAAGGACATTGGTACCAACTTCACTATCCAACGAACGCCAGATAGTATAAGCGTCACCGTATCCGGCGGCCGGGTCGCTTTCATTCAAAAAGGGACCGGGGAGTCCAGGGAGGTCTTAGCCGGCAGCACACTGATCTTTTATATCCGTGAAAACCGTTTCGGGAATATACAGGCGGCTGCGACGATCGGCGGCGCTCAATCCCTGCGATTCAACAATTCCCCCTTATCCGAGGTACTAGCCGCCCTGCAAAAGTTGTCCGGCAAAAAGATCAGTCTCAGCGATCCGGCGCTGGGGCAAAAAAGGCTGGCTATCCGTTTGCAGGGAGAATCCTTTGATGACGCACTAAAAATCATTTGCGCGTCGTTAGACCTGGAGTATATGGAGAAGAATGGAGAGTATATCCTCAAGACCAGGGCCACTGCTCCCCACAATTAATACCTCTATATGCCCTTTGAAGTGAACAGAGCAACTGAATATCCCTATATCTGGCCGGGCATGGCCCCTGCTTTGCTGATCTTCCTTTCCTTCTTTTTCCTTCAACCGGTAGCTGCTCAGGAAAAGGCAAGGACAGAAGTACATATTTCCATTGATGTAAAAGACAGGCCATTTCAGGAGGTTTTATCCATCATTGAGTACAAAACGTCTTTTATCTTTGCTTATGGCATTGAACTGGTCCGGCAACAAAAAAACGTCTCGATAACGGCTGTCGATATTTCCCTGCAGGATTTGTTGACACTCCTATTGCGGGGAACGTCTCTTACCTACCATATCATTGGCCAACAGATCGTCCTTCAAAGGATCATTCCACCGTCCGGTATCACACTTAGCGGTTATATAAAGGACTTGAGGACGGGGGAAACACTACCAGGCGCCAGCATTACTATTCCGGCCGCCGGAGTGGGCACTTCCTCCAACAATTACGGATTCTATTCCATTACCCTCCCCTATTCCGACACGCTCAACCTGGAGGTCACATACGTAGGGTATAAGAGCCTGGCAAAGCAAGTGAATGCCGGTGACGGCTCCGGGCTTTCCTTTGCGTTGGAGCACAACGATGAGCAGGAAGTGATCAATAAATTATTGGTTGCAAATGATAAAAGGGAAGACAATATAAAGAAGAACCAATCGGTGCCGCTGGAAATTCCTTCCGAGATGATCCTTGGCGCCCCTTCTGTGAGTGGTAGCGGAGACGTGATCGGCGCCGTCGAGATGTTGCCGGGTGTACAGGCCGGGATGGATGGGACGCCGGGCTATTTTGTCCGCGGTGGGAATGAAGGCCAGAATCTGATCCTGCTCGATGAAGCCACCCTGTATAATCCCAGCCATATCTTCGGGTTGGTAGGCATTTTCAATCCCCCAGCCATAAAACATGCCAGCCTGATGAAAGGAGGCTTTCCCGCCTACTATGGGGACCATGTCAGCTCCGTGCTGGATGTTGTAATGAAAGACGGGAGCAATCAGCAATCCGGCGGCATCGTCAATATGGGAAGCATATCGTCCGGCGCGACTCTCTGGGGCCCCCTACAACATGGAAAATCGTCCTTTCTCCTTTCCGCCCGCAGAAGTACGACAGATGTATTGCTCCGTCCTTTCCTTCATCAAAATTATTTCAGCAATTATTATTTCTATGACGTGAACGCCAAGCTGAATTTTCAGTTATCCTCTAAAGACCGCCTGCTGTTCAGCTTTTACAATGGGAGGGATAATAATAATTATACTACGGATTCGACGGATATCACCGGGATAAATTATTCCATGCATTTTGGGAACACTACCTTCACCACGCGGTGGAACCACCAGTATTCCGGAAAGTTATTCGCCAATACTTCGGTAGAATATAACCACTATCACCAGTTTCTCTCTGCCACCCAAAATGGTTATTTTGCCCAATTATATTCCGGCATCAGGGATATAAATGCCAAAACCGGCCTCACTTACTATCTCTCTCCCGCCCACAAGATCAGCGCCGGTGCCGACTATTTGTACCAGACGCTGTATCCCGCGTCGCTATCTGCTAAAGTTCCTCCCACGGACTCTTCCAGTGGGATCATTCCCGCCAACATACCTGCCAAGACGGCTTCGCGGCTGGCCATTTATGCCAGCGATGATATGAAGATCGGCCGGCGATTTCAACTGTACCTTGGAGTAAGGGCGCCTTTCTATTTTAAGCCGGGAGCTCAATACCTTAATATCGAGCCGCGGGTGGCCCTGCTCTACCTGATCGATCCGGCTACGAGTGTGAAAGTCTCCTATACGGATATGCACCAGTATATCCACCTGGTGCAGAGTTATAACGCCTCGTTCCCTGCTGAGATATGGATCGGCAGCAGCGATGTAGTCCGGCCGCAGGCATCCCGGGAAGTTTCAGCGGGGCTCTTTAAAAACTTTAAAGAGAATGTTTTTCAGACCAGCCTGGAATTATATTACCGGCGGCTGGATAATCAACTGCTGTTCGGGGGAGGTACGACACCGACCATCGACAACAATATCGAGAAAGAATTGATCTTCGGGAAGGGATGGAGCTATGGCGCTGAATTCTTTATCCGTAAGAACAGGGGCAGATGGACGGGGTGGCTGGCGTATACGCTTGCTTATGCCTGGCAACATTTCGATTCGTTGAACCTGGGCCAGTCCTTCCCTTTTGCATTCGACAGAAGGCATCTTTTGGATGTTGCCACCGGGTATGCCCTTACCTCACATTGGAAGATCACCGCCAATTTCTTTCTGGCCAGCGGCCGGGCTTTCTCCCTCGACACCGATACCACGTCCATCCTTAACCCAGGCGGGAATCCATTGTACCCCAACCGGGGACGAGGCCGGGCTTTAGGCCGTGGAAGGAACCAGGACAGTACTACATATGGCATCAAAGAGAACAATTACCGGCTAGCCCCCTATGACCGGCTCGACCTGAGCGTCCGGTATAAAACAAGCAGGAACATAGGTCGTAGGGTTATGGAAACGGAATGGATCTTTTCTGTGTATAATGTCTATGCCCGCCGCAACAGCTCCTTCGTATACCGTACCATCGATCCTTCTACGAAGCAGGTGATAGCAAAACAGGTACCGTTCATTCCCGTGATACCCAGTATTATGTATAGTTTGACATTTTAATGCATTGAATTCTCCAGTGGAAAAGTACCCGGATGATACCGGAAAGCTCTCAGAATGAACCAATTTGGGGTATTTCGCAGCGTTTATTGCCTTAGAACTAGGACCAGGTTCGTTTTTTTCCGTCATATACTGGAGACCAGGGATCTCATGCCCCAAAAGCTGGGTTTCCCAGGGTAAAAAGGCCTCGGCCTCGAAGTACATCGGGGGGATGACTATGTCCCTGCGATGTGCTATCCGGTTAATACCTTAAATCCGCAACTATGAAATTCAGTACTACCATTGCTCTGCTTGTGGCAAGCTTGTCGCACTTGACCGGCTTTACGCAATTAAATAATGGCGGGCTCTACGCCAATTTTGGGGTGGATGCAGATACCCGAAGTAATTATATGAAGTATGGGCTCGTGACGGGAACAGTCGCCAGTGACGATTGGTTTTCGCCCATTTCCGGCAGTTCAGTTATAGATACCACGGGCGCTGCCTGGTACCTTTCCTTACTTCAGGCAGGTTCCAATATATCCTTCAATAAAAGGATGTCAGTACCGCTCTATACTAAATTGAACGGCAAGATATGGCTGGACGCCGCTTATGGAAGAGACTATGTGGCAGCCGCTTCCTTAAAGGATAGTACTACTTTCAGCAGTGCCTGCAAAAACGGAGATGATCCATCCAACTGGAACGGTGGGATTTCCTCCTTCCCTAACAAAAATGACCTGGTAGATGTTTATGCCCATATGCGGCGCGACGGTATTACCGTTCATGATTCATTATGGTTCTTTACCGGCGTATCCACTTATGGCACGACAGGATCCTCCTATTACGATGTGGAATTGTACAAAAACACTTTCAGCTATAACCAGACCACGGGGGTATTCACCAGTGCCGGGCCAAACGCCGGCCATACCCAATGGATATTTGACGCCAGCGGCAACCTCATACAGACAGGAGACATGATCGTGGCTGTTAATTTTACCCCCGGGTCAGCACCGGTAGTTGACGTACGGATATGGGTCAGCCAAACAACCTGGAGCACCACCACGCCGGCCTATTTTAGTTTCAACGCGAATTTTGACGGAGCCACCGCCTCACCCGCTTTTGGCTATGCATCCATTGTCTCCAAGACAGGGGCAACGGCGTTCGGGGCCGGGATATCGAATTATTCCGCCACGCCTGCCCAGGACACGACCTATTCCGCCCCTTGGGGAACGAATTCGACTGCCGGATGGAGCAATCAATACCAATCACAGCAATTTATAGAAATCGGATTAAATCTGACCCGCATAGGGGTGGACCCGGCACTCTATACGGCACTTGGCAGCAGTGCCTGCCAATCCTTATTCTCCAACATATTTTTTAAATCCCGCGCGTCCAATTCCTTCACTTCCAATTTGAAGGATTTTGTCACTCCGCTTGTTTTTTTGCGTAACCCCGTAATGGATTATTCTTTGCAATCCGATACTTTGCGTTGCAATAGAACTGCCGGAATAATCCAGATCACCAATAATTCCACAGCCGGATACTATACCTGGCGAACGGCTAATGGCAGCATTTCCGGCACGAATGGGGACAGTTCACAGATCAACATCAATAAGGCCGGTACCTACATTGTTTCTGCATCACCCGCCCAGGGATGCCCGGCTACCAGGACAGACACAGTAGTTATCCCAATCGACACCTTCCCGCCGGAAGCCTCCGTCAATATAACCATGCCGGTTGCTTATTCCTACCTGCAGCTTTATGGAGGAGATACAGCTGCCAGTAACTATTCAACTCCCTTTGGCGGGTCAAAAGGCCTGTTGTGGAATTGGAGCGGGCCGCAGGGCTTTTCTTCGACGGTGCAGAATCCAAGAACAACCGATACCGCATGGGGCACATACCAACTGATCGTCACGGAAAAACGGAACGGATGCACGGATACTGCTACAAAGACGGTGAGTATATATAACTTCTCTATTTTATTAACCAATGACCTGGTAGTAATGGGAAAGTCCGTCAATAATTCCATCGTCCTTCAATGGGATGACCTTAATCAAAACCTGGCTGAATCTTACGACATCGAAAAATTCACAGAAAATAGGGATTTCATCAGTATTGGTACTCTATCTAATTCGGGCAACGCAGGTTTCTCCAATGCGACCCATTTGTCATTTACCGACTATCATCCGTGCGATGGAGAGAATACCTACCGGATCAAGGCGACTGGCAAAAGCGGACAGGTCTATTATTCAGGAATTGTTACTATAACCGCCAATACTGCCAGTTTACAAAGCGTTTATCTGGCCACGAATTCTTCCGGGATGGCCATGGCATTAGTTGCCAATACCGGCACAGCAGGTAAGGGCATTATAGTCGTATATAGTTCGCTGGGACAGATTTTACAGAAGAAAAATGTTCAACTATATAAAGGGGTAAATAGCTTCGATTTTCCAGCGGTAAACGGGCAGCAAAAGAACATAAAGATCATATCCCTATTTATCAATGGACAGATTGCATTTACAGGAAAAGTCATCCTTTAAACGAGCATTCATCAGGTACGAGTCAACGGGCCTTCACCGCAACGGCTATCTTCGAATCCGCCGTTCCGTAATACAGGAACCAGTTACCCTTAAACTGAGCAAGCCCTTCCAGGAAACAAACTTCCCCTACCTGTCCCGTTATCTCATAAGGCTTATCCGGCTTCATGAAATAATGGTCCAGCCGGTGCACCGTCTTCAAAGGGTCTTTTGTATCCAGCAACACCTGGGAAGCGGCATAAGTACCCTCCGGCAAACTGCTGTCTCCTATGGCCGGGATATTCCTGCTATTGAAGATCAGCAAGATCCCTTTATCGGTGAGCATAGCCGGCGGTCCTGATTCCACCAGGTCGCTATCGAACTTTTTCGCGCGGGTGGGAATGACGATCTTCAGGTCAGGCATATTGAGCGCCTGTCCTTTCAGCGCCACCGGATCGGCTTCCCCGGCCCCTTTCTCTACCGGAGTCCAGTTGATCAGGTCATCGGAGGTAGCGGCCCATATATTCTGATCGCCCCAATACATCCAGTATTTTCCATTGACCTTGGTGGCCACGATCTTTCCGTCCTCATATTTCGATACGATGGCGCCCGATTTCGACCAGGTCTCCTTGTATTTCCCATTGTAGGCTTTTGCAAAAGCCGGACCCTGCTTGGTCCAATGCAACAGATCTTTCGAGGTGGCGATCAGCAGGCGCGCTACCTTACCGTCAAAGGCCGTATAGGTCATATAATAGACGCCCTTCCCGTCTTCCACTACACGGGGATCCTCACAGCCCCCCTCCCATTCATATTTCTTTTCGGCATCCTCAGCAGGATACAGCACTGGCGAAGGGTGGCGGGTGAAATGATAGCCGTCGGTACTTTCGGCGAGACCTATGCGGGAAGTGCCTCCCGGCTTGCCGATCTTGTCCTGCGCCCGGTAGAGCATATAGATCTTGCCGTCCCGGACTACGATGGCCGGGTTAAATACGTCTTTTTCTTCCCAGGATACCTTCTCTTTACGGATGGGATCGAGGAAACTTCCGCTGCCGGGCTGAAGAACGGGATTTACACTATCCGCCTTCGTAAACGGAAGGAGCGCCCAGTCTGCATCAGCAGCATTCGACGAAGGGACGGATGCCGCAGAGTCGCCGGAAGCAGAAACTCCGGCAGCCGTCGAATCCCCGGCTGCCCCGCCCCCCTTACCAGGCCCATTACAGGCAACGCTGAAGAACAAGGCCGACCCTATCGCAATAAAGGGGAAAAAATTTTTATTCATGATCATTAATTTTAATTTAATGTGCTTTCGTCCTTATAAATGGACAATACTTCCGCATCGGTCAATGCCGTATTATAAAAGCGGATATCATCGAGCGAACCGATAAAAAAGTCGCCGCCATAAAAATAATTCGGATCGCTGGAGTTCGTCAGGTTATAGGCGTCTTTCGGTAATTCATTGCCGATCGCCAGGTTGACCGGGGTCTTGAGGGTAAGCGGAACTCCCGTGACGTTGGCCGTCTTTGTCAATTCGCCCTGTATATAGAACTTCATCGTTCCATTGGTGTAAGAAACGGCGACATGCCTCCATACGTCTACGGAATCAATGGTGCCGGGATTATCATCCTGGTCATGATAACCCGTAGTGGTATTTATGGTCAGGAAAGGAAAATTGTTGCTCTGCAACTGGAATTTAAAGCCGTTCCACCTGTCCAGGGAAAACATATAATTATTCGCATTGGTCGTATGTCTTTTCAGCCAGAGACAGATAGTGAAGCTCTGTGCGTTCAGCGCTGAACTATACGGCACTTCCACGGTAGCTCCATTATTGAAATCATAGGCCATATTGGGTCTGCCGAAACGGTCGGGTACCCATTGCGGCAAAGTCCCGCCGTCAGTGGCTGTCGCCGCGCTGTTGCCGATATAACCGGTCACCGGGGTGCCATTATGGCCATTCCCGGAAGAATCCAGGGCATTACCATTGAACTTCCAGAAAGCTACCAGGTTGGCTACGCTGACTTCCTGCAGCAACTGCGTGCTGAACTGTGCCCCCGCTTTTAATAAATTATTTAGTGCGTTGTTTACCTGTTGCTGGGTATAGGTCTGAGCACTCGCCACCTGTCCGGCCAATGAAAGGGCTGTATTCAGCGCCTCTTTTGCACCTATGGCATAGTCGCCCGGTTTGGAGCCTTCTACGGCTTTATTGTAGACGGTGGTCAGAGAATCGATGGTCGCCTGAAGGGCCGCTTTGTTCGTAGCATAGCTCGTCGGTGTACTGTTCTTCTTACAGGATATCATCCCCGCTCCAAAGGAGATGATCACCACGAGATAAAAAATATAATTAGATGTCCGCATTTTTCATTGCATTTAAAAATGGAATAATATTATTTGAACAAGTTGGGATTGGCGTCCCTCTCACTCTGGGGAAGCGGATACCACTTGTTGGCCGAATAGTTAAAACTGGTGCCCGGAGATAGCGCTGCAGTCGCATAAGCGCTGCCGTAACGGATCACATCGAAAAACCGATGGAATTCAAGGGCCAGTTCCGACCTTCTTTCCCGGCGGATGATGTCCCGTAACTGGACTTGATCGGTGACCGCGATATCGGGCAGCAGACCAGCCGGAACCGTACCATAGCCTGCCAGGGAAGTATCATATAAATAGGAATTCCTGGCCCTTTGACGTACCGCATTCAGGGGAGCCAATGCCAGGCTGCTCTGGCCGCTCTCATTCAGGGCCTCTGCTTCCACCAACAGGATATCCGATAAGCGAAGGGCCTCATAATTCACCGTACCCACGTTCTTGGTAGTGCTCGGCACTTCCGATAAAGGCTGGACCATTTTTTTGGTTATGTACCCGGTAGTCGTCCAACTGGCATCGAAAGGCAGATCGAAATAAGGATGCCCGGCTCGTGCAACACAATAATCCAGGCGGGGGTCCGGTTCGCCTCCGGGGGCCGATTCGAAGTTATTGACCAGGCTCTTGGTGGGATAGAAGAACCCATAGCCGTTAATGACGCGGGGAGCAAACCAGGCATTCAACTCATTACCGACTCCCAGCGTGCCAGCTATATGGTTAACAGAGAAGATCACTTCAGAATTGATCTTGGTAGACGCCCTGAAATTATCACTGTAGTTATTCGTCAGCATATATCCCAGCGCTACCACCTGTTGTGCCGTCTGCGCCGCCAGCTGGTAATTATTGGCCAGGGAAGTGTGGAACAAATAGGTCTTGGCCAGCAGGGCCAGGGCGGCGCCCTTGGTAGCCCGTCCAAAATTATCGCCCGATACGCTGACAGGCAGCACGGCGGCGGCAGCGATACAATCCTTCTCGATCCGGGTAAAGATCGTGTCCTGCGGCAAAGCCGGAGTTTGCGCTTCGACGGAAGTTTCCACTTTCAGATGCAGGGGAATATTCCCATAACAGGTCGTCAGGATAAAATAATAATAAGCACGTAAGAACTGCGCCTGGGCGATGCCGGATCTTTTAGCCGTATCGGATACTTCTCCGCCGGCTGCAGACAAACCATCGAGCACCACATTACATTCGAAGACTCCGTTGTAATAATTTTGCCAGACGGCTTCAACGGCCGAATTGGTCGGAAGGATATTGAAATTATGGATAGCGTCAAAATCTGCCTGGTCCCCGGGATTTCCTCCTTTAAGGGCATCATCCGATCCTACATCTCCCAAGACCCAGATGGTATTGTTCGCACCCGAGGAAAAGGACACGGGTTTATAGGCATTATTAACGGCCAGGGCGGCATTCGCGTCTGAAGTAAAGAAATTCGATGGCGTAAAACTGCCATTGATGCTTTGATTTAAGATCTTCTTACATCCGGCCCCTGACAGGGTAAGTGCAGAAAGTAATAAGAGAACTATATTTTTGGTTCGCATAGCTGAATCGTTGAAAAATTAGAAATTAAGATTTACGCCGGCGGTAAAGGTCCTGGCAGAGGGATAAGTACCCCAATCGATGCCCACCGCTCTCACCCCATCGCCTGCACCATTAGCGCTGGTGGCCATTTCCGGATCCTGCCCCGTATATTTGGTAATGGTGAAGACGTTTTGGGCGCTAAGGAAGATCCGCCAGGAAGATATCCGTAAACGGCTCAGCGCTTCGCTGTTCAGGTTATATCCCAGCTGGACGTTCTTTAAGCGCAGGTAGGCTCCATTTTCCAGGAAGCGGGTGGAGGCTTGCTTGTTATTCTGCGCCCCTGACCATGACAACCTGGGCAGGTAATTACTGGTTCCCGGACCATTCCAGCTTTGCGTGGCCACCCTTTCCGTTATATTAAAAGCCCGATAAAACCCTTCGATATCCGTATTGATCTGGTTGTAGATCTTGTTACCATTCACACCCTGGAAGAAAAGGCTCAGGTCGAATTGCTTATAACTTACATTGCCGGTGAACCCATAGGTGAATTTGGGGATGGGGCTGCCCGCAAAGGCCCTGTCATTCTGATCAATGACCCCGTCGCCGTTCACATCCCTGAATTTCACGTCGCCAGGTTTGATGCCGGCTCCCTGGTAGGCGTGGGTGAAGACTTCCAGGGGAGTCTGGAAGATGCCTTCCTGCTGCAGTAAATAAAAGGCGCCGATGGGATGACCGACCGCCGTGCTGGTGGCATATACATTATTATCGATACGGCCGCCCGGAAGAGGCTGGTTGTTCAGCAGGGCCAGCACTTCATTGTGCACGGTAGCCAAATTACCCGTGATCTCGAAACGCCAGTCTTTATTGATGTCTTTACGATAGGAGACCTCGAATTCAAAACCCCGGTTCAGGATCTTTCCATTGTTCACATAAGCCGGACCTGCCACCGTACCGGCACTGGTAGGATCCGGAGGGGCCACTAACAAATTAGAAGTCACTTTTCTGAAATAATCCGCCGTGATGGTAAGGGCGCCATTGAACAGGCCAAGGTCCAGGCCAACGTCCCCGATGGTGCTGGTCTCCCAGCGCACATTCGGGTTACCCTTCGAATAGATCGTATAGGCCGGATTGGCGGTCGTTCCGAATGGATAGTAACCGGTCGTACCGATCAGGGAGGCGTAGCTATAGTTCCCAATTTCCTGGTTGCCAAGCTGACCTATGCTGGCCCTTAGCTTCAAGGCGGAAACAGGCTTTATATTCTGCATGAATTTTTCCTTGTCGATCCTATAACCTACGGAACCCGAGTAGAAGTCTCCGTAGCGGTTGTTCGGATCCAGCCTGGAGGAACCATCTCGCCGGAAGTTAAAAGTAGCCAGGTATTTATCATCGTACGAATAGCCCAGCCTGCCGAATAGGGAAGTCAAGGCCCAATTCGTCTCATTTCCCCCTACATTGGGAGTGATCCCTGTCCCGTTGCTCAGGTATTGGAAGGCGGAAGACTGGTTGGGGAAACCGTTCTGCGAAGCCGATATCAACTTGGTATCATTGTATACGATTTCCGTTCCGGCCAGGATATTGACGCTATTCTTATTCTTCACCCAATCGTAAGTAGCGGTATTAGTCCAGTTATAATTAAAGTTATTGGTATAGGACTGGGCCAATGCATTCGGGGAATTCTGCAGGCGCCCCTGGGGCCCCGCACCACCGCCTCCCCAGGTCGGGAAGAATTGCTTGTATTCCGTCAATATTTCATTGGTGCCGATATCCGACCGGATCTTCAGATGATTGATGGGTGTGATCTCCAAATAAGCGTCGCCCAACAAAGTATAATTGTAAAAATTACGATTCGTATTGGCGGCCAATCCAACGGGATTCAATCCGTCTCCGAAAAAGGAGGAAGGGTTGGGAATATCCACAAAATTCCCGTTTTTGTCGTATACAGGGGTAGCGGGCGTTCTGAACAGCGCATACCGCACCACGCTGGGACCGGGATTGCCTGCGCCGGCTCCCTGCGAATAGCCATCCCCGGAACTTCCTACCTGCCGGGTCTTACTGTAAGCCAGGTTCATATTGGTCCCTACCTTAAAAATTTTGGACAGGTTGCTGGTAATAGCGGTATGCAGGTTGAGCCGGTCATTGGAAGAATTTTGGATCATCCCTTTTTGGGTAAAATAAGCGGCCGATACGATGTATTTGGTATTTTCATTGCCACCGCTGATGGACAGTTGAGCATTGGTCATCGGGGCGGGTTTCAGGACTTCTTTTTGCCAGTTCACATCCGGCAGGCTGTCCAGCATTCCCAGTGGGATCAGGGGCCTTCCGTCATTAGTGGCGGCAATATTATAAGCATTCACATATTGCCGGGTATTCGCCATTTTGATAAGATGCCCCCGCTGCTGTGTGCCCGTATAAGCACTGACGCTTAACCTGGGTTTACCGCTCACTCCCTTTTTGGTGGTGATCACCACGACCCCGTTGGAAGCTCTTGCCCCATAGATAGAAGCAGAGCTGGCATCTTTCAGGACACTGATGCTTTCGATATCATTCGGCGAAATTTCATTGATGCCATCCTTGGTGGGAATGCCGTCTACGATGTATAAAGGGTCATTATTATTGATCGTCCCGATACCGCGTATCCTCACCGTCACGCCGTCGCCTGGTGCGCCAGTGACCTGGGTGATCGCCACACCCGCCGCTTTCCCCTGCATGATCTGGTCAACGCCGCCCACCGGTATACCGTTGATATTACGGGCAGTGATGGTTGAGACGGATCCCGTAAGGTCTTTTTTCCGGGCTGTGCCATAACCGATCACCACTACCTCATTGATATTACCGGGCAGCGCTTGCAGGGTAAAGGTCAGCCTTGTGCTGCCTGCGACCGGCAATTCCTGGGATTGGTATCCCACGTAGGAAACTATCAGGGTGGCATCATCCGGAACGGTGAGGGTGAAATTACCGGCGCTATCGGTATTCGTTCCCAGGCTGCTGTTCTTCACGCGGACGGTGGCGCCGGAGAGCGGGTCCCCGGAAGACGAGACGACCTTACCGCTGATCCTGATCTCATTGACAGCAGGTTCGGAGCGGGGGGTGATCACCACCAGGTGGCTGGAAAGAACCTGGTAAGTAAGCTTCGAATTCCGGAAGGCATTGTCCAGGATCTGAGGGACAGTGAGTTCGGTGGCTTCTACATCGATCTTATCTTTACGGGGCAGCACATTGTCCTTATATAAAAAGGTATAAGTGCTCTTCTTTTCCAGCAGATCGAATAACTTCTCCCAGCTAATGCTCTTGGCCGTCAGCGTTAATTTGTCTTGCGAATGGACGGTTGCAGAAACGTGCAGGAACGTAAGCAGCAGCAGAGAAAAGGATAGTTTCATACGCAGAAAGATTTTTCCCCAATCCGGGCGATTGGCAGAACAAGAACTACAAAATTTTTTCATACATTTGAAATGTTGAGGTTAAATAATCAGAACCTGAAATCCTGGCGGAGATTAGGTGTCATCTAAAATGATTATACCCAACGTACGGGAAGTGTGACAGCACTTCCTGTTTTTTTGGGCAAGCTATATCGTTCCTTTTCTTATTTTTTTGTTCCTGCGTTTTTTGAGTTCCTTTTCTGTTCCGTGCTACCGTCCGTCCTTCCTTACCAGATCCGGATCGTATCCCCGGAAATCCGATAGTGAAAAGAGGAAGTGAGTTGCAGGGCCTGCATCACTTCATCGATACGCTGGTCTTTAAAAGTGCCGGTCAGTTCATCCATCCTGTACTTCTCATTATCGAACCGGATCTTCACATTATACCATCGTTCCAGCTTCAGGGCCAATTGAGCAAAAGGTTCTTTACGGAAAACCAGTTTGTTCTCCACCCAGGAAGTCTCCTCTATCGTCCCATCGGCGGAATCCGGTACGATTGGAGCGGTAATGACTTTGGGAGTCTGATACTCCTTCACCGCCGTCGCCGGCGTTGCGGAAGGGCCGATGCCGCCTACCCCCGACAGGTCGAATTGATTCGTTCCCGTGCTGACAATTAATTTTTCACTGGGTTTTAGAACGATAGCCGTATGCGAATGGTTGGTGAATTCGACTTCCACCTTTCCCCGGATCAGCGTCGTCTCCGTCAATGAATCGCCGGGATAGGCTTTTATATTCAACGTCGTACCCAATACCCGCACATCCAGTTTGCCGGTGTGAATGATAAAGGGATGAGCAGGATCGTGCTTCACATCGAAATAGGCTTCTCCTGAGAGGGTCAGTTCCCTTTTGCCAACGGCAAAAGGAGTCAGGTATCGCACTTTGCTACCTGCATTCAGCCATAATTTCGAGCCGTCAGATAATTCTATAAAGGAACGGGAACCATATTTTGAGACCAGTTCTTTCGCTACCACGGGAGTGGCGGGCACAGGACTTGTCTTATGCCCGGAGTAAAGGGCCACACCAGCGATGACCAGGACGAATACGGAAGCCGCGGCAATCATCCACCGCCCCCCCCGCATAACGACAGCGGGTTCTTCCTGTCCCCCGGCGGCAATTGCCTCTCCCTGCCAGCTGGCGGCGACAGGTTCTTCTTGTCCCCGGGCGGCGACAGAAAGTCCGGGCCGTTCCTGGCGGGTGAGTTCCAGTCGCTGCAGGCCTTTCTCCAGCATCTTTTGCTCCTCTTCAACGGACAGACCTCCGGGAGGGGCTTCTTTCAATGCCCTTAAGACATTCCAGGTCTCCCTTAAGGAGGGATCATCCCGAAAGGCCATTTCCAGTTCCTTTTGCTCCGGGAGGGTGGCCTCTCCTGCCAGCAGCTTTGACAACAATATTCCTATTCTTTCCTGATCCATAATTCTAAAAAATGAGGGAGCCTTGTTCACAACCTGGCTACGCCCGGTTAGGATAAGGACACGGGAATTTTTAAAAACCCTTAAAAGAAAATAAAAAAATTTACCTTTATCTACTAGCTGTATTATTGCCATATAAAGCGCAGTATGCGTTATAAGGATGGAGACCAGTACAAAAAATTTGTTAGGAAGACTAATAGCATTAACCGATGAGCATGCCTTCGAAGACCTGTACAGGCATTATTTTGTCCGCTTATACCGGTTTTGCTTTTCCATTGTACACGTAAAAGAACCTGCTGAAGAGATCATCCATGATGTATTTATGAATCTCTGGAAGAAAAGGGTCTCCCTTTCTGAGATAGAGAACCTGGACGTCTACTTATATGTATCCGTAAAAAACCTTTCCCTGAATTATCTCCGCGACAATCATTTTCCTCACACCCTCGACATCGAACAGCACTGTAGTAATTATATACAGTTCCATGCAGACCCCGAAGCCCTGCTCGTCAGCGCAGAAACAGTAAAGGCGGTCCTCGCAGCCATTGACCAACTCCCTCCCCGGTGCAAACTTATTTTCAAGCTTATCCGGGAAGATGGGCTAAAATATAAAGATGTGGCAGAATTGCTGGGCCTGTCTGTCAAAACAGTAGAAACCCAGTTGGCGATCGCCTTGAAAAAGATAGCTTCCACCCTCCGGTTACAGGAGACAAGCTAGTATTTTACAACCTTCACCGATTCCCCCCGCAGCCCTTCCGAAGTAAGATAATAGACGCCTGCAGCATATTTACTGATATCCCATTGAATATTGTTTGCCCCCGCCTGTCTATCGGATCTGGGGAAAGGTCATGCCGGTGATCTTCCGGTAAAGGTCTACAGCATAGAGATCGGTCATGCCGGTGATAAAATCCACTACGGATTGAATATCATAATACAGCCGGCCCGGCTGCCCGGAAATGATGAATTGTTTAGAAATAAGCTGGAGCAATTTTTCCGATTTGGGAGCGTGTGGATCCAGCACGGCAGCGAAAAACTCTTTCAGCATCCCTCCAATCACATTATAGCCGGCGATCTCGATCTCCACCACCGAACGATGATTATAAATATGCTGTACGGAATAAGCGTCGATCTTTTTTATCAGCGCCCCTTCCCTTTCCGGCAAATAATCGATCAGAGATTTTGCCAGTCTGCCTTCCAGTAGTTCGGTTTCCTTTTCCATGAATATGTCACATACCCGTTCGATCAGGAGACCGATCAGCATGGCCCGCAGGTATTGCACTTTCTGGTTACCGTCATTGATATCATGAAAGACCTTCTCCACCTTCTCCCTTGAATTATATCCCTCTTCGTTATCAAAAAAGGAAAGAAAAAGATCCTTAATCGTATCGATAGAGATAATATGCAGCCGATGGGCATCCTCAAAATCGATGACCCGGTAGCAGATATCGTCTGCCGCCTCCACCAGGTATACAAAGGGGTGTCGGGCAAAGACATTCTTCGTGGGATCCGGCTGAGGAATTCCCAATGCGACAGCGATCTCCTTGTAAGTATCGATCTCGGAATCAAAGAAACCCGATTTTTTCGTCGCCAGTTGCTGTTTGTCAAAACCATTGGCGGAATCGGCCGGATATTTCACGATAGAGGCCAGGGTAGCATAAGTGAGGCGGAAGCCGCCCAGGGCTTTTTCATTGAAATGGTGGGTCAATGTCCGGAAGGCATTGGCATTCCCTTCAAAATACAGAAAGTCCCGCTGCTGGTTGGCGCTCAGCTCTTCTTTAAATCGTCTTCCGGCTTCTCCTTCCAGTCCCCTGAAAAAACTACGGATGGCGTCTTCCCCGGAATGACCGAAGGGCGGATTGCCGATATCATGCGCCAGGCATCCGGCAGCTACTACGGAAGGCAGCTCATATTTATAGAATTCCCGGAATTCTTCTCCCTGTTGGGCATATTTCTCAGCCAGGGCATCTCCTACCGTCTTGCCTAATGAACGGCCCACGGAAGCCACTTCCAGGCTATGGGTCAACCGGTTATGGACAAATACGGGTCCGGGCAGGGGGAATACCTGCGTTTTATTTTGCAGCCGGCGAAAAGCGGAAGAAAAGATAATGCGATCATAATCCTTCAGGAAGGACGTACGGAGATGAGGGGCGAAAGACGACTGCTGCACGGCAGGAGCGCTCTTTTTAGCCGATCCCGTTCGTAAAGGACTATATAACTGCTGCCAATTCATTTTTTGCATAAGCCCGGAAAATAAGAATTTGCTGGGCGCAAAGATAAGCGGTAGAAGGTTAGTTAGTACAGGTCGGCCGGGAGGGCTCGCGCCCGGGTCCCACTATGGCTTGTAACTAATATAATTAGTCAGCGTCCCGATCCCGTCGATGGAAATATCGACGATATCCTCTTCCTGTAAGGTGAATTCATTCGGAGGCACCAGGCAAGTGCCTGTCATCAGAAAGCTACCAGCTATAAAATCAGTCTCCCGGTAGAGCCAGTTGACCAGTTCCGTTAACGGTCTTTTTATCTGGCTGATGGGCACCTCTCCGGTATAGACATTTTTCCCGCCCCGGCTGATGGTCATATGAATGCCGGTAGTTAAGGGGATCGGATGCTCCGGCACGTAGAGACAGGGGCCCAGGGCAGCGCTTCTCTCATAAACTTTTGCCTGGGGAAGGTAGAGTGGATTTTCGCCCTCGATGCTCCGGGAGCTCATATCGTTCCCGATGGTATACGCCTGAATATTCCCTTTTGAATTGGAAAACAGCGTCAATTCCGGTTCCGGCACATTCCAGGCCGAATCTTTGCGGATATATACGGGCTCTCCATGAGCCGACACCCGGTGTGCCAGGGATTTAAAGAATAATTCAGGGCGTTCTGCCGCATAGACCTTATCATAGAAATCCGCCCCGCCCGAGTCCTTCGATTCTTCCATCCTGGCATCCCGGCTACGCAGGTAAGTGACCCCCGCAGCCCAGACCTCCTGAGACCCGATAGGCGCCAGGATCTCCTTTTCGCACCAGGTGGCGGCCTGCGGAGTTGGCAGCTCATTACCGGGTGTAACAGCCGTCCTAAGATAATTATAGAGCCCTTCCCGGTTAATCAGTTCATCCCAGGCCCGGTCGATCTGGTAAAATTTTTCATCGGTCTGCAGTATATTACCTTTCAGGGTCTTATATAACTTCATGGCTTACATCATTTTTATATTTACATTATATTGATACATTATACGGATCGCCAGTTTAACCGGAAGTAAAGTGTATGCTGCAAGTTATAACGGTTAAAGTAATTTTAATCTGCATCGTTTCATTTATTCATAACAAATATGTATTTTTAGAATGACCCCTGAAAGGACAGATCGCTGCATCCAACCGGAAATAATCAGAGGCCCGGCTCTGTTTCTGTGATGACTATGCGAAAATCCCAACGGCAGGTCTTACAAAAAGTGCTTCTGAATAACAAAAAGAATATAGAAAATCTGGGCTACCTCTATGAAGATACCTAAAACCATACGATCAGGACTGGTTGCTTTTCCATTGCATGGTCTTTCCATCCGCAAACAGCTTCCTCTTTTGATCTGCCTTCTCCTCCTGACCCTCATTACCATCTTCGGCGCTATTTCCTATATAGGCATCCGTCGTGCATCGCTGGCAATCGGACAGCAACGGCTAAAAAGCGTAACGGACGCGCTTTCCTCCATGTTTCAACAGTCCGCACATACACTGACTGTTGCCACACAAGCCGTAGCAGGCCAGGAAGATATCGTGAATTTCCTTTTGGCAGACTCAGGGCGCCGGCCATCCCCCGCCAAAGCGCTGGAGGCCATGCAAAAGCTCAAAACAGATTCCCAGACCGTCCTGGTGCAATTGCAGGACGTACATGGTCAGAGCCTGCTTCTGATTGGAAAGGACAAGATCGGGATGAAAACAGGATTGGATGCTTCAAAGGAATTCGCCCTGAGAAAGCCCGATACCAACACAGTCGGAAAAACATACCTGGTCGATGGTTCGATGTACTATCCTATAATCACAATGGTGGCAAAAGACAGAAAGCCCATCGGGTATCTCCTGCGTTGGCGGTCTTTCCTGGCAACACCTCAGGCAATCGATCAGCTCTCACGACTGATGGGTACAAAGGCCACTCTTTATTTCGGCAATAATGACGGAACGCTCTGGACGGACATGATCAAGCCAGTTGCAAAACCGCCGCTGGACACGCTTAATATCCGTAAAGTCCTTACCTATCATCGGCCCGGAGGCGATCCTGTTATCGCATTGGCTAAACCCATCGGAGGCACCCAATGGATCATCCTGGTAGAGCTTTCGCAAAATAGCATACTCGAAGCTGCCAGCAAATTTCTCTACCTGATCATCCTCATCGGCGCGTTATTGGTCATTACCGGCATCGTAATCGCCTGGCGGATCAGCCGTAATATCACCCGCCCGCTGGATCAGCTGATATATGCCACGACAGCCATCGCCAATGGAGATTATTCTACTCCCCTTGTAGTTGGACGGCAGAATGAACTGGGTAAGCTGGCGGCCTCGTTCAATTCCATGGCCGTCCAGGTCCGCTATGCGCACGACGAATTGGAAAAAAAAGTGCTGGCCCGGACCTCTGAATTGGAAGCAGTTAATAAGGAACTGGAAGCTTTTTCCTATTCCGTATCGCATGATCTGAGAGCCCCCTTGCGGGCAATCAGCGGATATGCCATGATACTCAAGGAAGACTATGAAGCGAGCTTCGACAATGAAGCAAAACGGATCACCGGGAATATCATCTCCAATGCAAAAATGATGGGCCGGCTGATCGACGACCTGATCGCCTTCTCCCGTCTGGGCAAAAGAGAGCTCACCCGGCAAGCCATCGATATGGCGGCCCTGGCGGAATCCTGTGTCGCCGAGTTATTGCTCACCTGGCCGGGAGAAAAACCCTGCATTATCATCGGTCCCCTGCCCGGTTGCCAGGGAGATGAGGACCTGCTCAAGCAAGTCTGGCTCAACCTGATCGGAAATGCACTCAAGTATTCTTCCAAAAATGGAGCCCCCCGGATCGAGATCGGCTTTACCAATGATCATACCGGAACCGTTTATTTTGTCTGCGATAACGGAGCCGGCTTTGATATGCAATATGCGAATAAACTATTCAAAGTTTTTCAACGCCTGCACAGCCAGGAAGAATTTGAAGGCACAGGAGTGGGGCTGGCGCTGGTAAAGCGGATCATTGACAAACACCGGGGCGAAGTCCGGGCAGAATCGGCCCCGGGGAAAGGAGCCGTGTTCTATTTCAGCCTGCCCGGAGGATATTGAGTTAAAATACATCATTATGCATAATCAAGTGGAGGTTTTACTGGTGGAAGATAATATCCATGATGCCGAAATGACCATTCGCGCTTTACGAAAGGTGAATCTCGCCAATAAACTGGTGCACGTCAAAGACGGGGAAGAAGCGCTCGATTTTATTTTTGCACGGGGGAAATTCACAGGGCGTGAAACAATGAACCAGCCAAAAGTGATCCTGCTGGATATTAAAATGCCCAAGGTCGACGGCATCGAAGTGCTACGGCAGCTCAAATCGCAAGATGCCAGCAAAACCATTCCTGTAGTGATCATGACCTCTTCGAAAGAAGAGCAGGACATCATCAGGAGCTATCAACTGGGAGTGAACAGCTATGTCGTAAAGCCCGTCGACTTTGAAGGGTTTGCCAAAGCAGTGAGCGAACTGGGCATGTATTGGCTGCTGACCAACCAGCCTCCGCTTAATAAAAATAATTGAACGATCGCTTAATAATTGAACGATGGACCGTCTTTTAAAAATACTTCATCTTGAAGACCTTTCCGCTGATGCGGAAATGGTGGACCGGGTCTTGCGAAAGGCGCAGTTCCGTTTTGAAAGAAAACTCGTTTTGCATAAACCCGATTTTATTAAAGCATTACAGGATTTCACGCCGGATATCATTCTTTCGGATCATTCATTACCGGCCTTTAATTCACTGGAAGCGCTCCGGATCACCAGGGAACTCGGCGTATCAGCTCCCTTCATCCTTGTTACCGCCACAGTCTCCGAAGAATATGCCGTGAATATGATCAAGGAAGGCGCCAGCGATTATATTTTAAAAGACCGGCTGGAACGTTTGCCCAACGCCATACAGAATGCACTGGACAAATATCAGCTGGAAATAGAAAGCCACCTGGCGAATGAAGCGCTGCGTTCCTCCGAACAAAAATATAAACTGCTGTTTGAACGCAATCCCATGCCCATGTGGATGGTTTCTCAAAGACACCTGGACATCATCGATGTGAATGAGGCAGCCATCTCGCACTATGGCTATAGCAGGGATGAATTCCTGACTATAAAAGCCGGGCATCTCTGGTCCGAAAAAGAACCGGGCATCTACCGCTCCGGCATATGGAAACATAAAAAAAAGAATGGCAGCACCATCGATGTGGAAATCATCTCTCATGAAATGGAATATGAACAGGAGCCGGCCTTGCTGATATTGGCAAACGACATAACGGAAAAACGGAAGGCAGAGGAGGAACTGGCGCGGCAGGCCGATAGTAGGCAAAAGCTCATCACACAAACCAGCATACAGGTACAGGAAAGGGAAAGGGAAGAAATAGGCAAAGAGCTGCATGATAACATTAACCAGATCCTGGCCGCCTCTAAGCTATACCTGGACATATTCATCAAGCAAGAAGATACTTCGCCGGAGATATTGCTCAAAGGCCACGAAAACCTGTGCCTGGCCATGGAAGAGATCCGCCAGCTCTCACAGTCCCTTGTGGCCCCTTCCCTGGGCGGCATCAGCCTGGACCAGGCATTAGAGAAACTTATCGGCAATTTACCGCTCTCATCATCCCTGCAATTGGAGTTGGATACCGAATGCTACCGGGAAGACATCCGGGATGAAAACATGAAATTGATGTGCTACCGGATCGTACAGGTACAGTTGAATAACATCATAAAACACGCCCGGGCAAAGATTGCAACCATACAACTGAAAAAAGAGCCGGATCATCTGGAATTAACCATGCAGGATAACGGCATTGGGTTCGATATGAAAAAAAAATCCAGCGGTATCGGCTTAAGGAATATCAAAAATCGCGTAGGTCTTTACAACGGTACCGTCACGATCGATTCCGAACCTGGCAAAGGATGTATCCTTAGGATCACCATCCCTCTTAACGCTCCCTCTTAACGCTCTTACTCCCTTCTTCCCCGTGTCCCGTCTTCGGGCGGCTGACCGGCCCCGATCATCGTATTACCAGCAACCAGCCTTTTCCCTTCTGAACGGGAATGGGATCACCGGGCCGGAAAGTCTGGTGCGGCTGGAAGTTTTTCATTTCCGGCGCTTCGATCGTAGCCCTGGAGGGATCGATCCCTATCTTTTCCCAGTCGATCCGCAACCGCACCGTCGTATCCTGTTCCGCCCAGCTCGCCAGGGAGACCAGCAACGCCCCCTTCTTTTGATAAACGGTCGCCAATACCTTCTCCTGGTCCGTCTTTACAGGACAGGACGGGCTCCAATATCCGATCATCTTTGTGCCCTGCATCCCGAATTCATCCCATATTTTCCAGATAGGACGTGGATCCGAATTTTCTGTCCAGGGCATGCGATTCGTCATCCCGTAGATCAGGCCCCGCCAGGCATTACCTCCATCCTGGAGCATTTCGCCCATCAGACCAAAGGGGATACCGCTCACTTCCGTCAGGAAGAAGTCGGAGGGATTCTTTTCATAATCAAAGTATTCTCCGAACCAAAGCCGATTGAGATAAGGAAAATGTTCCATATACAGGTTAGCGCTATTATTGTAGCCGTCGCTGCGATTGTATTGATTAGCCGAGTGCAGATCGATAATGCCCGGATGCCCGTCCTGTGTCAGCACCCTTTTGATACGCTTCATAGTGACCCGGTCAAAGGCGACATCATCCAGGTAAATGCCGTCGATACCAGTATGCTGCACAAGCCAACTCATACCCTCGACATAATAATTGGGCCAGCGGCTGGTTCTTATTATTGCACTATTCACCAGCGCAGCATCCTTGATCTCGGGAACGAACCAGGCAGCAATATAATCATCCCCGATATGCTCCTGTAACCAGCTAAAGCCGCCGCCCGGTCCATGAGAATATATTTCATTCCCCAGGCTTCTCAAGGCGTAAGTCTCATAAGCATGATCGGATAACTCCCGGATCGTGTTATATATTTTCACTTTTAATCCCAGGTTATGCGCCTGATCGATATAGTCCTTCATCTTTTTCCATTCGATAAAAGGATAGTTGATCCAGGGATTGATAGGGGTGGCATGATGTATATTGACCACAGTGGCGCCGGTGGCCTTGATCGTATCCAGGTCATTGTATTTATGATAGAAACGGGTAGACCATTGGAAATCCGTATTGAGGGCATGAAAGGGAGTGATCAGCAAATTGAAATTATAATATAAGGACTCTCCTTTCTTCATGATACGCGCGCCGCTGTAATTATTGGCTAATACAGCCTTGCCCTTGACCCCGATGGTGATGCCGCCTTTCCCTTCATTCCCCCAGGAAGAAGGCAGGATCAGGGGTTTCTGCAGATAAAAATTGGTGTTGAGCGGGCGTACGTATTTTTCATCGCGCAGGGAATATTGCAGGCCGGCATTGACAGCGCCGATCCAGGCTCCGTCCTGGTTCTTATGCGCCACATCCCATTTCCACTGGAAGATGCTGTCAGGCCGGTAGCCCCCCTTTTGTCCCAGCCCCATCATATAGCCGGCAAACTCCTTCTGAAAAGGGATATGCAGGGTGATCTCTTTCAGAGGCAGATCCTCCAGGGCCGTCACTTTCACGGCGTACGATAAAAATCCATCGAATTCAAGGGAGGCACTAACGTCCATCTGCAGCTCTTCCGAGGTGCTGGTAGCTTTCCATTGTACGGTGCCGGGTGACCGGAGGGTAAAATTCACGCCCCCATGCTGAAGGCGAATGTCTGTCCCGTCCGATTGCCGGGTGAAATGGAAATGGATCTTCTCGGCAAGCAGGTTATTGGGAGCGGAGCCCATCTCCGTCATCTCTGGAGTAAAAAAGGTTTGTATCTGCTCGGGGAAGCCCTGTTGATTCAACTGGATCTTCCGGCCCAGCAGGCTGATCAGTGTGTCTCCCTGGATGCCGAGGGGAATATAGGGGGCAATGACGGTATTGTCCTGCGCCAGGGTGGAGTTAAGCCATTTGAGCCGGGTCATCTTAGAAGGGGTGCCTGCGCCACCGTCTTCCAAAAGAGTGTCCACTACCCTTACCCGCACGGCTATCGACTGTGGGCTAACTCCTTTTGCTTTCACGAGGACCGTTCCGGTATAGGATCCCGGCGCCGCACTGCCTGGCACATCGATGCCACACCAGAGCGCCTGCACCTGCCCTGCCGGGACGTCGACTCTTTTGGTGAATGGCCGGCCGGTATAATCGGTGCCGGTAGTGTTGATACAGGAGATACTGCCGGCAGGGATTTTTTTCCCGTTGGCTGTCTGTAGATCGCTGAATTGAAGTTCCAGTTCCTCCAGGGACTGTAACGAATAGACCCCTAGTTGGTACGTATAGTATTCCCCCCTGTCCGCTTGTCCCTGGACGGGAGAGCCCGGGCCTTTTTGTATCCAGCGATAGGGCAGATCATTTACCATACGGATAGAATGCAGGCGGTCTTCGGAAAAGACCAGGAAAGGCTTGCCGGCATATTTTGTCTTCAGGGCAGCCATCTCTCCCGCCGTCGCAATTTCTTCCATCGGGTAAAAGCTATTGAATTCATCGATGGATTGCAGCTCCGTCACCGTGCAGTTCACGGCCGGGCCTGCGCCGCCGGTCTTTCCGCGCTGTCCGTTGGCGGCAAACGCTGCCAGCCATTCGGCAGAGGCGGTGGTATCGGCCTTCCGGTAAACGCCCTTGGGATAGTTGCTCCGGCCTTCATTCCGGTAAGGCATATAATAGACGTAATAGCTCCCTTTGCCGGAGACAGGTTCGAAAAAGATCTCCCCGGATTCACGGCTGATGGCTCCCGCCTTTTTATTTAGGATGAGCTGCCCTGTCTTTGCGTCCTGCAAAATGATCTTCTTCATTTCGGGATGAAAGTCCCTTCTTCGCCAGGGAATAATGACCCGGGCAATATTTCCCGGCCCGCTGAACCGGACGACAGCGCGATGGTTACCCAGGGAATCGGCATTCCAGCATCCGGGGCAGTCAGTATGTTTAATTTCATCCGCCGAGGGGCGGCTTTTGCCGGAAGGATGGCGGGTCGGTTGTTGAGCCCTGACCGTACAGAGGGCAAGAGAAAAAGATAATAGAAGAAGAAGCTTTTGCATGCCTTGAAGGTAAGGCTTCGGAAACAAAAAATCCGGCGATCCAATCACGCAAACGTTTGCTCTTCTTTTGTGCGATCCCGCATGAAAAGGGTTGCCCGGGATGAAGAAATGGCTTCTGTTCCAATTAAGTAGAATCTCTGCTATATTTGCAGTGGTAAATCTAATAACAGGATTCTGCCATTCCCGAATATAGCATCTATGGCACACTCAAGTCACGACAAAATAATTGATTATATTGAAAAAATCGTCACGCTGTCCGATGAAGAAAAAAATGAATTTGCCGGCAGCTTTAAAGAAGTCAGGATAATAAAAAAACAATTTATTGTGCAGCCTGGTTTTACGGCAAGAAGCAGGTACTTCGTTATAAAAGGTGCATTGAGAGCCTATATTGTAGGCGATGAAGGCCAGGATCATACCATTCAATTGGCAATTGAAGACTGGTGGATCTCCGACTACAACAGCTATATATATCAGCAACCGGCGAGTATGTTCGTAATAGCTTTGGAGGACTGTGTTCTGCTGCAAATTAATTTCGAGGATGAACAAAAGCTAAAAACATCGAACTATAAGTTTGAAACCTTCTTTAGAACATTAGCTGAACGTTCAGCTGCGTTCATGCAAAGAAGGCTCATCATAAATCTTACTAAATCTGCAGAGGAACGTTATAACAGCTTCCTGGAAAAATATCCACTAATGGCAGAACGAGTGCCCCAATATGCCATAGCTTCCTACCTGGGGATGACAACCGAGTTCCTGTCAAAAATCCGCAATAAAAAAGTAAAACGTAACCATTAGTCCCCGGGCAATTGAAACCCTTTTTTAATACTTCCCATTCGGTTTAATACAAAATTGAACTACTTCAACCGTATTTCCTAACCTGCTTCATTTTAAAATATTGCAATCTGCAAGACCTTTGTATTGTCAATATCGACAAAACAAACAAAAATTTTAAAGATGAAAACGTTGGGTAAATTAAGTGGTAAGGTAGCCATTATTACTGGGGCGTCCAAAGGCATTGGAGCATCTATTGCCAGAGAATACGCAGCAGAAGGAGCTTCGGTAGTAATAAATTACGTGTCCGACAAGAATGGGGCGGAAGGCGTAATGAATGACATTATAGAAGGCGGAGGGAAAGCGATATCGGTTCAGGGTAATGTATCGAACGCAGCAGATGTTAAACGTCTTTTTGACGAAACAAAAAGGGCTTTCGGAAAACTGGATATACTGGTGAATAATGCGGGCATATATTCTTTTGCCGGTATAGAAGAGATCACGGAGGAATCATTTCACGCGATGTATAACACCAATGTATTGGGAACGATACTGGCGATCCAGCAGGCTGTGAAATCATTTAATGGAAATGGAGGTACTATTATAAATACAGGCTCTGTTGTCACTACCCTGGACATGCCCACGGCTTTAGTTTATACCACTACAAAATACGCTGTAGATGGCATTACTCGCATCCTGGCAAAGGAATTAGGGCCCAAAAAAATCCGTATTAATTCCATCAATCCCGGCCTGATAGAAACGGAAGGCACACATACTTCCGGCGTCATCGGCGGCGAGGGCGAAAAATGGCACCTTTCTGAGACACCGCTAGGCCGCGTTGGCAAACCCTCAGATATTGCAAAAGTCGCCCTTTTCCTGGCTTCAGACGATTCGTACTGGGTCAATGGAGAATTAATTACTGTGAGTGGAGGACAACGATAAATAATTCTAATAACCAATAAAACAATTTAAAATGACAAATCTAAATAACAGAACTTTTAGAGTTCCCGCAAGAGCAGAAGTATCTGCAAACAACCAGGCTATTTTTGACAAACTTCAAAAGGGTCTTGGTTTTGTACCTAATCTCTACGCCTACTTTGCCAGGAACGAGACTGCGTTAGGAGACTATCTTACTTTTCAAAATCGTAAAAGCTCTCTGACCGGCAAAGAAAGAGAAGTGGTGAATTTAGTGACCAGCCAGATCAATGGATGTCGTTATTGCCAGTCGGCCCATACGGTATTAGGTAAAATGAATGGATTTACGGAAGAGCAAATCATTGAAATCCGTCGCGGCACGGCTTTATTCGACGTCAAATTAGATGCATTGGCAAAGTTTACCGCATCTATAGTGAAAAACAAGGGCAGGGCAGCGAATGATGCAGTAGAACGCTTTTTTGAGGCTGGCTATACTGAGGCGAATCTGATAGACGTGATTATTGTGGTAGGAGATAAAATTATCAGCAACTATCTGCACAATCTGACTGAGATTGAAATTGACTTTCCTCTAGCCGAGGTTATTTCCTAACAACCTTATCACTTTGCTATCAGAGATCTGACTAATCCGGAATTAAAATTTGTTAAAAAATATTAAATTTTCAAAAATGAAAAATTTCACAGGTTCGCTGGAGGAACGGGTGTCAGTTGACAATCCGGAAAAATCAATCGGCAGCGGACTGATAAGGCTCACAAAATGGATGGATGACTATAACATTGGGCTTATCATAATCCGGCTGAGTATTATCATGATGCTATTTTGGGCAGGGGCCTATAAATTAACCGCTCCGGGGGCGGAAGGAATAGTTCCTTTGGTTACCAACAGTCCGCTGATCAGTTGGTTACATAAGATCCTGGGAACTTATGGTGGTTCCGATTTCATTGGAATAACAGAAATTGTTGCCGCCTCATTGATACTCACGGGGTCTTTCCTGCCTGAAGCGGGGATGGTTGGCAGTCTTATAGCTATTATTATGTTCTTTGTTACCAGCACGATGATAATAACAACTCCTGATTCCATAATTAAGGTAAAGGGAATAGGGTATATGACATTTACCGGCTTGTTTCTTTTTAAAGATTTGGTGTCTTTAGGGTCAAGTTTCTACCTGTTAAGTCATTTTCGTCAAAAGGCGCAGCATTTGAAAAGCTAACAGCGGACAATATACAGTAAATATAAATCAGGAAGAAAAATCAACCTGTTGGGGAACAGTCCGTTCCACATTCGCCCGCCCTTTTAACTTCCCCATTTTGGGGAAATACTTTCACACTATCAACCGATCTTAAAGGCAAAGGAAAGTCCGGAAAAAATTCCGGACAACTGGCAAACGAGCATTATGGCACGATAATGGAATTTAATAATTAGGTCACCTATTTCTTTATCGTAAAAACCATCATTATGAATACTTCAAATTATCCGACGGACTCATCCGGTTACCAGGATCCCTATAAAAAGTCAAACGCTAAGAAT
>DASWFF010000128.1:0-35675 GCA_036394375.1 Puia sp.
TCCCCATCCTTCGCCCAGAATATTTCGCCTTGAACCTTGGACTTATTATGCTTTTTCCCTTTCTTGCAGCGAATTCCTCAGACCCAGACTCTTATGCGCTCGTTCATTTTCCTCATATTGGCTCTTTTATCCTTCGCGACAAATGGCCGGGGGCAGGCGAATAATGACTCCGCAGCTATCGCCGAGGCGCGCGCCGCTTTCAGAATTATTTCCCAAAAGCCCGACTCCGCACTGGCCATAGCTGAAAAGAAATTACTGCAGGCACAACATTCGGGCAATAAAAGGCTGGCCGCATTTGCCTACAAGACCAGGGGTTGGGCCTGGCTGCATAAAGGCTTTCACGGGAAGGCTTTCCCGGATCTGCTGCAATCTGTACAGCTGTTTCAGCAACTGAATGATACCAGGGAAGTGATGTACATGTATGCCAACCTGGGTATTGCTTATTCCAACCACAGCGAGTTCACCAATAGCGTCAGGTACCTGCTCATGGCGGATTCACTGGCTCAAAAAATGAACGACCCCAACATAAAAGCAGAAGTAAAACGGCAGATGGGTATTCTCTATCGCGAGCAGGGGCAGTATGGAAAAGCGATCCCGTATTTCAGGGAGAGCCTCGAAATGTACCGGTCCCTGCATGATACGGTGAGTTTTTTGGGTTCGGCCGGCAGCCTTTGCCTGGTGTATATGGCCATGTCAATGCCGGACAGCTCCCTTGCGATCCTGAGCCAGACCTATCCCCTGATCAACGCGCTTCCTGGCGCGAATTACGAGAAAAGCATGCTGCAGGAAAGATATGGAGATACTTACTTTGCCCTTTCAAATTATCAAAAAGCTTTGGAAAGCTATGGCAATGCTTACAGGATATTTGCCGCCAGCGGTAACAAGGCCGATATGGCTTATGAGGCGATGAACCTAGGTAGGACGCTTACCAGGTTAAAGAAATTCAGGGATGCCGAGAGCTATCTATTATCAAGCTACCGGCTCAATGATAGCCTTAAAATGATTAGTTATATCGCCGATGATGCTGACCAACTGGCTATTTTATTCAAAACCACAGGTGACTGGCGCAAAGCTTATCATTGGCTGGAAATAAAAGATTCTTTGCAGGATAGTCTTCACTTGGCGGCACAGAATGAAAAAACGGCTCAATTGCAGGCGTTATATGAGGCGGATAAAAAGGAGAAAGAGATATCCCTGCTGAAAAAAAACCAGGAACTGAATCATGCGATCATTCAAAGGCAGAACATCATTACCCAGAGTGCTATTGCATTGACAATTTTGTTCCTCTTAATTGGAGCACTCATTATCAACCGGTACAGGACGGTTCAAAAAGCCAAACGATTGATCGAACTGGAAAAGATGCGCAATAGGATTGCCCGCGACCTGCACGACGATATGGGATCCGTTTTGTCAAGTATCAATATCACCAGCAAAGTGGCTTTGGAAAATACCATGGGAGAACAAAGCTTGAACGAGCATCTTAAGAAGATTCATAAAAACTCAGGCCTTATCCTAGAGAATATGAGTGATATCGTTTGGACCATAAACCCCGTTAACGACACGATAGAGAAAGTCATTTTCAAAATGAGAGAATTTGCGACCGATATGCTCGAACCGCTGAATATAGAATTTTTATTTACCCAGACAGGCAACTTTCACGAAGTAAATCTCGATCTCCCGATGCGTAGAGACCTGTATCTGATCTTCAAAGAGGCCATAAATAATGCCGCGAAATACAGTGGATGCAGCAAGCTGGATATCACCATCTCAGAAAATAAGCGGCAATTCGAGTTGCAGATAAAAGACGATGGCATTGGGTTTAACAGAAATGATATCAAATGCGGCAACGGCTTAAGGAACATGGAGAAACGGGCAGGGCAGATAAATGGGAATTTGACCATTTCCAGCTCCCCGGGAAAGGGGACCCTTGTTACCCTATGCGTAAGATCACATGATTGAGGTATATAATTTTCTCTTTTTTTTTGTAATATTTGTACGAAGCAACTTATGCAAACAGGTATAATCATATATGAGGATAATCAAGCCCTGAGGGAAAGTATAGAGCAACTCTTCACTTATTCAAAGGATTATTACTTGCTGGGCAGTTTCCCGAATGTGATGCAGGTGGAATCCGAGGTAAAAAAGCTGAAACCGGACTTAATCATTATGGATATCGAAATGCCCGGCGGGAGGAATGGCATTGAGGCCGTCAGAAAGATCCGGACTTTTGATCAGCAAACGCCGATTATCATGCTTACGGTCTTTGATGATCAGGTGAATGTGCTGGACGCTATCTATGCAGGGGCTTCGGGTTATTTGTTAAAAAAGCATCTCTCCGATCGCCTTATGGAGGCTATGCAGGAGGTGTTATCAGGGGGGGCGCCCATGAGCCCAAACGTGGCCCGAATGGTGGTAGCCAGTATGCATAAATATCCCTCGCCTGCAGACCCCAAATATCAGTTGACAGCCAGGGAAAAAGAGATCCTTTCAGCGTTGACCCAGGGAATGGGCTATAAGAGGATCGCGGATACGTATTACATTTCTTTAGACACCGTCCGCACCCACATAAAGCACATTTATCAGAAGATGCAGGTGCATTCGCAGATCGAAGCGATAGCTAAAGGTAAGGATGCCGGGATTGTCTGAGGCCCGGCGTCAGGGATATACATGGCCGGGTAAACCGGCTGACCTGCAGACAGAGGTAGTTGCCACTTGGACCGGTTATGGGGTTACAAAAACACTTGGCATAACAATGGCGGAAGGGCGCGATTTTTCTAAAGATTATCCCGGCGACTCCTTAAGTTATGTAATCAAAACTTATGAGCAAATGTATAAAAGCGAAATGCAAGTAAGTGCCTTGGTGAAATATTTTGGATTACTGGCATTGGTAATTTCCTGTTTGGGTTTGTTTGGCATGGTCGCTTTCAGTGCCGAAAGGCGTACGAAGGAAATCGGTATTCGCAAAGTGCTGGGCTCGTCCGTAAGAAAGAATCTCCTTTATTTTCACAATAAAATCGATGGGGAGTCTTTCCCGCCCTCTCCCCTTTTGCTTGTCGACATCCCGTTCACTGATCTTACCGGACCTGACCAGCCGCATTCTTTAAAACTACATTAGAAAGTATAGCCGCATCCGCCTTATCCGGAAGATGGGAGCAGAAGCCGAGGCCGACATAAAATGGACCGTCGAGGTGCAGTTGGATGGGGTCCCCGACCTGGTGCATCGGTTCTCCGTGCATGCTTACGAATACAGCAAAGGCGTCCCCGCGTTTTTCTATGCCGATGCGTTTGGCAAGTCCGATATCCAGGCTGTCGGCAGGGGTACTGCCCGTATGGCCGTTACGGCGGTTGACACGAACTTCTTTCATCATATGATTTTTTTCCGGCCGCCATGCCAGGTGCATCAGGCCGGCGCCGTGAAGGGCTACCATGGCCTCTTTGGAATCGTCATCAAGACTCTGGCGAATAATAACCAGCGCCTTTCGATCGCCGTAACCGGCAGTATCCGGGAAGCTGATGTCGGCAGCCAGCGAAACGTCGCCGGACATTTTCTTCCAGACGTAACGTAGTTCGTCCCGTGTATACCAGACATTATATCCCGCGGAGACGATCTTGTACTGTCCGGTAGCAGCATTATAGCTGGAGGCGCCTGGCACCAGTGCAGATCCTACGTCGCTTTGTCCATTGAATATACCGATGGACTTATTTTCCGTCCGGACGGGCCGGTGAAAATCCAGAGGGGGCGGCACCTGTTTGTGTGTTGGGGATCCCGGGAGAGCCCAGTCGGGTACTTCGACTTTGGTTGTTTGTGCGGATGTCTGATACGAGTAGGCACATAGTGCCAGGGCCGGCAGCAATCTTAAAAATTTCATTTTTAAATTGTGTTTGTCTTATGGACAAAGCTATGGCTTGCCGGATGCCTTTGTTTATTTGGCACCACATCAATACCACATCAGGGATATAAATTGGTAAAAAAAATGCTTGTAGTGGTACATCTTTACTACATCAGGGACATGGGGTCTCTTTTGTCGCCAACGGTATAATAAAAAAGGCCGGCTCCTTGAGCTGTTTTGACCAAAGAAACATAGCTTCTGGTAGCCAGGGTCGTCTCAAAAGAATAGTTGTTATAGAATTCCCGACAGTTGAACAAGCTAATGAATGGTGGAATTTTGAAATATATTCTAAGGCTAAAATAATTAGACAGAGAACAGCAACGACAAAAATGATAATTGTTGAAGGTGTGTAGCGCAAACTTAAACTTAAACCGATAATTATCCCGGATTTAGTTTTGTCAAATACTATATTTAGTTGGGAGAGGAACTGAGATCTCCTCTTTTAAACTGGGTAAAAAATTATTATCTGACACAGTACATTTTACAGACCCGATGGGCGATTGGAATCGTTATATATTGAATTCTGCTTTTAATAAATCATCTACCTCTTGATCATAATCCTCTGTATATCCAAGAACCCTGGCCTTTTTTAAGTCCTTCAAGGCTTGCTCTCTTTCTCTTGTTTTCAGGTAAATCAAGGCCCTATTTTTGTATCCATACGAATTTGAAGGGTCAATCCCCAATGATTGATTAATGAGTTCCAGCCCCTTTTTAAGTTCACCCTTTAAATAGTGAACATGGCCCATGTTATCCAATGCATATGGATGAGTTGGATTAATCTGCAATGCAATACTTAGATTATTGCCCGCTCTTTTAAGATCACCTACTTTACTATACCAAAATCCCAAATTATTGTAATTTCCTGCGGTCTGCTTCCCTATTTCAATCAATTTCAAGTAATCTTTTATCGCTGCATTATAATTTTTCATTCTCGAAAAAGCCAGCCCTCGATAGTATAAGGCTAAATCATCAGCTGGGCTCTCTTCTAAAATCCGATTACAATACGCAATAGTGAATAGCTCTGTGCCCATAAGAAATAGCATTTATTGGATTTTTTTCAATCGCCTGGGTAAAAAATTCAATTGCCTTTTTAAACTTATTCGTATCCAATAAACCCATCGCAATTTTCAATAACTCCTCTTCTGTTTGCATAGTACCATTTGATTTGCTAAAATAAAGCCTTCGACAACAAGACCTGATCAAAGCGTCCAATTTTTTATCTGATTTGCCTTATCAAAGTATCTTTAAAGATAAATGATTGATTTTCCCCTTCACTAACTTCAATTGATACCAGATACAACTCGCCGGTACTAAGCTCCATCCAGTAATAATTGCCTTTTTCATTACCAGGCTCTACCCTGTCCGCGGCATCCTGAAAATAAAACAGATTCCCTAACTCAAAGCAACGCTGCCTGCCGAGTTCGTGGATTATATTCAGGTTTTCCAGCATTTTATGTGCTCGCTCTCCCATTTCTATAAAGATATAATTTTAAATAATTAATTGATATATAGCATATTATAGCGTATTACATTCTAGCGAAATTCGAAAGCTATTTATTGGCGAAAACACTTGCTCATAATTACTTTTACTTTCCTTGCTGTCCATTCTTTATTAATAGCCCATTAAGTTCCGTAAGCTGATCGATCAAAGTATCGAAATCCGGCGCATCCCCGTAGATCATTTCCGTCAGCATAGTTTCATAGTCCTGGCGGAATTGTCCCATTAATGCCGGCGGCGGGATGATTCGTAGCCCTGCTATATGCATACCCTCATAGTCAACGTTTTTTAACCGGACATAATGCCGCCTGTGTTCCAACAAAACATCATACAAGTTTTGGTCATCAATTACCTGTTGAGCGATTCCCTGCCTTGTCATACTTCCCAGATCCGATAAATGCCGGGATTGCCGTTCCTGAACAAGAACATCCTCCCGCACAATTGAAAACTTTTCATGTAGCAGAAACAGCTTTTCCATGAAGGTTTTACGAGGCTCTACGGCTGTTACGAGAAAAGGCGTTTCCGAATAGGACGGATTAGGGAACACTTCAGCTATGATCGATTGAATCGGCACCTCTGCAAAAGGTTCCTTGAGTGAGCGGACGCCAAATTCTACCTTTACTGCTTCTGCGATATAAAGATTGGGGTCATATAGGGAAGGATAGCGGGCAAATAAGGTCTGCGGGTCTTTATCCGGCATTATAGGATTCACTTCTTCTGCGTCGATGGTGATTAAACCTGCAGGGACGCCCATAGCAGCCAGTTGTTCCTGTAGGGCATCTTTGATAATGTTCGTGGTATATGCGCATCCTTCCTTTTTCAGCGTCTTGACATAACTATTACTGGGAGCCTTCCGGTAATCACGCCCGAATGCTTCCGGGGCCAAGGCAATATCAATGTCCTCCGAGAACCGCTCGATCAACTTCCATGCTTTGCTGAGTGAGGTACCACCTTTGAATATAAAATGCTGTCGCATGGGTAAAGAGAAAAGCGCTTTCAGAACAAGGGTTACCCACCAGTCCTTTTCAACGGCTTTTAGGCTCATAGCCGTCCGGGAGTTGACCTGTTCTATGATCTGTCGACGCTGGTTTTCCGGTAATTGAAGAAACTCGACCATTGTTTTCAAGTTTATCCGCGATAAGATAAAGTGTTTGGGCCACATGGTTGGGAGCTGAACTGGCATCCTCGCGGACGGCTGCCGGTCCTTCCCTTTGCAGAATGGTACACAATGACTCAATTATTTTGTCAGTTGTACCCTTTTCGCCTAATTCAATTAAAGCCTGGATAGCAAGGAAAACAGTATCACTTTTAGCGGACAGTTTTTTGGGGGTTGTACTCTTAAAGGTAATAGCCCCCTTCCCGATCCGTATAGTTCTCGGACTACCATTGGTCAGGAATACTACTTTGGTGGGAACTTGAGTTGAAAGACCTAGTTTATTGAGTGCATAGGATCCTGTCGGACGAATCACAACCTTTTCCTTTTCAGCAATCTTCCGTGCAATTTCTTCCAGCGAAGGATACAATTGACCTAATTGAGGATCCATTTTAGGCTTTAGATATATCCCTTTCCCTAAACGTGTCAGTGTGTTCCGCCGGACTAGCCTCGAAAAAGCCATGTGGATGGCTTCCGGGCTGCCGATATCAAAATATTCGCTTGGAAACAGCAATTGACCTGGATCTTTGTGCTCAACCAGTTCATCCAGGCGGCTTTGGCTGCTATGATCATGTTTCATTTGTTAGGATTTTACCCAAAATCCTAACAAATATAAGCTATTTCAAACATTTTTGTTAGAATTATTCCCAAAATCCTAACAAAAGTGCAAATCCTGAAGGCCATCCATAGTTTCCAAAATGTCACAATTTCTCTACTATTTGTGACATTAAATTGCTTCTTTCCCAGGTACCATACTCTCTCTCAATCATTGTCGCCGAATTATTTTCCCGGACCCCGACTAACTGGATTTTTTCGAAATGTTTCTCTGCCAAAAGACCAAGAAACTCAAAAATACTGAACTACTTAATACGCAAAAAATCATTTTCCGAGGGTCCAATTATTCTTCACATCCAACAAAGAATAATAGTTTCCAATACAGAATTTACTTTCCCGCACTGGGCGTGGGTTTGGGAGGAATTAGTGACAGATTAGTGACACAAAATTAGACCACAGCTTTTGCTATACTGGCTAATTCAGATTTCAACATACATCAGGCCCCCTTCGTAATGCGCCATCCGATTGGAAGGATATTTCCCGGTGTCATTCTTGCACACTTTTAAGCACGAGCCGGCTTCTTCATCCCAAAGATATACCTTCTAATTATGTGGTATAAACGAATCTTTAGTCAGAGGCTTCTGGGTGTCAGTATGCAGCTTGATTGTGGATTTAAGATAGCCCTTTTCATTAAGTTCTTTTGAATTAATTTGAATATCGGCTATATAATAACCTCTTGACCAAAATACTTCGACACCCAATCCATATCCCGGAGGGTCATCAACTTGACTCCGATTTTGGCGAAAAAAATACCGAGTGGCACCTGGTGCAAGTTCATATGATGGGTAATCGTGGGTTAGATAGTTGAACTTGCCTTGTTGAATATTTACGTCATGAATAATTATAGTTGCGCCATGGATTGGATAATTACTTTCATTCTTAAGCGCAATTACAATTTCATTAGTGTTAAAAACGTTATTGTTTATGTCACGGTTTTTCTTGGCCCAGTAAATAACAGTCGGCCTATTGCCATATCCTGTAATTTCCTTGTATTGTTCGGTTAATAAAGCCATTGTTTTTAAACTCTTTGTTAGAAGAGACTTCGAACTATCAAGTTGACCATTTTGAAGGCGAATAATGTAATTAGTTTTGTTTCGAATTGTGTCTGAGGCGGTTTTAAGTTCTTCATTTATATGCCTGATACTGTCTTCTTTAATGATTATTAGGCTATTAATTGAATCATACTTCCGTTCCGCTACTGCCTTCCCTTGTTCCGATTTAATACCTGAAACTAGGGTTGTGATAGCGCCTACTGATGCCAAAACAAATGACCAGTTGGTCCATCTGACCGGGTTCCCTTTGCTTATTCTATCAATTGACTTTTCCCTAAATGCTATTATTGTCCCTATAAAAGCTATAATGGCACCAATTATAAGTAGGATTAAATTCATAGAAAAAATTAAAATTGCAAACTGAATTATCCATATACTGCTATAGTTAAATAGTACATCTTGGTTCAAACCCTGGCATTTCTATACCGGGGTTTTAAATATTAGACACCGGGAATATGTTGCCTCACCGGGAGTTACAGGCTGATCTTCCCGGTATATGCCAACCAAAAAGCAACGCTTAGCCCAACTTCAAGGCAACTGGACTGCCTCCGAAATATCCATCTCCTATAAGGCAGGCGCAAAAAGTGAGCTGCCGATAACTTTCATTGAAGACGCCTACCCTCTCATTTTATCCCGCTGGGACAAGGACCTTATGAATCTGCAAGAGCAAGCGATGGCCTTCTTTTTCAACGGCCGGAATAAAGTTATCGGATATCGGGTCATGTGTACCGGAAGCATGGAGAGCTGCGTATTCGATATCCGGCTACTCGCTAGTCTGGCCCTCCATTCCCTGGCCACATTTGTAATCCTGGCTCACAATCACCCGTCAGGGATTCTAAAGGCCAGCTTTAACGATATACGTACTACCTCGCAAATAAAGAAGGCCCTCAAACTGATCGATGTTAAACTCATGGATCACCTAATTATTTCGGAGACGGGGTGGCTGTCGATGAAGGCGGAGGGGTTATTGTGACTTTTATCATCAAATCTGCGGCGCCGTACTTTCTTCAACTGGGCTGACCCACACATGAAAGCCTTCATAAAAAATAATTCTCAGCACTTTATCGTTGATGTCTTTCGACTCTCCATCTAAAAAAGAATATTTGAAAACTTCAGGATTGTCACCATCGAAATTATCTGTTGGAAAAAGTTTCTCAAATGACTTTACTAAGGCACCTTGTTCATCAACCTTCATATTTGTATCAAACAAATTCTTTGGCATAATGATTAATTCCCTCTTCCAAGGTTGACTGTGCTCATGATAAAATAATGCATAGCTAATCTTTTTAATAATTTTATCAAACCTTGTTCTATCTATTTGTATTGCGGTTACAGGCTGCCCTTCGAAAAAGACCTTCATTTGTGTTCCAGTTGTTGTTTTCAAAAGTGCGGGGCTTTCACTAAAAGATTTCACTGTCTTGTTAATAAACTGATTAAATGCTATTGCGTTATTGCCAACGGACATAGTAATGATATTCCGAACATACTTGTCGTCTTTTGATGTATCCTCATTATGCAATTTACATGATGGTACAGTAATAAGGTTCTTTCGATATGCCGCATCATCAGGGAAAAAACACCGAGCAGGGGTATGCTCTTTTGAATCTGCTGTTTGGGAACACACATAACACGTATTACTCATAAATTAGAATTTAAACTAGTTTGTCTTCTTTAACCACCAAGGGGAATCTGCCACTCGGTCATTTAATCTTCAGGCTTCCGCTTAACCGCCGTTTCCAGCTTCACCCGGCTGGTTACCTTCTCCCTAACTATACCAGCAATAATGTTAAGCGTCAGTAGCACTGGCCTATTATCGGAGTTTATTTGCTTCATCAAGCATTTGATTAAAAGCGTTATTTATGGCATCCTCGAACATTTTATTATGTCCAGCATCATCGTAGTTAATATAATTCAACGCCGTAAGCGAACGCCAAAGTGCCCTGGAAATAACCAGCTGTCTATTTTTACCCTGCACCATAATTATTTTGGCCACGTTTGCAAAATTTAGATATACTTCTATATCTCGCACTATGAACGGGCGATCTTGAACGTATCTAGATGCGGTAAGATTTGACAACTGTGTATAAAGCTGATCTGCCCAAGATACAACTTTCTGGTTTATTTCTAATGTAAAGGAATGTATTGAATCGTTAATATATTTATTACCTTCATTGCTATGTTCAAGCAAATCAGTTGAAAGACGATTGATTGCAATGATGAAAGCCTTTTGATCATATTTTGAATTTCTTGCAATATCATCTTTGATGATTTGAAGCGAAGAGTGCCCATCTTGAAATGTTTTTTGGGCAGTTTCATTTAACCCTTTAAGTTGTTTTATTTGTCTTTGAATTCCTCCGAGTTCGCTGTCGGTTAGTCTATAAATACTGGTCAATCTGCTGATAATTGAAGTCTGAGAGTCGATAAGTGTTGTAAGTTTCTAAATTGTTGCGGTGTCATTTGTCGCTATGACTTTTAGTTGAGCAATTTGTTCGTTTTGTTTGCCCTCTGATGCTCCTATCGTCCATGTAACCCACAATGCCAAAGCAGCTAGACCAATTACAAGGAGATCGCTAAATCGTAATTTCCAAAAGGATTCTTTTTCAGGCATAAAAGATAAATTAAGAGATGACTGCCCTCACTCTCGCAGAGATTTCTCGGAGTCTTATAACAAGTTAGTTTCCATCACTAAGTTTGGACTTGTCATAAATTGTCCTATAGTTTGTTGCAAAAGCAGGAAACATGATTGTGAGCTCCCAGTCTTGTGGGATTGTCTGGAAGACTTCTTTTATCTTTAATATGAATCGATACCATCCCGGTAGTTCTTCACTGATGGAAAACAGTTTGTCACCATAGACGATTTCCATATCTATTCTATCCACCGTCATTAAGTCAACCTTGTAGACGTTAATCTGAGTTATGTCGATCCATTTAAGGTGTTTTGCGAAGTCCTCGTAGATAATGGTAAAGCCCTCTTCGTCATACTGGAACGCTCCGAGGTCATTATAAATCTCTTCAGAAGTCTTTCCTGAGTTGCTATTTGTCAGGTGTCTCTTTTGAGCCAGATTAGGAAATATTTTGGATAACCAAGTCATTTTGTATCTGAAGGGTTCTGCGTCTGTTGGATTGGGAATTTAGTTCCAGTTCCAGATAAAATTGGTTGAAAGTTAACGATTGCCTTAGGGCACTCACTTTGCCAAGGGTAGGTATTATTCGCAGCCGGATAGACGCATTGCAATACTGGAAAATCTTGGTTTCCGTAGAACCAGCTTGCGCGTCCGAGATAAGCATCGTAGCACTCCCGACCAACAGTAGTAAAATAACAATCATAATTCTTAATAATATCGGGGTAAAAATTTTGGCTTTCAAATTTCTTGCCTTTCCGTACCTCTTCTCCGATATCATTGATGAGAAGGTGCATCAGATCGAGCTTGAGACCGACCATAATTACTTCCGGATGCTTAAATGTTTTGAACAAGCCGATCGAGTATGCAAATCCGGGTTCTTTTTCGTCTCCAAATACTTTTATCACAAACCACCCGTGAGTTTCAATACTACTAAGTATCTTTTCATCTATCGTTGTTAGTTCAGCCATTATATTCGCATTTGTCATCTGAGTTCCTGTGAATTTACCAAAACCTCCCGGCTAATCAAATATTTCTTACCCATCCTACTGGTCTTAACGATTCCCTCCTTTATCCATCTCCGTAAAGTCTCCACCCTTACATTAAGCACGAGGCAGGCCTCAGAAACGGTCAAATACGGCTTCCGGGTCAATTCCTCCCAATTGACAGGATCATGCCTTATATTCAAAGGCTCAACCCGTACAAGCACCTTTGCAGCGCCCACTTTCTTATCCCGTGCAGCCTTCTTATATCCTTTCTGGTTACAGGCATGAGAACAATAACGAGTCTTGGCCGTCTTGGCTGTATAGACCTGTCCGCAATACTCCTACATATATGAAAGAAGAAAGTTTCTGTATGAGAAATAAGAAATTGAAAGATCATTTTTGTCGTACGGTCGATGATATGCTACATTTTGAAATCGCCGCTTCCGCTTCAATGCTTATTTCGATCTTCCCGTTGTATTCATAGGTTTGGATCTTCCCATCTTCATTCATCTCACCAACCAATTCGCTTGTGAGTATGTCTATGGCATTAATGACAAAGCCATATTCATCAAGAAACTCCACCGTAAATTTTCCTGGATAATAGTTCTCCTTCAGGTCATTGATACCATCCAGCCGTAGTCTGAAGTACAAAAAGTTACCTCGGTATACGCTTTTAATGGTTCCGGAAGCACCTTTTTTGATATAGTCTATGCTTGCATCGCCCAAATTCTTAAGGGTCGGCTTCGAGATTTCCAACTTCCGAATACGTGAACTGTCGAGATTACTGATTTGAAGCAATTCGTTGTTCAATAGCTTGTATAATTTGCCGTTGTAAACAAATGTATTTTCTCCCACGGGAGTAGCCTTTGAGTTACTGGATTTGGAATTGCCATTACACCCTATTAATAACGGGATAGCGAACACTATTATGAAGCGCTTTCGAAACATAGGAGTAGATTTGCTTTGATTATTTATATTCAATTTTACAAGGCCGGCGCCCCATTTTGACGGCCTCTTCCAGTGTAACCTTGTATATTTTGGTGGAACAATTGGAAAGGCCCCTGCAATCGGCTGCCTTGTGGTAAACCTTTGAATAGGGACCCTCGCAGAGGTAGACATATTCAGTCTGTGCGGCGGTAGTAGTATCCCGCGGCGCGAAGCTGGTGAAGAGGGATATAGCCAGCAGGAAGGGCAAAAGTATTTTGTTTGGCATTTGGGGCATTTGAGTGCGACAATGTAGGGCGAATTCCGCAAAGAGCCCACCGTGAAAACACCCATTTGCTGCCGCGATGGTTTTGGGCGGCGCAAATCCTCCAAACCAGGGACAAGCGTGTATGTGTTTTAATCGTGGATAACTTCTTTAGCAAAAACCAATGTATTTAGTAAATTAGCTTAAAATTTTAAGGCTATGACTAACAAACGTTTTTTCATCGAAAAAAGGGAGCAGGAGGGAGATTACGCCATTCGACGGCCAAATTCTGAACGTGCTAGTGACATCTTACCCACTCAAAAAGAAGCCATCGAAAGGGCAAAGCAAATGGACCCCACAGCACCCATTCTTGTCGAAAGGGTACGACACACAGATGTTGGTAACCCTGACAAGTGGCGAAAACCTTAGTCTTTGTTCGTCATCTTTTAAATGGGAAGTAGGATCAAGGCGTAAAGCTCTGCGACGTTACATTGTTCGATCACCTGATTATTTCGGCGGATGGGTACTTATCGATGAGGGTGGGTGGGCTACTATGATTGAAATTTACACTAATTAAATATAACATCAATAGTTCCAAATTTATCAGCGAAGTCTAAAATCCTTTGCATATACAATGTATGATCTCATAAAAATATTTTCAGTACTTCGCTCTTGAAAAACCTGCTACCAAGAATCCCATGCTTAATGCACCAAAAAAGGCCTCTAATAAAGCAACAATTCTCATTGACCCCACAGGACTTAGATCGCCATATCCCAGGGTAGTAAATGTAACAACACTGAAATATATTGAATCAAGAAATCCTTTACTTTCCTCTATAGGTTTAATGCCGGCGGGAAAAAACCAATAGATTAAAGCAGATAAGAAAATAATTCCAACAGACACATAAATTACGCGTTCCGGTTTCTTCCCGTACATCCAATAATAATAACTAATTGATTTTAAAATATATTTCCACCCTTTAGAATATTCTCTGCTAAGTTCCTTTTCCTTTATATAATATTTACCAGCTTCATCATCGTTTCCTTGATTGTCAAAAATCTTTTTTAAAATACTATACGTATAATTATAGCCTGAATTTGGCAATCCTTTATGGTCAGCCTCTACTTTAATCAATTGAGTATCTTTAATATAAGGAGTAAATTTACCGCCAAAAATTCTTATTGCCCGTAGTTTTGAATTAATGATATCCCCCGTCACTTCGCATTTCCAAAATATCCATTGGCTAATTTCCGAATTAGACATATTCATCTCGCCTAACGTACAATACCATAATCGCAAATGATGTAAGTCAAGGTTCTTACAGACAAGGCTGTCAACTGCACAATATGACATCTCCAAATTCCCTTCCGATCCAAAAGTCATCTTACCTTCAAGGCTAAGTCCACAAACGTTAACAAACTCAAGATGCTTACCCCTAAGTAAAATGCCAAAGCCATTTACTGGTGGGTGATTACCACCCATTTTCAACAGCTCATATCCAGTGTCTAACCAGACTCTTTCCAACTTGTGATTAGGTGCTTGCCGCCTAACAATTTTAAATAGATCAAATTCTATTTTCTTTTTATCACACCAATCAGAATAAGAGATGAATGTTTTAATTAAGACATACGCTTCCCCTCTATCTGGATGGATAACTTCTCTTTTGGACAAATCAGCATGAGCAACGATTAATCGTTTCCTCTCATCAAAGGTTTGCTCCATCAAGTATAGAGTTTTGTCTTTTACCGGTCCTTTATGCTTTAAAAAAGAAGAAATTCTGTGTGCAATTATTTCCTCATCATTTATATTAAATTCAGACTTCCACTTTACAAAATTTGGCTTATTCTTATTAAGTGACTCAATTAACTTAGGGTAATCGTATTTCCTTCTCCATACATAGAAATACTCCTCCGGTAGAGTCCATAAGTCTTCGATTGAAGGTGAAGGATTATTTACAATTTTTTTAAACTGCTCCTCTAGCTCCGCTTCGAATTTATCGTCCATCTTTTTTTGTAGTTCTCTATATTCATCCTCTGTCATAAAATGAGTTATTAAAGAAAATTACCAAGTATTTAGATTGTTAACCGGATTACTTTTCACGGCGACACATTCAATATCAAGACCGCCTCTTTCAACGTCAACCATTCCTTCGCCTGGATCGCCTTTAGCTGTCCCTCCGTTATAAACGTCCCCGGCTCTCGTTTAACCACTGTTTCCAGCTTTGCCTTGTTGATTGTCGCGAATTAGCTATCCACTTTCTCTGGCCAACGGAAAAGAAACACGGCCGCCAGTAGCGGCCCCACATAGGAACCGATAAAAGCGAGGTTGGGTCCTTGCAGGATCGGTTCGCGCCAGTCACTGATTAATAAAAATGGTGCGATGGCAAGCGACATCGCCCAGCCGGCGACTACGAGCTTTTTGAACAGCAGCCGCCATGTCCGGCGATTAATGTACGCTACGCCCGCCCAGAGCAAAAGAAAGCTGGGGAAAGAAAACATAAATCCAAACACTAGGGCAAGCCAGTAAAACTGTACAAACGTTAACAAGGAGTGGTCGCTGATGCCCGGCGACAAAAACCACAATATGGGTCCTATCAGGGCGCTGGTCAGCCAGACCTGGAGGGGGTAAAGAAAGACGGCCTTGGGTTTAGTTGGATGGGACATAGGTTATGCAAGCGGCAAAAAAAGGCGTTTTGATTATTCCGGTGAATTTAACAAAAAGTCCCGGCTAATCAAATGCTTCTTCCCCAGCCGGTTGGTCTTCACAATCCCATCTTTAATCCACCTCCTCAATGTCTCCATTCTTATATTCAGTAGTAGGCATGCCTCAGAAACGGTCAAATAAGGCTTCCGGGATAGTTCCTCCCAGTTGACAGGATCGGGGCTTAAATTCAAAGGCTTAACCGTTATAGAGGCACTCACTGCCCCCAGCTTCTTCTCCCGTTCAGCCTTTTTATAGCCCTTCTGATTACAGGTATGAGAACAATAGCGTGTACGGACGGTCTTCGCCGTGAAAGCCTTTCCACAATATTCACAAGTCTTGGATACCCTGATATTACTACTCATAGCTCGAATTTTCGGTGAAACTCCTGTTGAAAAGAGAGCGTTTAAGAGCGATTAGCTGACTTTGAGAGCGTTTCGCTGCTATAATCTCGCCCCTGACAACGTGAAGGTCACCCGAAAACCCATTGTAGTCCCAGATTCGTAACAAGTTTTTGGCTAATAAAGGCAAAAGAAAGCCGAAGAAAGCAAACAAAACTCACTGAGAATGAGTGTACTCCAAATATAACCCGCATCAACCGTGCACCACCCGCGCCCCGGTCACTTCCCAATACAAAACTTACTGAAAATATAATCCAGTCTGTCCTCCGAAGTAATCTCCCCGGTAATCTCACCGAGATAATGCAGGCAGTGGCGTATATCGAGAGCCAGGAGGTCACCGGGCAAGAGGTCATCGAGCCCCTGGTGAATCGTTTCCAGCGAGCGGGCCACCTGTTGGAGAGCATGATAGTGCCGCGCATTGGTGACGATCGTCCCTTCGGTGGCGGTATTGCCCTGCAGTACCTGGTCGACGAGTCGCTGTCGGAGGATGTCGATCTGTTTATTTTGCTTAGCGGAAATGAAGATCGCGTCGGGGATCCGGCTGAACTTGCGGCGGGCGGCGTCCTCACCAAAGGTGGCATCGACCAACACATCCGCCTTATTCCCCACCCATAAAAATCTTTTGCCGGGAAGGGATTTGCCATCGCCAGATGCCGAAGCCCCTTCCAATTCCATCTTCCTCCCCACCACCTCCTCCACCTCATCCGCCACATCAAAGAGATAGACGACGATATCGGCCTGCTCCATTTTCTCCAGGGACTTCTCCATGCCCAGGTTTTCAATTAGGTCGGCGCTATGCCGCCGGATACCGGCCGTATCGATCAGCCGGAATAAAATACCATCTATATTGAGCGTCTCTTCGATCGTATCCCGGGTGGTGCCGGCAATCTCGCTGACGATGGCCCTGTTCTCATTCAGCAGGGTATTCAACAAAGTCGACTTGCCGGCATTCGGTTTGCCGACGATGGCCACCTGTACCCCATTGCGGATCACATTGCCCAGTCGGAAGGAAAGCAGGAGGGCGCCGGTCGTCTCCTCTGCTTCACGGATCAGCTGATAAAGTTGGGTTCGGTCTGCAAATTCCACATCTTCCTGGGAAAAATCAAGTTCCAGCTCAATCAGGGCGGAGAAGCTCAGGAGTCGGACCCGCAGCTCCTGCAGCGCCCTGGAAAAACCTCCCCGAATAGTATGCAACGCCGTCCGGGCCGAAGCGGCCGTATTGCTGGCAATCAGGTCGGCTACGGCCTCAGCCTGGGCAAGATCCAGTTTGCCGTTGAGGAAAGCCCGCTGGGTGAACTCCCCCGCTTTGGCCAGCCGGGCGCCCTGCCGCAGAAGGGCCTGTATCACCCGTTCCTGCACATAGGGACTGCCATGGCAGGATATTTCTACCACATCTTCGCCGGTATAGGAGCGGGGACCGCGGTACAGCGACACCACCACTTCATCCAGCGTCTCCTCCCCTTCTTTGAGGAGGCCGACATGCAGGGTATGGGAAGGCTGCTGCGCCAGACTTTTGGAAGGGAAAAGGTCGTCCACGATGCCCCAACTCCCCGGACCACTCAGCCTGATCACCCCAATAGCGCCAATTCCCGGCGGAGTCGCCAGAGCCACGATCGTATCGTCCCATCCTGTCAATTTTCCCAACATTCCGCAAAGATAATGCGCTAACAATAATTTTACCGTTTTACAGTTCGTATACTCATCATTCCTAAGTCAACCATTATGCCCAAAGCTTTGAAAAATAGTTGGGGTGCCCTCCTGATCCTCTCGGTCCTCTCCGGCTGCCAAAAAAACTCTTCCGGAAGCAATACCCCTATTTCCTCCCGCACTTATCGCATGGGATTTCAGAGCTCGGCCCCCCGCCCGGATTTTAATCTATACATCCAATCCCTCAACATCTGGTCACAACGGGCCGACGCCGCGATGATCACCACCGAAGTGCCCTGGGATTCCCTGTTGAACGGAATGACCCCTGAAAATTATGTGCTGAACAATTACAAGGGAGCCGTGGATCTATACCGTTCCAAAAATTTCAAATTGTGGGTATACATCGATCCGGCGAACGGCCTGGACCGAACCGCAGACGCCGTTGCGCTGGTGGCGCACGGTAAAAGTATCGCTCAACCCGCTATGCAGCAGATCTACCGGAGGTTCGTCATCGCAATGGACAGCCTCCTGCGACCCGATCATATGGGACTGGCGCTGGAGACCAACCTAATCCGCGCCGCAGCTCCCGACTCCATCTACCAGGGCGTCCGACAGGCCGCCAATGCGGTCGTTCCGGAAGTCAGAAGCTTCGATAAAAACGTAACCATGAGCGTTAGCGTACAAGTAGATTATGCCTGGGGCAAACCGGGGAATGGCGTCTACTTGGGTATAGCACAGGATCTTACTGATTTTCCTTTTATCCGGGAACTGGGACTTTCATCCTATCCGTATTTCACCTATGCCAATCCGCAAGATATCCCGCTGAATTATTATTCCAAATTGGTGGAAGGTACCGCCCTCCCCGTCTTCATATCCGAAGGCGGCTGGACATCCCAGACCATCACCGGATTTTCAGGCCAGCCGATCAACAGCAGTCCGCAACTACAACAAAATTATATCACCCGCCAGAGCCAGTTGCTGGACAACGCACAGGCAATAGCCGTATTCCAGCTCACCTTTACCGATATCGACCTCTCCAGCCTGCCTCCCTCCGTACCCTCCTCCATTAAATATTTTGCTTATCTCGGACTGGTAGATGCCAATCTGCAACCCAGGCCCTCCCTGTCGACCTGGGACAGCATTTTTAAAAGAACCTTGAAGCCCGGGAATTGAAAATAGTATACCTATTTAGTCCGAGACACCTGAAGGCGGAATAAGCGCAGGCCCACGCACCGGCGGGGAAGGGTAACCTACTGCGCGTCCAACCTGAACGTGATCGGTTGATTCTTATACGATTTCACCTGGCGGCCATTCTGTATAGCCGGCGTCCACTTCCCGCTCTTTTTGATGACCCGTACGGCCTCTTCCCGAAGCCCCCCCTGTTCGGGTCCGCTGACCGCCCGCACATCGCTCACATTCCCATCCTTGTCCACAATGAACTGAACCATCACAACACCCTGTATTTCATTGTTCTGGGCTTCGTCGGGATAACGGAAATTCTTATTCAGGTAACGTTTCCAGGCCTCGATGCCGCCGGGATAAAAAGACTCTATCTCCACCTTGGTAAAGGTCTTGTCATAATCCTCCTCGGCCTTCTTAGGCGCTTCTACCACGCCCGTGCCGGCATCCGGTGCGGGAGGAGTGAGCCCTTTATCCTCGACCCCTTCCTGGTTGACCGTACCGATCCGGGTATCCTCCAGATCCTTCTGTTCCGGCGGCTTTTCCTCCGGTTTCACCTCCTCGTCCGGAACAACCCTGGGCGGGGTGAATTGCTTCATGGCCACTACGGGCGGAGGCGGCAATACAGGGGGTGGTGGAGGCGGAGGGGGCGGATCCTCCCGATGGATTTCCGCCAGGTTCACGCTATCGGAGATCAACATCGCCTGCTTCTTATTTCCATCGTTCTGACTGGAAACGATATAACCGGTACATACCATGACGATCACCCCGCTGGTCGTGATCAGAGCCTTGATAAGGCGCCGGTTGTAGGTCTTGCGCAGATCATAGGCGCCGTACTCTTTATTCTTGCCTTCAAAGAGGATATCGAGGATATCCGCGTTTAGTATTTTGCTGGAATCCATAACGAATGGTTTTAACTGCTGAATAAATAGATGCGTTTCATCGGAGCGGGATCCTCGCTCCTGTTGGAAGTTTCGCGCGCGGGTAGTCTATTATAAAGACGCTCATCGGGCCGGATTCCATACAATCCGCTCAGCTATTTTAGCGTATGTCCTATATCGTTATTTGTCGCAACAAAAAAAATCCCCTCCGTTACCGGAGAGGATTTAAATTTATTAAAGCGCTTAGTTTACTGAGCTTCCAGCTTGAACACGATCGGTTGTTTCTTGTAAGATTTCACCTGACGCCCGTTCTGTACGGCCGGTGTCCACTTACCACTCTTCTTGATTACACGGACCGCTTCGTCGCGAAGACCGCCTTCAGAAGGACCGCTGATCGCCTGTACATCACTCACATTCCCTTCCCTGTCCACAATGAACTGTACCACGATGGTACCCTGGATTTCATTGTTGACGGCTTCGTCGGGGTAACGGAAGTTCTTGTTCAGGTAACGCTGCCAGGCGGCTGTCCCACCAGGATATTCAGACTCGATTTCCACTTTGGTAAAAGTCTTGTCGTAGTCTTCATCGTCCTTCTTAGGAGCTTCTACTACACCCTTTCCGGCATCGGATACGGGAGGAGCAGTGATCCCTTCGTCTTTCACACCTTCCTGGTTCACGGTACCGATCTTGGTATCTTCCAGCTTTTCCTGTTCTGGTGGCTTTTCTTCTTCCTTCACCTGATCATCCTTAACGATCTTGGGAGGCGTGAACTTAGCCATTTCCACCTTGGGCGGCTCCACTTTGGGGGGCGGCGGAGGCGGGGGCTCATTTTTCTTTTCTTCCTTAACTTCTTCCAGTTGCACGTCCTGTACGACTACGGCCTTCTTTTCACCCCCACCTCCCAGGTTCGATACGAAATACCAAAGGAATAAGAGGAGGATAACCGCCGCCGTAACCATAAGGGACCTGATCAGGCGCCTGTTATAGGTTTTGCGTAAATCATAAGCGCCGTACTCCTTATTCCTACCCTCAAAGATGATATCGAGGACATCGGCGGTTAATATTTTATTGACTTCCATTGTGAATGGTTTATTTGTTACATGGACCCAAGGTCCATCTATTAGACTCCTACCGGGCAGGATTCCATAAAAAATCCGCCGACAAAAAAATCTTTAGACTATTTTATTCCGTTTGCCTGTTCCGTCAGGGTCACGATCTTATACTCATCAGGCGTAATATCCACAAGGGCATAGCGCTTAACATCATCGATCTTCATCTCATCCAGCATATCCACCGTATTCTTATAGGTAGCGTCCTGCGTAGGCTTAATGATCACCATGAAGTCCTTAGGGTCCGTTCTCTTCTTCTTATCCAGGATCACATCCCGGATAGTCTTGAAATTGGAGCTTTGGATCTTCGTAGGATCTAATCCTTCGTAGTAATAGACCTGGTTAGACTTCGCAGGCATCACCGTCAGGGCCGCAGACTCCTTCAGCTTATTCTGCTCATCCGGCTTGTCGGTATCCTTGGGCAGGTTGAGCTTCATGGCCGTCGGCTGGCTCATAGTCGTGGTGAAAATGAAGAAAGTGATCAGGAGAAATCCCAGGTCCACCATGGGCGTAAGATCCACACGGGTAGACTGCTTTTTCGATTTCTTGACGCCGGGGCCCTTCTTTTTATGACCACCACCGCCCGATGTATCCATTTCTGCCATAAAATAGCTTTTTTTAAAGTTACTAAATGTGGGACAAAAAATTTTGGTCAATATAATTTTTTGTCCCAAAACCATAATGTCTGCGCAGGCCTTCGTCGGACCTGCTCCGCCACAGTCCTCCTCGGTCGGAACCTTCGCTTCGCTTGGTTCGGCCTGAGGGCCTCGTGCGCGAACCGGACTGAGTCCGGTTATTAAATTTCTTTATTCAGCGCTCTTACTTCCGGATGCCTGCTGCACCTTATAAAGCTCAGAGCCTATCGGAGCACCCACAGGATTAGTCACCATCTGGAATTTCAACTGGTCATTTTTCTTAAAAGCTATTATCACACCCTGAAAAGACGGGTATTTAGACGCATCATCCCCTTTTACCAATAAATTCATCTTAGCCCCCTGGAAGGCGCCAACAGCGGCACGAACCCAGTCAACTAATTCATTATCAGTGCTATCCTTTACCGGAATCCCAGGCATGGCATACCCTTTCAGGTCGGCCGGGTTTTTATCCAGTAAGGCTTTCAGCTGGCTGAACGGCACCCCGATATAGGCGGTGGGATTGGTAGAGAAATTCTTCTTTTCCGCATCCGTCAGACCGAGGGCTTTGGCAGTATTCACTGCATCGATGATATCCTTCTTTTCAGCAGTATTCCCATCGGAAACAGAGAAATACACTTTAGCGTCCTTGTCGATCGTTATCAGCACCACGTTCTTATCCGGAGATACCTTGGAAGATACGGAGTTGGGGGTTGTTACCGTCAACGCCTCCGGCGGTTTGAACTTGGTCGCCAATATGAAGAACGACAGCAATAGAAATGCCACATCACACATCGCCGTCATGTCGATGGACGTGCTTTTACGCGGTATTTTAGCTCTAGGCATTTTTCAATAATTTAAAATAAATCACATGTTGAGAAAAGAGCGATCTTCTGATAAGATGCATTCGCGCGGGGATTCCATAAAGAATTATAGAATTTCCCTCCCCCCTTATTTGTACAGGGATGCGAAGCTCTGCGTCAGTGTAAAACCGCTCTCGTCAATACCGTAAGTGATACCATCGATCTTGGTAGTGAAGATGTTATACATAATGATGGAAACCGCAGACGTGCCGATACCCAGGGCCGTATTATACAGGGCCTCAGAAATACCCTGAGAAAGACGCTGTGCAGCCTCGCCACCACCACTGTCACCTAATGCCGAGAAGGATTTGATCATCCCGATTACCGTTCCCAACAGCCCCATCAGGGTAGCTACGGAAGCGATCGTGGACAGGAATACCAGGTTCTTTTCCAGCATAGGCAGTTCGAGAGAAGTAGCTTCTTCCACTTCCTTCTGGATCGCCAATACTTTTTGCTCAGTATCCAACTCAGTGCTGGTGATCATTTCTTTGTATTTGCGCAGACCGGCTTTCATTACATTGCCTACGCTGCCCTTCTGTCTGTCACATTCTGCGATAGCAGCATCGACATTCTTATTGGCCAGGTGGTACTGCACCTTGCGGATGAACTCAGCGATATTGCCGTTACCGGTTGCCTTGCTTATAGTGAGGAAACGCTCGATTACAAATGTCAATACGGTCAGGAAAGCGCCGATCAGGATCGGAACGATGATACCCCCCAGGTACATACGGGAAAGATTGGTTTTAGGACCTACCTGTTCTGGCCAGAAACCGCCGCTGGCATCCGGTTTGGTGAAATTGGAATCTGCTCCGATCAGAAACCTCCAAATCAGATAGCCTGCAATAACACACACCAACGGTGCGACCCACGAAATAGAATTCCCCTTCCTCTTCGGTTGTACAGATGTAGAACTTTTAGCTGCAGTCGCTGCAGTCGGTTTTGTCAATTCAGCCATGATCGTTTGTTTTTAGTGTTTTTAAAAAAATTGAAGTATGTAATAGAAAATGATTGTACAATTCTAAGGAAAAAAGCTTTTCAATAGACGAAATTGGATAACTAAAATTTTCAAGTGTCACAAGATAAGGAATTTCTTCAATGTACAAACTTCAAATTCCCAATGCACGAAGAGTCCCCCAATAGCCCGCCACGACACATTCCCAGGCCCCGCGAAGATTATACCGGATCCGCTATTCCCTGTAAAACTACAGGATTTTATAATCCTCTTTTAATGAGCTGCAAGACTAAGTTAATTCTTTGTATAATTTACTACATTCCATTCGGTTAAATCCGCCCATCCCGATCCGCCCGTTCTCCGGCCCCGCCCCATCAATGACAGGGCACAACCCCGGAACCAGTGTTTACATACGGCAGGATCCGGGTTACATACAGCAGCATTTCGATTATATACAACAACTAATTCCGCCGTGGGTTCCTTACTCATATCGTAAGGCCTCAATCGGGTTGAGACGGGATGCTTTAAAAGATGGGTAAAGCCCGGCCAGCAATCCGACCACCGAGCAGAGGAATACACCTAACCCCACCCAGGCCCAGGGAAGAACAAACCCGGTGCTCAGGATCAGCGAAAAAACATTGCCTACGATAATCCCCAGCACAACGCCGAATGCCGCCCCGATCAGACTGATCAGGATCGATTCGAAGAGAAATTGCTGCCTGACATTCCGCTGCCTCCCCCCGATGGCCTTGATCAGGCCGATCTCCTTGGTCCGCTCCGTCACCGATACCAGCATGATATTCATCAGCCCCACCGCCGCCCCGATCAGCGTGATCACCCCGATCACCACGGCGCTGACGGTTATTAAGCTCAGATTGCTCATCAGCATGGCCACGGCGCTGTCGCTCTTATCGATGAAAAAATTATTCTCCTCCGTTACCGACAACTGGCGGATCGGCCGTAAGATTCCCTCCGCCTGGTCGATCGCCCCTTCTATGGACCGCACGTCCGCTACCTTTACCTGGATGCTGAAAGAGGCATTGGGGTTCGAATTGAAGAACCGGCGCACGTTCCGGTAGGAAGTAACGATCATTTTGTCCCAGCTCATCCCGAAAGTAGAGCCCTTCGACTCCAATACACCTACCACCCGGTAGGGCAGGTTATTCACCCGGATAATCTTTTCGAGGGGCCTTTCGGGGTCAGTCCCGAAGAATTTCTCCGCCAGCTCGCTCCCGATCAGGCAAACGTTCCGCCCGGACTCTACATCCAGCACATTCAGGTTCCTCCCTGTGGCCAGAGAATACCCGTTCAACTCCACATAATTCTCATCCCCCCCGGACACCCGGACATTCGGGTTGGTCTTTTTATCTCCCAGGGATATCACCGCATCGTTTGCCCCATTGCTCGTGATCCCTATTTTCGCGGGATACTGAAATCGTTCCTTGAAAGTCTCCGCCTGTAGCCGGGTGATGGGCTTACCCGTGCTGGACTTCCGGACGGTACGCTGCCCCTTTTTCTTCTTTTTCACATCCGATCCCCCGTCGAATCCCATCCGCCATTCCCGGTAATGGATGGTAAACCCATTGGCCCCCATTGCAGAAAAACTCTCCGTAAACTTCTGTTTCATGGCGTCAATAGCCGTATTGATCCCCACCAGGGCCATGATCCCGAAGGCAATGATGGCCACCGTAATGCCAGTGCGTACTTTATTACTCTTTACCGTGCGAAAGGCGAGAGCCAGCGTGTCTTGGATCTTCATGGTTCAGTCCGTAGCCGGGGAATGGTCCCGGGCTACGGACGTAAGTTACGAAAATAGCGGAACCACCGTTGCCCCTGAAGAGACTTATTCTGGGAATCGTAGAATCGCGGGATTGCAGGCTTACCAGGTATAGATCATGGAATACAACTTACCAATCAACCCCTCCGGGAATACCCCCAGCAGCAGGATCAACGCCGCCACCAACACCAGCAGCCCCCGGAATACCGGTCCCTGGTCCAGCGTCTGGGCATCCCCCTCCTTAAAATACATAGCCTGGATGACCCGGAAATAATAATAGACGCTGACAGCAGCACAAAGGACGGCAAAGATCACCAGCCAAAGGAACTTGCCCGTGGCAACCACAGAGGATAGCATATAATATTTAGCGAAGAAGCCTGCCGTCAACGGAATACCCGACAGCGACAAAAGGAAGATCGTACAGGTAGCAGCCAGGACAGGGTGGTGTTTGGCCAGCCCGTTAAAGCCTTCGAAGGTATAATCCTTCATTTTGATGAGAATAGCGAAAATCCCGATCGTAGCCAGGCTATAGGCCGCCGCATAGAGGATGATCCCCTCCTTGGCAATCCCATTCAGGGAAAGCAGGGCCAGCAGCATAAATCCTGCTTGGGCGATACTGGAGTAGGCCAGCATCCTTTTTACGCTCTGCTGGAAGACAGCCGTCAGGTTACCGATGAATAAGGTAGCGGCCGTAATGATTGCCACGAACAATTGCCATTTCGGCTGGCTGTCCCCGAACCCTTCGTCGAACAGACGGATGAAACCAATAAAAATAGCCGCTTTTACGATCGTCGCCATAAAGGAAGTGAACACCGTAGGCGCCCCGTCATATACATCGGGCGTCCAGAAATGGAAAGGCGCCGCAGACACCTTAAAGCCCATCGACACCAGCAACAACAATACCCCCGAGATGAACAGAGGCGACACCGCCGCCTTACCCACCCCCAGATCGTCGATAAAAAAGGTGCCGTTCTGGCTGGCCCCATACAAAAAAGCGATCCCCAGCAACATCAACCCCGTAGAGAAGGCCCCCATGAGGAAATATTTCAGGGACGCCTCATTGCTCTTCAGGTTACGCTTGTCAGCGCCCGTGAGGATATAAAGGGGGATCGAAATGATCTCGATCCCAAGGAATAACATCAGTAAGGTATTAAAACTCGTCACCAGACACACCCCGCACAACACGAAAAAGATCAACGCAAAAAATTCCGCGGTGTTGACCCCCACTTTCTCTATGTCCCGGCCCGATAAAAGGAAATACAGCAAAGTACTCCCAAAGGCAATGCAGTTCGCCAGCAGGCCAAAGGTATCGAAGAACAACATTTTATGGCTGTCGATCGCGAACAGGTGATGCCCCGTCATGTCCAGCCAGTTGACGACCAGCAGCAGCGCAAGGCCGATAATGGCGGTAATTCTGATCGTAGACTTCTTTTCGGAGACAATCCCACTGAACATCATGACGATTCCCCAGAGTGCCGATACAATAATTGCGTTCATATCTTAATTTGTGTCCTATATTTTACTTGTCTTGTTTGCCGCCTGCAACCCATCCAATGTCTGCTCAGAACTTCGTCGGAGCTGCTTCGCCACGCTCCTCCTTGTTCGTACCCTTCGCGTTGCTCGTGTACACTCCGCAACCTCCTTACAGTCGGTTTGGTGCGTTCATATCTTAATTTGTGTCCTATATTTTACTTGTCTTGTTTGCCGCCCGCCCGCAATCCGCCTATTTATTACTATAATTCATTTTAGTAAGGATCGTCTCCACCGTATCCTTCGTAAGATCCAGTACCGGCTTCGGATAAACACCGACTACCAGGATCAGCACGACGATCGCCGCCAGCACCACTTTCTCATTCAACCGGATATCCTTTCCTTTTTCCGTCAGCGCATTCGTATTGCCGAAGAAGACCCGCTGGATCATATTCAGCGTATACACCGCGGAAAGGATGATGCTGAGACCGGCCACCACCGTGAACACCACATTGTAGTGGGTGGCCGTGGAACTGAAGACCCCGCTGAACAAAAGGAACTCCCCGATAAAGGCATTGGTCAAAGGCAGCGCCACATTGGCCAGGGCCACGATCACCAGCAGGATCGCCAGGGTGGGCGCTTTCTGCGCCAGCCCGCCCAGTTCGGATATTTTACGGGTATGGAACTGACGCTCGATCAGATCGACTACAATCCACATCCCGATGATATTGATACCGTGGTTGAACATTTGTATCATCACCCCCTGCAGCCCGGTGGTCGTGGTGGCAAAGATGGCCAGGCACATCAGCCCGATATGGGCGATGGAGGAATAAGCCACCAGCCGTTTCAGGTCGTCCTGCCGGATGGCGACCAGCGAGGCATAGATCATCCCGATGATACAGAGCGCGGAAGCAGTATCGCCCCAGGCCCAGGTACCGACAGGCAGTACGGGCGCCAGCCAGCGAATGATCCCGAACAAACCCATTTTTACCATGATGCCGCTCAATACCATCGTGGTGGCGGTGGGAGACTGCTCATAAGTATCCGGCTGCCAGGTGTGTAGGGGCCAGATCGGCATCTTGATGCCGAACGCGATAAAGAAAAGCCAGAACAGCCACATCTGGTCCGAGCTGCTAACCCTGGACCGCAGCTGGTAAAAAGAATTCAGCGAGAAAGAGTGGTCCGCCGTATGGCTATATAGCCAAATGATGCCTACCAGCATCAGCAGAGACCCCACGAACGTATAGATGAAAAATTTAAAGGTAGCCGCGATCCTCTTCTCCCCTCCCCAGATCGAACAAAGGAAATAGACGGGTATCAGCGCCAGCTCCCAGAAGAAATAGAACAATAAGGCGTCCATCGCCAGGAATACCCCCATCAGACCTGCCTGGGACAGGAGCATCAGCGCGTAAAAATTCCAGGCCTTCTTATATTCGTCCCGCCAGGTGGCGATGAAAATAATAGGAAAGCTGATGGCGGTCAGCAGGCAGAGGATCTGTCCCATGCCATCTAGCCCTACGGCAAAACGGCTACCCAGGGATGGCAGCCACTCTACATCCGCATTTAAAAGCGGACTCCCCTTCGAAAGGGCCAGCCCCCATAGCGAAATGACCAGGGTCACCAGCGAAGCGAACAGCGACCAGCCCCGGGCGCTCTTCTCATTCTTCATAAAGAATCCGGCCAGTCCGCTCACCAAAGGAATTACTATCAGTAGAACAGGGATCATGATTTTCTATTATTATTCGAAGTCAACTTTATTATTTCTTCACGAACAGCTCCACCAGGAACAGGACCAGGATCCCGATCACCATCAGCAATATATATCCACCCACCAGGCCGCTCTGCAGCAGGCGTATCTGGCGGCTGCCATACTGCACCAGCCTCCCCACCCCATTGACAATCCCGTCGATCACCGAGCGCTCGATGAATCCGGAAAAGAATTTAGCCAGGGCATCCAGGGGTTTCACAATGAGGGCGTCATAGATCTCATCCACATACCATTTGTTGGCCAGTACCTTCGCAAAGCCCGTCGGTTCCTCCAGTTGCGGCTTGCTGCTGAAGCGCAGGACTGCCGAAAGAGTCCCGATCAGCGCCACGGCCACGGAGACTCCCATCAGGGTCCATTCCAGGCCGGCGCCATGTCCTGCCGCCGCCGCTCTCTTCGCCATGACAGCAGGCAGGTGTTCCGATCCGGCAAAGACAGGTTCCAGGAAATGCTCCAGCCAATGGGCATGAGGAGCGAATATTTCCGGAATACCCAGGAAACCGGCCGTCGCTGCCAGCAGGGCCAGCACGATCAGCGGGATCGTCATCGCCGAAGGGCTCTCATGCAGATGATGCTCCTGATCATGCGTCCCGCGGAAATGACCCATAAAGGTCGTCGCATAAAGGCGGAACATATAGAAAGCCGTCAGCAGGGCCGTGAACACCCCGACAATATAATAGACCGGGCTGCTGCCATAAGCCGCTGCCAGGATCTCATCCTTGGAGAAAAAACCCGAAAAAGGCGGAATACCCGCAATGGCGATACAACCGACCAAAAAAGTCAGGTGTGTTACGGTCATATGCTTACGCAGCCCCCCCATCTTCCGGATGTCCTGTTCCCCACCCATAGCGTGGATCACAGAGCCGGCGCAGAGGAACAGCAATGCTTTGAAGAAGGCATGGGTCATCACATGGAAGACGGCGCCCGTATAAGCGCCTGCACCCAGGCCCAGGAACATATATCCCAGCTGGCTCACCGTAGAATAAGCCAGCACTTTTTTAATATCGTTTTGCCGCAGGGCGATCGTCGCGGCGAACAAGGCGGTAGCCAGCCCGATCACCGCCACCACCGTCTGGGTTGTGGGGGCCAGGGAATAAAGGATATTGCTCCTGGCGATCATATAGATCCCGGCCGTTACCATCGTAGCCGCATGGATCAGGGCTGATACGGGCGTGGGGCCCGCCATCGCATCCGGTAGCCAGGTATATAAAGGGATCTGGGCCGATTTACCCGTCGCTCCCACAAATAGTAATAACGTGATGCCAGTGAGCGCGGCGACCGGAGCGCCCTGGGCCTTGGCGAATACTTCCCCGAAAGCGACGGAGCCGAACTGGTTGACCATCCAGAAGATCGCGATCAGGAAACCAAGGTCCCCGATGCGGTTCATAATGAACGCTTTTTTAGCGGCATTGCCGTAATCGAGGTTCTTGAACCAATATCCGATCAGCAGGTAGGAACAAAGTCCCACCCCTTCCCAGCCGATGAACAGGATCACATAGTTGGAACCCAGCACCAGCAGCAGCATGGAGAAGACAAAGAGATTGAGATAGGCGAAATAACGGGCGTAATGCGGGGCTTCTTCCTCGTGCATATAAGCCGTGGAATACATATGGATGAGGAAGCCGACGCCGGTAATAATAAGCAGGAACAGGCTGGACAGCTGATCCACCTGGAAGGCGAAGGGGATATGCAGTTTCCCCACACTGATAAAGTCGAAAAGAGACACGATCACCGGCTCGAATCCCTCCTGCCGCACCTGCCCGAAGATCAGCAGGCTCAGAATGAAAGCCGCCAGCAGGACGCCGCATCCGACCAGGCCGGTCAATGATTTTGATAAACTATTCCGAAATAAGCCGTTGATCAGGAATCCGGCCAGGGGCAGGACAGGGACCAACCAAACCAGTTGTATAATGTTACCCATATTAGTGTTTCAATCTATTCAGGAAATTCACGTCTATCGAATGCGTATTCCGGTACATCATCACGATAATGGCCAGACCCACACTCACTTCCGCGGCAGCCACCACCATAATGAAGAAAACGAATAACTGCCCGTCGATTCCCGCATTTGGGTTCGTCACGGCCAGCGCATGCTGATGCATCTTGGAGAAGGCTACCAGCAACAAATTCACCGCATTCAACATCAGCTCTATGCACATGAAAATAATGATCGCGTTGCGCCGGGTGAGCACGCCGGCTACCCCGATACAGAACAACGCTACTGACAGAAATATATAATAGTTTATTGGCATACAAATTAGTCTTTCTTACCTATTACTACGACCCCTACCATGGCACTGAGGAACAGCACGCTGCTGATCTCGAACGGCACGACATAATCCTGGAACAGCACCAGCCCCAGGTTTTTAATGAGACCGATACTCCCGGTATTCATCTCCGCCAGTTGATTCTTCATGTCTGCGTTCTTCAGCGCAGCTACCAGCACCAGCAGGAGCGAACCGCCCGCTACGACCCCGGCGATCTTCAGCCATTTATTCTTCTGGGGCTCCGTATCCGCATTCAGGTTCATCAGCATGAACACGAAGAGGAAGAGCACCATGATAGCGCCGGCATAGACGATCAGGTTCACAATGGCCAGGAACTGGGCGTTTAATAATATGTAGTGTCCGGAAATAGAAAAAAAGACGAGGATCAACCAGAGCACGCTGTGGACAGGATTCTTGCTGACCACCACCAGGATGGCGCTAAGAAGCGCCAGTATGCTTAAAGACCAAAAGAGAATTTGCGTAATGTGCATCGTTTAGCAGTTGTTATTATTTATCTTAGACTTTCCCCCTTTCCTCCCGGGCCTTGGCATATTCGTCCGGCTGAGTGACGGGATTCGGAATCAGTAAGTTTTCCTTCCCGTAGATAAAGCTCTTGCGGGTATAATTCGAGGGAGTAAAGGTCTCCGATAAATAGATGGCGTCCTTGGGGCAGGCTTCCTCGCAAAGGCCGCAGAATATGCAGCGAAGCATATTGATCTCGTATTTGGCCGCATATTTCTCTTCCCGGTACAGATTCTCTTCACCGGGTAGACGTTCAGCGCCTTCCATCGTGATGGCTTCGGCAGGGCAGGCTACGGCACAGAGACCGCAGGCAGTGCAGCGTTCGCGGCCTTCCTCATCCCTGTTGAGCACATGCAGGCCGCGGAATACCGGGCTGAAGGGCCGGGTCTTTTCGGGATAGTTCACCGTCGGCCTTTTATGGAACATATGCCCGAATGTGATGGCCATGCCTTTAGCGATCGCCGGCAGGTACATGCGTTCCCATAGGGTCATCGGCTTCCGTTCTACTGTTTTCGACCTGCTTGTTAATGCTTGCATAATCAACCTTTTAGCTTTTACGCTTCCGCAAAAATATTTTTATCAAATCAACTTTCCAACTATTTTCAGTGCATCTCGCCCCCCAGGGGCCCATCTTCGTCCCGGCGACCCGGCCGCCTCCGCCATCTCCGGCTTAAAAATGCCAGTGATTCTGGCGCAGCAGGATTAGAAATCCCGTCGCCAGCATATTGAGCAGCGACAGCGGTATCAACACCTTCCAGCCCAGATCCATCAGCTGATCATAGCGGAAGCGGGGGATCGTCCACCGCACCCACATGAAAAAGAAAATAAAGCACACTACCTTCAGGAAGAGGCTCACCGCCTGCAAAGCAGCCACGGGATTCTGCCCGATCCGCTGTATCAACGCCGCGTCATTCACGAAGGGAATATCGAAACCCCCAAAGTACAAGGTCGCCATGACCGCGCTGCTGATAAAGACATTGATATATTCCGAAAACAGGTAAAATCCCAGTTTCATGGAAGAATACTCCAGGTGAAAGCCCATGTTCAGCTCGCTGTCCGCTTCGGAAAGGTCGAAAGGAGTGCGGTTACATTCCGCAAACGCACAGACCAGAAAGATCAGGAAGCCCAGGGGCTGGTATAATATGTAATAATGACCCGCCTGCTGCTGTTCCACGATGGTCTTAAGGCTCAGGCTCCCGGTGATCATCAGCAGGGCGATGATGGAAAGCCCCATGGCCAGCTCGTAAGAGATGATCTGCGAGGCACCCCGGATAGCGGCCAGTAAAGAAAATTTGTTATTGGACGCCCATCCGCCGATCATCACCCCATAAACGCCCATGCTCACTACCCCGAAAATGTAGAGGATGCCGATATTGATATCCGCGATCTGCATGGAGATATGGCGGCCGAATAATTCGAAGTGACTGCTCCAGGGAACGACGGCGCTGGTCATCATCGCCGTCATCATGGCCAGACCCGGTCCCAGGACGAATAAGAGCTTATTGGAAGAAGCAGGGATGATCTCCTCTTTCATGAAGAGCTTCAACCCGTCAGCCAGGGGCTGCAGCAGCCCGAAAGGCCCGGCCCGGCTGGGTCCCCGGCGGTCCTGCATAAATGCCGCCACCTTCCGTTCCGCATAGGTCTCATACATGGCGATCAGCAGGGACAAGCTGATAATAATAAGGATTAACGCCGCTTTTTCGATCAGTAAAGCCCACTCAATGGCTAGTAACATTGGATGCATTCTTCGTTATTTAGTCGTCAGTTTCTTTTCGTTTTTGGGTCGGCTGTCGATCCCTGCTCCTCTTCGTTGCGACGCTCCGTTCGGCTTTTTCTTGCCTGTTCATCTTTTTCTTCGGCCGCCTGCGGCGGCTTATCCTCCGGACCGGACGCTAAAGCCTCCTACGCATCTTTGTCTGCGGCGGCTGCGCCACCGCCCATCCCAACGCCCTATCGGGGCTTATGGGATTCGAAATCAGTCGAATGCGCCGGTCGCTCGATCTTTGACAGGTCGACATTCGGCATATTCACCTCACTCACCGTATGAATATCCATCAATAATTTCGGTTTGCGTCCATCCAGCACGTCGTAGAGCACTTCCTGAGGTTTCACCGTGCCCACATAATGCCCCTGGGATATGACGGAATGGCGATCGACCTTTGTCGGGCCTTCGATCTCCCAGTCGCTGGTCTGTTTCTTTTCAAAACGGCATTCATTACAGATCCAGTCTTCCACTTCGCCCCATTGGTCCTTACGGGCCGTCACGCGGAACACTTCATCGCCCCGGTACCATAAAGTCACCTTCCCGTTACATTTCGCGTGGTTACAGTTGCGGTGCGCATCCACCGGCTTCAGGAACCAGACCCTGTTCTTAAACCGGAAGGTCTTGTCCGTCAGCGCCCCTACCGGGCATACATCGATGATATTGCCTATAAAGTCGTTATCCAGAGATTTCTGGATATAGGTAGCGATCTCGGAATGATCTCCCCGGTCCAATACCCCATGCACGCGTTTTTCCGTCAGCTGATCGGCCGTGAATACGCAACGGTAGCAGAGGATACAGCGGGTCATGTGGAGCTGGATATAGGGCCCCAGATCATGCTTTTCGAAGGTCCTGCGTTGGAATTCATAGCGGGTGCCTTCTTTACCGTGCTCGTAGCTGAGATCCTGCAGGCTGCATTCGCCGGCCTGGTCGCAGATGGGACAATCCAGGGGGTGGTTGATCAGGAGAAATTCCACCACGCCGTTGCGGGCGTCGATCACTTTCTCGCTGGTGATATTCTTCACCACCATCCCGTCCATGACATTGGTACGGCAGCTGGCTACCAGCTTAGGCATAGGCCTGGGGTCGGCCGTAGAGCCTGACGCGACCTCCACCAGGCAGGTACGGCATTTACCGCCGCTGCCTTTCAGCTTGGTATAATAACACATGGCGGGGGGCGCCACATCGCCCCCGATCTTCCGGGCAGCCTGTAAGATACTGGTCCCTGGCTCCACCTCGATGGTGATATTGTCGATCGTAACTTTGAATAATTTTTTCTCGTCAGCCATTTGTTAACTCTTTTATATCAACCCGGTAATTTTTTTCTTTAAGAAGTGTTATCCAACTTTTAAGTTTTCGAACACTGATATTTTCACTTTTTTTATTAATTGCTTTAAAGAGAGTTATAAGGTTCTCCTCTTGCATACTCGATCTTGATTTCGTATATTTTTTAAGGTCTTCAAGGTCACCATTTTTAAACCCAAAATCCGATAATTTAATACTTTCAGCCTCACATATGTTTAAAATCCATCTTTCCAAAGCAGGACAAATCTGTATCATAAAGTGGTGCTTGTCTTCAGACCGATGCCGCCACAAGATAAGAGAGCCATCAACTTTATCAATAATCTCAAAATAGCTAAGATATTTTATTTGCTTTTTATCTTTATCAATTATCCCTACTGCAAATCTTCCACTATTTTTTACTGCGTCCTCAACTTTAAAACAGTTATGCTTATGATTATACCCTTTCTTTGACGGCACCAAAGTTTCAATCAATAATGTGTCTGCATAGCATTCAGGCATTATTGACGTGTCCATGCTTCAAATAGCTTTCTATATTAAAAAATAAATCAACGCCGTATTCACGGATCTCAGCCAAATCATCTTCCTTCAAAGAATAAATTTTTGTTTCCCCTTCTTTATAATCAACCAGGTATACAGAAAGGTCGTCGCCTGCCTCAGCAATCAATTCATCTAATACATAAGGACTATGTGTAGCAATAAAGAATTGGTTGGTTTTATCAAAAATCACGTCTGCTGTAAATTTCTTAATATAAGGCGGAAACATATGAGCTTCCGGTTCTTCAAAAAGCAAAATACTGTCTCTATTACTTAAGATCGCTGCCTTATAAAAGATCAACCGCCTCAACGTATCGGATATCAAATGATAGGGTATTCTTACTACAGTGTCATCAATTATATATTTAAAGAAAGATATTTCATCGTCGTCAATAACCAATTTTTGATCATAAACTTCAAATAAGTTAGCTATCTCTTTCCTAAGAACTGAATCAGCATGAAGTATTTCCAATAAATTCGATCCAAAAGGAACTGCCAACGCCAAAGGTTTCTTCTCATCGATTATACCGTCATTTCTGAATTCGTATTTCCGAATTGCTTCCGTTATTTTTTTAAAGGCAGGTTCATTTATTTGTCCTTCATACCTATACTTATAATTGTCAGCGAGCACCTTTGCCCAAAAAATTATAATATCCCTGTCATTACTAACTTCACCGGTAACACGCATTTTAATATCCAAATCATTGGAGGGGTCGAGTGTTAACTCAAGCGAAAGTTTCTCATTAATGTTTACATTAACAGGATTACGATATTCTTTATTAAAGAAAACCTCTGACAAACGTTTTACTCTGCAAATGTCATTGAATTTAAAGTCTTCTCCTATCAACCGTAAAGAGCTATATAGCCCGATCGCCTCTAAAATATTGCTTTTCCCCACATTCGG
>DASWFF010000129.1:0-57448 GCA_036394375.1 Puia sp.
TCAGGCCGGTTTCACCGACACCTGGTTACTCATCAAAGGATCCAGGAGCACAAAAATGGAAGAAGTATTAGGATAACACAACCGTATTTCATTAAAAGTGAAACAGCCGATAAAATTTCATTTTTTATGCAACCCCCTTCCCCGGGAGTCAACATAATCTTAAACGGGAATTAGTGTTGTATATACAACTCCCCCATTTTCTAAACGGGGCTCTCCCCCCTAATTGCATATACAACTCAAAAAAACATATAGCCCCCCCACTCATCAACACTCCTCAATACTTAATCATTAAGTCTCATTTCCCAACGACAGTCAGCCCCTCCTGCTTCCCCAACCTCAAATCCCCTCTCCCCATCGCCTCCATCTTAATGTCCCTCCCCGGCAGCGCCCCGTCCACCCGGTTATTCCCAATCACCACCTTCCGGCAGAACACCAAACGAAAACTCGGCCACCCTCCCCTCCCCGCAGTCCCCCCGGAAAAAACCTCCCCCGTCCCGTGCATCCCCTCAAAAGGCCGTACATAACTCACCGTATTCCCCCTAAAAGACAGCCCTTCCACCGATCGGGCCGTCAGCACCGGAGCACTGTAACAATAGAACCGGTTGCCCCCGATCCGTATATTCCGGTGCACCGGAGCAGGGATCAATTCATGATTCTCCGGGGCGATCGCAATAGCATAGTTGCCCGGCAAAATATTATGCCCGCATTCCTTAAAGACATTCCCCCGGATCAGTACATCCCTGACCGCCCCTGACTCATACCAGCTCAACGCATCATCTGCGATCAGGATAGCGTGCATCCCCAACCGGTAAAACTCATTCTTCTCGATCACCACCTTCCTGCGGGTCGTGACCAGCACCCCCCTGGTATTGGTGCCGGTAATAACATTATGCCGGAAAGTCAATCGGGGAGTCCAGGTAATATTCTCCGCCACATCCCCCACCCCGACAGCAGAAGAGGGGGACGACCCGGCCCCGGAAGGAACATCTGTCCTGACGACAGAAGGGACCGGCTTCTCAAGCGTAACCAATATCTCCCTGTCCGACAGCCGCCGGGTGCTCTTAACGACACCATATGCATAAATGACCAGCGTCGCCGGATGGACAAAAGCCACCGAATCCTTTTCAAAAAAGGCCCTGAACCCATAAGTCTGCGGGTGCATGAACCGAAGGACCAACTGATCGTCCGCCGGTTTTTTCACGATCTTTAAGTGCGTACCATGGACATTGACCGCATCGTCATGCAGGCCATTGAAACGGCAATGTTCTATCCTTATCTGCCCCCTGCAACCGGAAAAGTGCATGCCATCCGCGAAAGAAGCGATCCACCGGCCACTCCCCTTCCGCGGCTCCACCACCACACTATCCATACTTATATTCTCCGAATACTGGCTTACGATCCCCAACCCATGCATATAGTGCATCGCGACATTTCTTAAAAGAACATCCTTACTGTTAACGATAAAAGCTCCTACCTGGTCCCTGAGCGGATCCCGCACCGTAAACACATTCCCCGGAAGATAACGCGTGGTATCGAAAACCCCCTGGAACCGCAGTCGGAAAGGCCCCGCCGAAGTTATCGCCGCCCCTATCAATTTTTCGTATTCCTCATTGGCATAATAGAAGGCATGCGTGACCGTGTCCACCCGGATACAGTGATGGTCCTTCGCAATCCACCCTTCGCCATACCAAACCAGGCGGCCGCTATCCAGCCGATACCAGGAATCAGGATGCACCTGCACTTCCACGACAGCAGGAGTGGATCTTATGATCGTAAACTCCGACATCGTCGGCCTTTCAAAATCAACCGCCAGGTCCCGAAGGACAATACGCTCACAATGATCAAGCGCAAACGTGATCATCTTCCCATGAAATAACAACAGACTTCCCTCCCCTTCGATCGTAAGATCCTTCATGTCCTCCAGCAGGATCCCGATCGTTTTTACCTTGGAAGGACACTCCGTTTCGGATGAGGTATTAGATATAAAATATTCTTTCTTCACCGCGCTGTCCGCATAAAGATCATACCGGCCTTTCGGGAAAACCAGCACGGTTTTCCCCCTTCCCTCGCTGCCAGCCAGTGCGCTCTTACAGGCAGCCAGCGCCTGCCGGATGGCAGCCGTAGCATCCTTCCGGCTATCCGGGACCGCCCCGAAATCCGTAACAACGACACGGGTCACCGTAACAACGACACGTTTCCCCCCCTGCGCCCCCGCTATCATTCCCCCTCCAAAAACCACACAACTCAATAGGAATATCCTTAAAAACATACTTTCCCAATTTTATACAAGAGTACAGAACTCCGGGCTGCTAAAATAATTTTGGGATTCCAATAATTTCTTTTAGGTTTGTGATAGTAGTACAGAATAGAACAGAACAAAACAAAGTCACTATTTTGTCAACCCAAAATCTAACAATCATGCTTGCTAAAAATGCGTTCAAAGCATCCTTGCTCACTCTTGTGTTCGGGATGCTTTTTTTTATGCCCAGTGCCTTCGCCCAATCTCAGCACACCCTATCCGGTAAAATAACGGATGATAAAGGAAATGCCCTCTCCGGCGTAAGCATTTCATTAAAGGGCACCCGGCGCGGCACCACAACGGATTCCGCCGGTAACTACAGCTTTTCCGTTCCGGACGACAATGCCATGCTCGTCTTCTCCTTCACCGGTTACCTGCCGCAGCAGGTCAAAGCAGGCAGCAGCGCCAATCTGAGCTTGCAACTACAGCCCGATAGCCAGCACAGCGACCTTGGAGATGTCGTGGTCATCGGTTACGGGACAAAACGCAAGGTCAACCTCACCGGCGCCGTTTCCACCATCAGCAGTAAGGACCTCGCAAAGTCTCCGGTCGTCAATCTCAGCAGCTCCCTGGCAGGACAGGCGCCCGGACTCATCGTCAATACCCGCAGCGGCGAGCCGGGTAACGACGATGCTACCATTCTCATCCGCGGCAAAGCGACCCTGGGCAATACGGCCCCGCTGGTGGTCATCGACGGTATCCCGGAAAGGGCAGGAGGCCTTTCCCGCCTGAACCCGGCAGATATAGAATCCTTCACCGTGCTGAAAGACGCTTCCGGGGCTATCTACGGAGCCCGGGCCGCAAATGGCGTCATCCTCATCACCACCAAAAGAGGTATCGTCGGCAAGCCTTCTTTGTCATTTACCACCAACTGGGCAGAGACGCAGCCGACCCGCGTTCCTAAAATGCTCAACTCCTATGAATACGCCGTAGCTACCAATGAATACAATAATCTCAAAGGCCAGCCGGCTACCTATTCTGACGCAGATATTCAAAAATATAAGGACGGCTCCGACCCTCTGGGGCATCCCAATACCAACTGGTGGAAGGCAGTAATGAAAGACTGGACGCTGCAGCAGAATCAGCTCCTATCCCTCCGCGGCGGCTCGGATAAAGTAAAGTACTTCCTGTCCGGCCAGTACGAAAAGCAAAACGGCATGTATAAAGGCGGCGCCACCTTTTACCGGCAATACCAGGCCCGGGCCAACGTGGACATACAGGCCACCGAATCGCTGAAAATAGGACTGGATGTCCTGTATCGAAACGAATTCAGGAATGCCGCTGTCCGCGGTTACGACGCAGGCGGTATATTTTCCGAGCTCTGGAACGCCTATCCTTTCCTCATCCCGCAATATCCGAACGGAAAAGTTGGTGTCGGCATCGGCGGCGGACCACAGAACAGCATGGTCTATATTCTGAATGGCGCCCTCGGCTCTCAGACCCGTAATACCGACTACCTGCAAACCAAAGCCTCGTTTAACTGGAACTTATCCAAAATCACAAAAGGGCTGTTCCTCGAAGGATATTACGCCTATGACCTGGGCTGGTTTGCTTACAATGCTTTCAACAAAACGCCGCCACCGGCCTACAGCTACAACACGGCTACCGGCACTTATACTACCGTCGTTTCCTCTATCCCACCCTCCTTATACATCGAGAACGACCGGGCGAAGGAACGGCTTTTCAATATCAAGCTGGGTTATGGGCAGAAATGGGGCGATCACTCCGTCGATCTGTTTGCGGCTTATGAACAATACAATGGTGAATTTGATTCCCTGTCGGCGTCTCGGTTGGGTTTCCTCAGCAACCAGATACCACAGCTGTTTGCAGGAGGCACTTCGGGACAAAACAACTATTCGTCCTTATTTCAGACCGCACGCCAGAACTACATCGGACGTATATCCTACAACTATCGCAACAAATACCTGCTCGATTACAATATGCGCTACGATGGTTCGGCTAATTTCCCCTCCGGCAAACGGTTTGGCTACTTCCCGTCCGTTTCGGCAGGCTGGCGCATATCCCAGGAAAACTTCTTTCATTCCGCCACTATCGATGAGCTGAAGCTCCGCGGGTCCTGGGGTAAAACCGGTAATGACGCAGTGCCCCCCTTCCAGTATATCCAGAATTATATGCTGGTCTCCGGTCAAAATCCGACCAACAATTACCTGGGCGGCGGTTACTTCTTCGGCCCGAATGGAGTGCAGGCAGCGTCCTTTGTTTTAGGACCTACGCCTAATCCCAATATCACCTGGGAGGTCAACACGAGTACCGACATCGGTGTCGAAGTACAGCTTTTCAATAAGTCGGTTTCCCTGAATATTGATGTCTTCCGGTCCGTGCGCAACGGTATACTGATCCCGCCCAGCGCTTCCACCCCTGACTACACCGGGCTGATCTTACCAACCGTCAACCTGGGTAAGGTAGTCAACAGGGGTATCGATCTGGATGCCGCTTACAACAAACGCCTCAGCCAGGCCTTCGCCTTTAACATAAGAGGCAATTTCACCTTTGCCCGCAACAAGGTCATCAACATGGATGAACCCGCCAATGTACCGGACTATCAGAAGAAAACAGGTTATCCCATCGATTCCTACCTGCTCTATCAATCCGCCGGGCTCTTTCAGACCCAGGCCGACGTCGACAAATCCCCGCATCCCCTGGGCACCGGCCCGGGCGATATAAAATATAAGGATGTCAACGGAGATGGCAAGATCAACGCACTCGACGAGACCCGGACGACCCTGTCTATTACCCCGGAGATCATGTATGGTCTTTCGCTGGGTGGGACATTCAAGGATCTCGACTTCACCATTTTCTTCCAGGGCCAGGCCCGGGCAAGGGCCTTGCTGCAACCCAGCGGCCTGAATATGGCCGAAGAGTTCTTCACCGGCAGATGGCAAAAGACAGGGGATAACAAATATCCCCGAACCTTCAACGGCCCTACCAGCCGCACCTATGGCTCGAATACCTATGCTTCCGATTTCTGGCTGCGCAACGATGCCTTCCTGCGGCTGAAGAACGTCGAAATAGGTTATACGCTGCCGAAAGGTTTACTGGGCCGGGCCAGGATACAAGGCGCCCGGATCTATATCAGCGGCAACAACCTCTTTTCCATCGATAAATTCGGACCTTCTTTCGATCCGGAAATTCCTGTCAACAGCGACGGCAGCGCCGTTACGAATGGCAGATACTATCCGCAACAGCGCATTATTAATATTGGCGCCAACATCACTTTATAAAGCAATGTCCCCAAACATACAGTTATGAAAAAGATTATAACGATCCTGCTCATCACATCCGGTTGCCTCTCCTGTCATAAAGTGCTGGACCTTCAGCCGCAGAATGCCTTTTCGCAGCAAACGGTCTGGTCAGACCCGAACCTGGCCCTCACCTATGTCAACCAGATCTATCGCGATGGCGTACTGGCTTACAAGGATGCCGGTTTCGGCTGGGGCTCACAGACGGATGAGCTGTTCAGCAATTTCGGCTGGTGCCATGAGACACAATATGTCCAGGGCCAGGCGACACCCGACAATCAAAACAGCTCTTCACCGGTCAACTATAGCTCCACGATAAACTTCTGGCCGGTCTTGTACAACACGGTTAAGGAAGCCAACGTCTTCTTTCAAAACATCGGCCAGCTGGACACCACCGCCAACAGCGCCCTCATCAGCCGGATGAAAGGAGAGGTCTATTTCCTACGCGCATTGACCTATTTCGAGCTCCTCAAACGATTTGGAGGTGTTCCCATCATCACCCAGGTGTATACCACCAATGATAAAAATTTCAATGCGACCCGGTCAAGTTATGATTCCACGGTGAATTTCATTCTGTCGGATATCAGCCAGGCCGTAGCTTTATTACCGCTCAGCTACAGCAATAGCACCGATGTCGGTCGGGCTACCATCGGTGCGGCGCTGGCGCTGAAATCCAGGCTGCTGCTCTACCAGGCCAGCCCCTATTATAATACGACCAATGACATGGCCAAATGGACGGCTGCCCGGGATGCCGCCAAGGCCGTCATCGATATGCCGCAATATTCACTCTATGGCACTGCTGCTGCCTACGGCAAGATATTCACCGACTTTTTTAATTCCGAGGTCATCTTTGCCCGGATGTTTAGCGGCCAGGTACAGGAGGACAGGTACAACACGGTATACAGGGACCTGAGCCCGAATGGATACAATGGCTACAGCGCTTACAACGTACTAGAGCAGATGGTCGAAGACTTTGAAATGGCCGATGGCACCACCTTCAGCTGGAGCAATCCCACACAGGCAGCCAACCCTTATAACAGTCGTGACCCAAGATTCTACGCCGATATCCTGTATAATGGAGCTTCCTTCCAGGGCCGGACCGCTCAATTTTATGAAGGTGGGCTGGATTCCAAGGAGAGCAGCCTCTCGCCATGGAACGCCTCCAAGACCGGCTATACCATCCGCAAAATGGTGGACGAAAGCTTTAACTTCAATATACAACCCTATAGCACCAGCCAATGGATCGTCTTCCGGCTTAGTGAAATGTATCTCAACTACGCCGAAGCCAGCGCCCAGTTGGGAAATATGCCCGAAGCATTGAAATACCTGAACCTGGTTCGCGAACGTGTCGGCATGCCTGACCAGTCCGCCACCAACATGGCCGATCTCCTGACGAAGATCCAGCACGAAAGAAGGATTGAACTTTGTTTCGAAGGACACCGGTATTTCGATATCCGCCGATGGGGTATTGCCGACATCGGCTCAAAGAATGGGCTGGGTATTATTATCACCCCTACCTCACCGGCTAATACATCCTTCACCTACAAGGTAGACACCGTTGAAACACGGGTATGGGTACCCAGCTTCTATTATTATCCCATTCCTCGTACGGAAATACAAAAAGACCCGGCCATTACGCAAAACCCTAATTATAATTAATGACCTATACGCCAATGGGGCAGCCTTCCTAGCTGCCCCATTTTCCTATTAAGCGGCTATTAAGCGGTTATTTACTAAATTTATCCACTAAACGCGTGACTTTGAGAAAAAAGGGCAACACAAGGGATAAGTCTATTTTTGAGAAAATTCTAGAGCTGGCGGGCCAACCTTCCTATTCGAAACATGACAGCCTGGTACAGGGAATCATCAACGCTATCGATGATAAGGTGATTGTAAAGGACGACATGCTGCCCTCTGTCAACACCATGATCAAAGAGCTGCATATCTCCCGGGAGACAGTGGTGAAAGGATTTCGCGAGCTGATCGGCAGGGGTATCATCGAGTCGAAGAACCGGTTGGGCTATTTCGTGGCCAACAACAATACTGAGCAAACGCTGAAAGTAGCCCTGCTAATGTATAACCTGGATACCTTTGAAGAACAGTTTTACCGCAACTTCCGGCATGAATTAGGAAAAGACGTACATCTGAACGTTTATTTTCATCACGGTAACATTGAGATATTCGAGACCATCCTGCTCCAGATAAAAGGCAAGTACGGCATGTATGTCATTGCACCCATTCCCCATCCCAAAACAAAGCTGCTCCTGGACAGCATTCCACGCAACAAATTCCTGATGTTCGACCGGTACGAACCATTGGACGGAGAATTCAGTCATATCACCCAGGAATTCGAACATACCACCTACAAAGCCCTGGAAGAACTGGCGCCCGAGATAAGCCGCTTCGACGAAATGATCTTTTATCATTTACCCGAATCCCTTGACCCGAAGGAGATCGTCCCGGCATTCAAAAAATTCCTGAAGAACTATAAGGTCAAAGGCCGGATACTGCCGGAATACAAAGCCAACTCCGTCGAAAAAGGAAAAGTATATTTTACCCTTGACAACTTTGCCCTCTGGCAGATCATGAAAGATTGCAAGGCAAAAGGCCTGAAACCCGGAAAAGACCTGGGCATCCTTTCCTGTAATGACGAACCGGCCAAAGAGATCATCGGCATAACGACCCTGTCCACCAATTTTTCCCTGATGGGTAAAAAGGCAGGGAAGGCGGTGATGAACCGCGAAAAAATAGCCGAGACCATCCCAACCTCGCTGCTGCGAAGAAACACACTATGAGTGTCCTCGCCATAATAAGTTTCCTTTTTTTCACCGGCATCGTAGGGGTGTTCGCCTGGTTTAAAACAAGAAAACAAAAGATCGACACGCTGAGCGGCCTCTTCCTCGCCAACAGAAGTCTTGGCTTTCTTTTTGTAGGCGGGGGCCTGCTCTTCAGCAACATCAACACCGCTACCATCATCGGGGAGAACGAGCTGACCTACACCCATGACATGACCGTGATGGCCTGGGGCGTCACCTCCGTTTTTGCCATGCTGATCGTATCGGAATTCTTCATGCCTATTTATCTTCGCACGGGTATTTCCACTACCCCGGATTATCTCGAAGCACGCTACGACCGCCCGACCAAAACCATCGTTTCCATCATTTTTCTCATTAGCTATATCATCAATCTGCTGCCGTCTGTATTATACGGCGGAGCCATCGCCTTTAACGGCCTGTTCCATTTTTCGGATATCTTTCATACCGACTATGCGACGGCCATAGCCATAATTATCTGGATCATGGGCGCTCTGGGATGCCTGTACTCCATAATGGGCGGCCTGCGGGCGATTGCGGTTTCAGATACCCTGCTGGGCCTGGGCCTGTTTGCCGGCGGCATCCTGCTCCCTTTCCTGGGACTGAAATATCTCGGCGGAGGTAATATCAGTCAGGGACTGCATATCGTCCTGTCGACTCAGACAAACCACTTGAACAGCATCGGTTCCGCGACTGACCCCATACCCTTCTCCACTTTGTTCACCGGCATGTTGCTGGTCAATCTGTATTACTGGGGCACCGAACAGTACATCGTCCAGCAGGTACTCGCTTCAAAAGACCTGGCCACCTGCCAGAAAGGGATTGCCATAGCCTGCCTGGGCAAACTGGTCTCTGTCCTGCTGCTGAATATCCCCGGCCTCATCGCCGTCCACCTTTTTACCCGGCTATCCAATACAGCAGAAGTCTTCCCGAAAATGACCGGCCTGGTCACCCCGCCTTTTATGGCAGGTTATATTGCAGCCCTCATTTTCGGCGCGGCGTTTACTACCTACAACGCCGGCCTCAACAGCTCAAGCACCTTGTTCATATTGAACATCTACAAGCCCTGGCTGAAAAAAAAAGGCCGGCAGGTCGCGGAAGCCGGTTTGATCAGGACAGCCCGGCGCTTCGAAATAGCCGTCAGCCTCACAGCCATGTTCATAGCCCCCTTTATCCTGTTTGCTAAAAAAGGATTCTACACCTATGTCCAGACCGTCAACGGATTTTTTAACGTGCCTGTCTTCACCATCCTGTTCATCGGTTTCGTCACCAAAAAAGTGCCGCCGCTGGCTGCCAGGATCGGGCTTGTCTTTTTCATCGGCTGTTACGCGGTCACCCAGCTTTTCTTTGATACCGGACTTCATTTCCTGCATGTATTGTTCCTGCTTTTTTTGTTGACTTCCGCCCTCATGCTGGCGATCGGAAAATTCTATCCCCTCGCTGAGCCCTACCGGCAGAAGACGAACAACCTGGTGGACATCCAGCCCTGGAAGAGCAGGCATGTCTATTCCGCCATATTATTGATCGGGATGGTGCTGCTCTTCGTTGTTTTTTCAAAAGCCGGGTTGGTAAAATAAGAATAGAACAGAATAGACTATCTTGCATACCGGAGAAAAATCATCGCTACATGAAAAAAGTTTTATCGATCGCATTGCTTGCCTGTTATTTCCATTCCTCCGCCCAAAAACTACGCTGGCGCCTGGCAGCGGACGGAGGGATCTCCTGGAAGATTGGGCCGGCATATACGGATCCCGGAAGGGCGCATACGGATCATGGAGGGGCCTATACGGATCCCGGCGAAGCGCACACAGATCATATAGAAATGAGCGGCCGGTCCCTGTCGGCCATTATTACCTACGGCATCGATAGCTTACACCAGCTCGTATTGCAACGAAGGCTCGTCTTCCCCATGCTCCGTACACTTCCCAATGACACCCGGGGCAGTCTGCAGGAGATCTTCGATGAGAACATCATTGACTCCGTTACAGCAGATGGGCGGTTGCTGAAAGAGAGGCCCGTTCAGTTCACCATCAATGGCTGCCTGCGGTCAGTCAGTCTCACCAATGCCAACATCCGGGTGGAAAGATGCATTTATCCCTCCGTGGACAAAGCCGCCTGCCTGGAAAAATACCGGCTCACCAATACCGGCGCCAAACCGATCGTCCTTCAGATACCTACGCAGGATAAGAACAGGATCACAGACCCCGCCAAAAGCGTCTATGGGGCTTACGTCCTTAATTACAGGACCTATGATGCCGGCGCCCTTCAGCTGTCGCCGGGAGAAAACTATACCTTTTATGTGGCCATCTCGGGAAGGCGGGCGACCGAAGAGACCTACCATTTTTCAGCAGACTATGAATGGGACAAACGTAGATCACTCGTCGACGGGCTATCGAAAACATTGGTGCTGCACACGCCCAATGATACCCTCGACCGGATGTTCGCCTTTGCCAAACTGCGCGCCGCCGAAAGCATCTTCGATACCAAAGAAGGCCTGATGCACAGCCCCGGCGGAGGCAGCTATTACGCGGCCATCTGGGCCAATGACCAGGCCGAGTATGTAGGCCCCTTCTTCCCTTTTTTGGGAAATATCCAGGGCAATGAATCCGCGAAGAACAGCTACCGGTTATTTTCCAACTACCTGAACCCGGAATACGCTCCGATCCCCAGCTCGATCGTGGCGGAAGGCGCAGGGTTCTGGGATGGAGCCGGCGACCGCGGCGACCAGGCCATGATCGCTTACGGAGCTTCCCGTTTCGCATTGGCTTACGCAGACACAGCCGAAGCAAAAAAGTTATGGCCCCTGATAACCTGGTGCCTGGAATACCTGAAAAGAAAAGGGACCCCTCAGGGCGTGATCGCCTCTACCTCGGATGAACTGGAAGGACGTTTTCCCGCCGGGAAGGTCAACCTCTCCACCAATTCCCTGGCATATGGAGCGTTTACCAGCGCCGCCCACCTGGCCCTCGCACTCGGGAAAACGGGAGAAGCAGTGGATTTCAGCAGGCAGGCCCGGGAATTGAAAGATCATATCGAACAATATTTCGGCGCCCGTGTCCAGGGTTTTGACACCTACCGGTATTTCGAGGGAAATACGACCCTGCGTTCCTGGATCTGCCTTCCCCTGGTCATGGGCATCTTTGAAAGGAGGGATCAGACCCTACAGGCGCTTCTTTCGAAATATTTGTGGACGAAGAATGGCATCCTCACCGAATCGGGCTCCGAGACCTTTTGGGACCGGTCGACCCTCTACGCCTTCCGCGGTCTGTTTTACGCGGGCGCTACAGATACCAGCCTCAAATATTTTAATTATTACTCTGCCATGCGCCTGTTGGGCGAACACGTACCCTATGCCGTCGAAGCATGGCCCGAGGGAGATCAAAGACATCTGTCCGCAGAAAGCGGCCTTTACTGCCGGACGGTGACGGAAGGCTTGTTCGGTATTGAACCGACCGGATTTAATACCTTCACCATCCTACCCAGGCTGCCCAAAAACTGGAACAGCATGTCGCTGGAACATATCAGGGCTTTTCAACAGGACCTTACCATTAAAGTGATCCGGGCAGGAAAAAATGAACGGGTCCTCATTTCCACAGCAGGCAGGCCCGTCCGGGAATTCTTGTGGGATGGCAGACAACCCTTATCCGTTCACCTTTAAATTCCACCATCAGCAGCGACCCAAAAACCGATTTTGGCCCTTTTAAAAAAAGCTTAGTTGGGGATTTTTCAACTAATTCAATATCAGCCCCTTGAAAAATCCCCAACTAAGCTCCGAAAAAAAACACCCCCGACCCGGGGCCCCAAAAGCATAAATCATGACAGCAAAAATTCTCCCCCTCCTTCTCATCCATTGGGCCCTCTCCTTCCTATCGTTCGGGCAGAGCCAGCCCCAGCCCCGGCAACACGAAATGGAAACAGGAGTCCGTTTCCGGTCATCGGACACCGCCCTCGAAAAGGCATTTACCTGGGCGAAGGCCATGGCCTTACATTATAAGGCCGGACCCGGAGACCCCGTCGGCCCCTGGTACGAATCCGCCCTGCCCCCCCGATATGCATTTTGCATGCGGGACGTTTCCCACCAGTGCATGGGCGCTGAAATACTAGGCATGCACCGGGAGAACAAGAACATGTTCACCAAATTCACCCGCAATATCTCCGCCTCCAAAGACTGGTGCTCGTATTGGGAGATCGACAAATTCGACCGGCCTTCCCCCTCCGACTACCGGAACGATCGGGAATTCTGGTATAATCTGGATGCCAACTTCGACCTGCTGGACGCCTGCTGGCGGTCCTGGTTGTGGACGGGAGACAGCCTGTACCTGAAAGACCCGGCCTTCCTGAATTTTTATAACAGGAGCGTCCGGGAATATATCGTCAAATGGACCCTGCAACCCGACTCCCTGCTGACCCGGCCCGCTCACCCGAACGCCCCGGCGCCTTTCAACATCGAAGATGCCTTCCACCGTTGCAGAGGCCTTCCCTCCTATTCGGAAGGCGTGCAAAATCTGAAAATGGGCGTCGACCTGGTCGCTGCCCTCTACCGGGGGCTGTCCTCCTATGCCGGAATTTTAAAGGCCGTGGGCGACCAGCAATCTTCCAGCTACTTTCAGCAAAAAGCAGCAGACTACCGGAATCGGATAGATGCCGATTGGTGGGATGAGACGGCATCATTATACCATACTTATTATGACAGCGAAAGCAAATTCGGTAAATCCGAAGGCGAGACCTTCCTCCTCTGGTTCGACGCCCTCAAGGATTCAACCCGGAAAAGGCATACCATCGAACACCTCCTCTCCATGGACCTGAATGTGGAGAATCTGTCTTATCTGCCTTTGCAATATTATAAGAACGGCTATTGGGACCAGGCGCATGTCCTTATCCTGCGACTCGCCAACCCCTCGACCCAAAGAAGAGAATATCCCGAAGTGTCCTATGGACTGATAGAAGGGGTAGTGCAGGGGCTGATGGGCGTCGACGCCAACGCCATGACCCGCACCGTGAGCACGCTCTACCGCTCCGAAGAACCGGCAAAATCACAATTGATCGACCTCCCCGTTTTGAATACGACCGTTACCCTCACTCATTTCAATCCTACCCGGTCGACCCTTATCAATACGGGCCAACATTCCTTCAAATGGAAAGCCCGGTTTGCCGGGTATTATACCCAGGCTCTCGTTGGCGATAGCTGGCGGAAAATGCAACACGAGAAAGGCGGGCATGGACAGGGCATCTCTTACCTGGAGGTAGAAGTGCCGCCCGGCAAAGCAATAAATGTTCATTGCTCCCCCCAACTCCTATTCGGCTCCGGCCCCATTACCAGTTCCAGGGCGCCGCCGGCGACAATATCTTTGTAATCCAGCCAGCACTTGTTATAAGGCTTGCCGTTCAGGGTTGCAGACTGTATATAGATATTCTCCGGAGAGTTGCCCCGCGCCGTCACAACGAATCGTTTGCCGGAAACAGCACCCCCGGCAATGGACGGGACGTTAACCGTCACCCTGTCAAAAACCGGGCTGGTGATCTCATACCTTGTCTCCCCGGGACAGACAGGATGCAACCCGCTTGCCGCCAGTACATACCAGGCCGACATCTGCCCCACATCCTCATTCCCCACAAGCCCCTCCACGGAATTATGATACGCCCGCCGGCAGATAGCCCGGGTCCATTTCTGTGTCAGCCAGGGCGCCCCCAACCGGTTAAAGAGGAAGGCCACATGATGTACCGGCTCATTGGCATGATTGTAATACTTATTCCATAACAGGTCCTCCGGCGTTCGCTCAAAAAACTCCGTCAGATCCGCCAGCGCCTTCTCCCTGCCCCCCATCAATGCTACCATCCCGGTGATATCCTGCGGAACGAACCAGCCCTGTTGATAGGGATTACTCTCCACCGTACCATACCCCTCGGCAAGCCGGCCCTCCGCAGGCCAGGGCTCCCATTCCCCATTATCTTTCAATGGACGGAACCATCCTTTCGAAGGATCGAATACTTTTTTATAGGCCTGTCCCCTCTCCCGGTAACGGGCAGCAGCTTCCGTATACCCAAGCCCCTCCGCCATCCGCGAGAGGCACCAGTCCGAATAAGCATACTCCAGCGTATTGGAAATACTATTGTCCCCTCCGGAAAATCCTTTCTCTCCATTTCCGTATCGCAAAGCCGTATTAATGCTGAATGTATAAGCCTTCTCCACATCATAACCCCGTATCCCCTTTACATAAGCATCCGCAATGACAGAAAGAGAAGGATTGCCCACCATACAACCACTATACGCATTCAGGAACTCCCAGCGGTCGAAATAATGTGTTCCATTTTCCGTGGCCAGGCTGATCCAGGAAGCAATCATATCATCGACCAACCCCGGGTTAAGGATCGTCTGCAAAGGCATCTGGCTGCGGAACACATCCCAGCCGCTGAAGATCGTTCGTTTGACATAACCGGCAGCCAGGTGGGCACGGTGATCCCCGCCCGGGTAATTCCCATTCACATCCTGGAAAGTACGGGGATCGATCATCGTATGATACAACGCCGTATAAAAAGCCGTTCGCTCCTCCCCGGAGCCGCCTTCCACCCTGACCTTCGACAAAGCCCGCTCCCATAACGTACGCGCCTGCCGATGCGCCCCCTCAAAATCCCATCCTCCCATTTCTTTTTCCAGGTTGGCCTTCGCCCCTGCTATATTTACAAAAGAGATCCCGGCCTTTAACAGCACAGACTCATCCTGCTTCGTTTCAAACTCCGTAAAAAAACCAAGATGTTTACCCCGTTTTTCTTTTACCCCCCTTGTCACCAGCGCATGCGCGGCCGTATCCTGGAACCGCTGCGACTCCACATCCTCCAGCTTAATTTTCCAGTCATCCGGGATCTGCGCGCTCCAGACACCATAATTCTTTAGCGGCTTGCTGAACTGCGCATAAAAATAAACCGTGTAATCAGCATGCCCCGCGCCATTGCCCCACCCGCCCCCGTCCGGGGTACAGTTCATAGATCCTTCGATCGTATGAGCATCCACCACTTTCACATATTGTAATACCGAAGTCCCGCCTACCCTTCTGGCGAGGTCGATCTGTATACGGCACCGGCGATTCGACGGAAAAGTAAATCGCATCAGACCGCAATGGGGCAGGGCCGTCATTTCTGCCTTAATATGATGATCCGTCAATTCAACGGCATAATAACCCGGGGAGGCGGTTTCACTTTTTTTATCATAATAAGACCGGTAGCCGGCCATGCCCCCTTCCTTGCCCGAATTAGTCTTCAACTCCCCGGTGGCGGGCATAACCAAAAAATTCCCCAGATCCCCATACCAGCCAATACCGCTCATCTGCGTCAGGGCAAACCCTTCTATCGTTTTATGCTCATAGCTGTAGCCCGACCCATTGTCGCCTCCCGTGATCGTATTAGGGCTCACCTGCACCATACCAAAAGGAGTGGCCGCTCCGGGAAAAGTTTTGCCCAGCCCACCGGAATTTTTTGCCGACACCACGCTGGTGCTGGCCCCGATGAAAGGGTTCACATAATCCAGGGGGCTTGGGCCTGGAGAGAGCCCCTTATCCTGGGCAAGCGCTGCCAAAGGAAATACCGCCACCAGCAATAGCGCTTTCCGATATTCATTTCTTTCCATGACTCTAATGTACGGCAAAGTGGCTTTTTTGTTCTTACATTTATGGTTTAAAGGGATGTTTTACCGTGCCATCATCAACGCTACATAATGAGAAAGAACTACTACTGATGGTATCAGGAGGAGATCAATCCGCTTACCAGGAATTATTTTATCATTACTGGGACCAGATTTACTCCACAGCCCTTATGTTCACCAAGTCCCCCGAATTGTCAGAGGACCTCTCCCAGGATATTTTTGCCAGGATCTGGCTGAAAAGGGAAAGATTAGCCGAAGTACAACAATTTGACAGCTACCTGTTCATTACCGCCCGCAACCTTATCTTCGACCATCTGCGAAAAAAAGTCTTCAGCGGCGGCTATGACGAATATTTTCAGGAATATTTCCGGGATGCCGCCTTGTCGCCCGACCAGAAACTGGAATTCAAAGAATTTGAAAAGTCCGTCCAACAGGCCATTGAAGACCTGCCCCCCCAGCAACAAACCGCTTTTCGCCTGAGCCGTTTCCAGGGCCTTAGCCATGAAGAAATCGCCCGCCAGATGGGCGTGTCCAGGGCCACCGTCAAAAGTTATATCGTACGATCCATCGTGAGTTTACGCCAGATGCTCAAAGACCATCCTGAAAATCCAATGATCATTCTCTGGATCTTATTCTTCTTGTAAAAAATATTTTTTTACCGGCGCTCCCTTATCTTCTTCTTTTTCGTCTTTATAGCAATGGATTTCAAAGTTATTTTAGACAAATTCCTGGCAGAGGACTTGACGCTGGAAGAACTCTCCTTTTTCCTCGCAGCCGTCAAAGAGCCTGCCAATGAAGCAATCCTGCTGGCAACAGTAGGGCAGAAATTAGAACAGAAGAACTACCAGGGGCTTTCCACCGAAGCGAAAATTCCGGAAATGTTCCGCGCCATGCTCGATAAGACGACCCTGCTCGACAAAGCAGCGACAACCACCCCGGACCCGGCAGCGCGTACATCCGTGCCCCTCCGCCGGATCTTCCCCGTCCGGAGAATAGCGGCCGCCATCCTCCTTTTACTGGCAGGCGCCGGAGGCTATTTCATCTGGACGAATAAAGAGCAATGGGCAACAGCACAACAAGCCGGCCCGGACAGCCGGTTTAAAAACGATATCGCCCCCGGAGGCAACAAAGCCACCCTCACCCTGTCCAATGGCCATACGATCGTGTTGGACAGCAGCTCGAATGGAACCCTGGCCCGCCAGGGCAATACCAGCGTGGTGAAACTGAACAGCGGCCAACTGGCCTACCGGTCGGCCGATGGCCAGGAGCAGTCAGGCCAACGACAGACGGCGACGACCGCCCTGAGCTATAACACTCTCTCCACTCCCCGCGGCGGACAATACCAGCTGTCCCTGCCGGACGGCTCGAAAGTGTGGTTAAATGCCGCCTCCTCCATCCGCTATCCCACTGCCTTTACCGGTAAGGAAAGAAGAGTGGAAATAACCGGCGAAGCCTATTTCGAAATAGCCAAAAATGCGGCCATGCCTTTTAAAGTAAAGATCATTACCCCCGGAGGCGACGGCGGAGCGGGCAAGGGTAGCGCAGGCGCAGGAACCGACGCAAGCGAAATAGAAGTACTAGGCACCAGCTTTAACATCATGGCCTACGAAGACGATACCGCCAGCAGCACTACCCTGCTGGAAGGAGCCGTAAAGATCACAAAGGGAATGACTTCCCGGACGATCACCCCCGGTCAGCAATTGATCACAGGCAACAAAGGATCCATCCGCATCATACCGGATGCAGACGTACAAAAGATCATCGCCTGGAAGAACGGAAAATTCATCTTCTATAATGACGATATCGTGAGCATCATGAAACAGCTGACAAGATGGTATGATATCGATGTTCGCATGGCGGGAGCGGTGCATGATCACTACACAGGCAGGATCAGCCGCCAGGTCAATATTTCACAGGTATTAAAAATGATGGAAGCTGCCGGAGGGGTGTCCTTCACCGTGCAGGGAAAGGAGGTAAAGATCAACTAACCGGATCCTTGCATTTACCTATAAAAAACCGGAAACGTTCGCAGCGTTCCCGGCAGTAATGATCAGGTAAAAAATTAAACTGTTTGACTGCTTATTATTTCACCTAAACAACCAAAGGTATGGATTTTCTAAACTACTGCTTGTTGCGCTTCAAAGGAAGCCGCAACGCTCAAATGTGTCGAGTCATGAGAATAACTGTTGCAATTTTACTGGCATCGGCCCTGCATGTATCCGCCGGGGCCTACTCCCAGAAAGTAACCCTCAGCGTGCGGAACGAATCACTGGAAAAAGTGATCCTGGAGATCGGCCGCCAGAGCGGCATCGAGATCCTCTATAACAATGACCTGCTCCGGAAAGCAGGTACGGTCACCCTCTCCGTAAAAGAAGTCGACGCCCGGGAAGCCCTTTCCAGAGCTTTATCGGAAACAGGATTGAGCTTTAAGGTCGTGGAAGGCATGCTGGTCATCAGCCCCAAAGTAAAAGCCATCGTCCCGCCCGCCGCGGAAAGCACAGAGAGCCTGAATCCCTTCCAGGTCATTACCGGGCAGATTACCGGCACCGACGGCAGCCCGCTGGGATCGGTCACCGTCACCAACAAGACCACCCAAAAAGCCACCCAGTCGGATGCCAACGGGAATTTCTCCATCCCGGCCAATGATAAGGATGTGGTGGAATTCTCCATTGTAGGGTACGCCCCGCAGGAGCGTAAAGTCAGCGGTGGCAAGGTCATCTGGTCCATCATCATGACGCCCCACGCCAGCAGCCTCAATGAAGTCGTAATGATTGGCTATGGCTCCTCCCAACGGAAAGACCTCACCGGCTCGGTATCCACCGTGTCGGGAAAAGATATACAGGATATCCCTTTCAATACGGTCGACAATGCGCTGGCCGGTAAGGCCGCGGGCGTACAGGTCACCAAAACCGACGGTACTCCCGGCGGCGCAGTCCGCATCCGGGTACGTGGCTCCACCTCCCTGCTGGGAAGCAACGACCCTTTATATGTAATAGACGGTGTCCCCATACAGGTGCAATCCAATTATGTTTCCCCCGGCTATGACGTCAGCAGCCCGGTCGGCAACGACGTAACAGGATATGGCGGCGTCAGCGCGGGCATGTCAACGGCTTTCGTCAACGGCCTGAATAGCCTGGGCGGCTTAAACCCCGACGATATCGAATCCATCACCATCCTCAAAGATGCCTCCGCCACGGCTATTTATGGATCCAAAGCAGCCAACGGAGTCGTGATCATCACCACCAAGAAGGGCAAAAAAGATATGAAACCCCAGGTTACCTTCAATTACTATAGTACGGTCACCGGCCTCGAACGCCGGCCCAAGGTATTGGATGCCACACAATACAAAATGCTGCTGACGGAAGCCGCAAAAAATGATAACGATGCCCGCGACCTGGCAGGAAAGGCACATCGTCCACAAGCTGACCTGATCGTCAACTCCCCCTCACAGTTCTTCGGCACGGCCAATACCGATTGGGTCAGACAAGTCTCCCGGACGGCCTACGCACACAATGCGGAGATCGCTATCCAGGGGGGAGGCGGGTCTTCCCGGTATTATACGTCGGTGGCTTTTAACAACACCCCCGGGGTGATAAAAGGCACCGATTACCAGCGGGTGGTCGGAAAGATCAACCTGGAATCCGAGATCAGCAAACATTTAAAATTCATTGCCAATTTCAATATCGGTTACACCAACCAGAATGTAACTAACGGGGCGTACGGGCAGGCGCTCCGCGCAAGACCCGATTATACCCCTTATGATTCCACCGGCAATTATACCAATTTCGCGAATGTAGGGGAGAGTTACCAGGGCTTCCAGAATCCCATGGCCATGCTGACCGCTATCAACAATGCGAAAACCACCAGCCTGTTAGGATCACTCAGCGCGGTATATGACTTTAATCCCCACCTGCAATTCAAGAGTACGGTGTCGTTGAACAACCAGGCCTATAACCAGCGCCTGTATACCCCCAGCTATCTGCAGATCGGCAGTTTCTATGGCAATGTCTCTTCCAATGGCGGCATCGGCAACAATTCGAACAGCCGCTTTACTGACTGGTTCATAGAAAATACGCTGGGGTATACCAAAGAATGGAATGACCGACATTCGGTGAATATCCTGGCGGGCACTTCTTACGAGACGCAGAAGACCAGTTCCTTCAGTGCAACGGCCTCCGGTTATCCGAATGATAATGTCCTCAACAGCCTGACCTCCGCCATTACACCGGTGGTCGTCACGGGAGATGATCCCAGCAAACCACAGGCCTACCTGGTATCTTATTACCTGCGGGCCAATTATACGTTTAACGACAAATACCTGTTCACGTTCACGGGACGCGCAGACGGCTCTTCCAAATTCGGCCCGGACAATAAATTCGGCTACTTCCCTTCCGGAGCCATCGCCTGGCGGATATCCAAAGAGAAATTCCTAAAGGACGTATCCTGGATCGAGGATATCAAAATACGGGGCAGCTATGGTCTCACAGGCAACCAGAGTATCGGCAATCAATTGTACCGCACTTTGTACAGCCCCCTGTCTTATAACGGCAACAATGCCCTGGTGCCCACGCAGCTGGGCAATCCAGCCATCAAATGGGAGACGACCAAACAAACGGATGTCGGGCTGGACTTTTCTTTATTTAAGAACAGGCTGCAAGGAACAGTGGATTATTATAAAAAGCTGACGGACGGAGATCTGTTTGCCTTACCGGTTCCTTCCAGCAGCTCCTATTCCTCCCTGCTGGGTAATGTGGTGGGTATCAAAAATTCCGGGGTGGAGCTATCCCTGCAGGGTGATATCATCCGCTCCAGGGATTTCCGCTGGAATATGTCTTTCAATATCACCTGGAACAAGTCGATCGTCACCAGGATCAGCAGCACGGCCGACCAGACGCAGATCGGCAACCTTACCGGCCTGGAATACGGCAATACGGCCATCGTCCAGGGCCAGCCCCTGGGCCTGATCAGAGGCATGCAGGTCACCGGCATCATCAAAACTCAGAAGCAATTGACTGATTATAAAGCTAAATTAGGGCTGTTCGCCAATATCGCATTTCCGTACCTTAATATCGGAGATCCCATGTTCCTCCTGGATACGGTCTCTTATGCAGCTTATGGAGCTTCTTATCCTTATTTCAATACGATCATCGGCAGCGGCGCCCCCAAATACACGGGTGGGTTCTCCGAAAGCTTCAGTTACAAGAATTTTGATCTCAACCTGTATTTCCTCTTTTCAGAAGGCGGTCATCTATTGTGGGGAGACCATATCAGCAGCATGGATTTCGTAGGCACTTCGAATGCCAATGCCGCTATGCTCAACCGGTATACCGCGACGAATACGAATTCCAACCAGCCGAGGTTATTGCTGGACGATCAGATCATATACAATACCAACCTAAGCGTCTTTAATTCCTCTTACCTGAAATTAAGGACGGCCTCTCTCAACTACCGTTTTTCCAAAGCGGGATGGATGCAGAAGGCAGGGATCCAGGCAGCTTCGGTCTATGTATCCGCGACCAACCTGTTCACCATCACCAAGTATCCCGGCAACGACCCGGAGACTTCCGACGATGCGTATAGCGTAGCGGGCGGATATTTCGATGTGAGCAATTACCCGGCCGTCAGGACCTTCTCCCTGGGAGTGAAAGTTGGATTTTAACCCGGATCGGAAGTTCCATCCGGTTAACTAAAAAAAGCAAACAATGAAACGCAACATTATAAATATCGGACTTCTTATCCTGCTCAGCAGCAGCTTCGGGGCCTGCCATAAACAACTGAACGTATATCCTACCACCTCCGAAGTGGATGGAAATATTATCACGGACGCCAAGAGTGCCGGCACCGCCCTGAACGGGGTCTATTACCGGTTTGCCGACGGAGGGTTCGATTACAATACCGTTCCCTCGACAACATGGTATCGTACCAACGAAGAAATACCCTCCCAATTGAGCGGAATGCTCTCTTATACGAGCGGTGGAGGGGGACTGGACGAGCATACCTATAATGTCAAGAGCAATTGGATCGACGCTATCTGGAACTATGGCTATGCGCTTGTGAATGCCGCCAACGGGTTTTTAAAGAATATCGCACCCGTCACTACCATTACGGCGACCAGCAAAGCGCAGATGATCGCCGAGGCCAAATTCCTCCGGGCTTTCGGCAACACGGAGCTGCTGCTCTATTACGGCCAATATTACGATACGACCAGCGCCTATGGGATCATCCTCCACAACGAATTCGTGGACCCTTCCACGATCTACCTGCCCAGGGTATCCGTAGCGGAGACCTATGATTCCATCCTGTCCGATCTCACCAATGCCATTCCTGATCTTCCCTCGCTCAATACCTCGATCGCTAATACCAATACATGGGTTGCAAAATTGTTGAAAGCGAGAGTCCTGATCAATCGTGGGTCCGCCGCAGATTACGCACAGGTCATCAGCCTTACCCAGGATATCATCGCCAACAGCCCGTTCACCCTGGAGACGAATCTAAAAGATATCTTCTGGACCAAGGCGCTGACGAGCCAGGAAGTCATGCTGGGGGTGACCCCTTACCCCAACCAGAATATAAAATGGTCCTCTTATATTTATTATAACGACTTTGGCCCCAATGCCTTTATGAGTGGTCTCTTTAACGGAGATCCCCGTGCGGCCTGGTGCATTCAGCCCGTCACCACATTCTATGGCACCAACCCGGGGCTTACCAAGTATTATCCCGGCTCCGTCACCAATACCGCGGCCACTAAAGTAACGGAAAATTGCTATGCCTTCCGGTTAACGGAAGCTTATCTGCTGGAAGCGGAGGCCCTGGTCGCTTCCGGAGGCAGTATGCCCGTTGCAAAGACCCTGCTGAAGACCGTGGAGGGCCATGGAGGCGTCACCAATTTTACGGCTGTCGACGCAGCCGCCACGACCAGCGACCTGCAGCTCCTGATCATAGAAGAAGAAATGCGCAACTTCGTATCCGAAGCCGGCCAGGACTGGTTCGCCGTCCGCCGCCTGCCCTTCGCTACCTTACAAAGTTTATTGCCCAGCGTCACCAGCCAGAGCCTGCTGATCCTGCCGATCCCCGAATCAGAAATAACCACCAATCCTAAAATCAAACAGAATCCTAACTATTAACTATTTCCAGATGAAAAAATTAATCGCCTTTACGGCAATCTGTCTTAGCGCCCTTTTGTCAAAGGCCCAGAACAAGCTTACCCTCCAGGCCTCCATCAAAGGCATGGAGGCCGGCCAATGGGTCTATGTAAATCCCATGGGCAATAGCCTGCAGAAAGACTCGGTCCAGACAAGCGCCGGCAGCTTCCAGATGACCCTCTCTATTCCCGAAGGACAAGGAGATGCCTATATCGTCAGGATAGGCCAAAAATATGCGGACAACTCCATGCTGATCGCCTATCTCGACAAGGGAACGGTGGAGATCAACGGAGAAGGGCCTCTATTCAAAGAAGCCAAATTATCGGGCACTTCGGCTGTAAAGGATTACAGTGACTACAAAGATTTTACCGGCAAAGACCCTGTACTCAAAGGACGCGCGGAATTATACAAGAAAGCCAACGATCTCTATGCAAAACATGATTCCACCGGCCTGGCTGCTCTGGAACCCGAATTGAATAAAATAGATTCCATCGACAAAACCCTCACCAAACAATGGATCGGCCAGCATCCCGCCTCCCCCGTCAGCGCATTTTTGATTGCTTTTAACCTTAGCCGGATACCCCTCGACGAAAAAGAAGCGATCCTCGCCCAATTATCCGCGGCAGCCAAAGAAAATGCCCCCGCCAAAAGGATCCTTAACAGCATCCGGATCAATAACCTGACCGGCATCGGCAAGTCAGCGCTGGACTTCACCCAGAACGATACCCTGGGTAAACCTGTATCCTTAAAGGATTTCAGGGGGAAATTCGTACTGGTCGATTTCTGGGCTAGCTGGTGTGTACCCTGCCGGGGAGAAAATCCGAATGTAGTGGCGGCCTTTCAAAAATACAGGAACAAGAACTTCACCGTATTGAGCGTGTCGCTGGACCAGCCAAACGGGAAAGAAAAATGGCTCAAAGCCATTCATGACGACCACCTGGACTGGACCCATGTCTCCGACCTGAAATTCTGGAACAACGCCGTAGCCAAACAATACGATATCAACTCCATCCCCGCCAACCTGCTCCTGGATCCGGAAGGGAAGATCATCGCAAAAGATCTGCATGGAGATGAATTAAGCAACGAACTGGCAAAAGTGTTGCCTGCGGCGCAGGCCCAGGCGCAATCACCATCCCAAACCTTTACCCTATCCGGCACCATCACCGGCAAGTCAACGGGCAAGCTCAAATTATATTATACGGATAAAGAGGGACGACGCGCAGTGGACAGCACCCCTATTAAGAACGGCCGGTTTGAATTCCGGGGCGACATCGCGGAACCCGGCAGGGCTTACCTGGAAAGCCCCGCTAAAGCAGGAGTCAGAGACAATCCCAATGCAACCGATTTTTTCATAGACCCCGTCCCCATGACCATTCATCTGAAATTCAATGATTTCAGGAATGCGGTCATCACCGGGTCAAAAACACAGGACGAATATGTAGCCCTGGCTAAATCAAAAGCCCCCATCTATAAAGAAGAGGAGCCCTTATCCAAAGCCTATGAAGCCGCCAGCAAAGCCTACAACCAGGCGGTCAAAGCCAAAAAGGATGACGCGACCATCGACACCCTGAAATACAAAGCGGCGGCCCTTCACGATCAGTTCGACCCTTATAATGCCCGGGCCGCTCAAATGGATTATACCTTTTTCGCCGCACACCCGCAATCCTATGTGACAGCTTTTATGCTTCGTTTCCATGTGAACGACCTGTCCCTGGATTCTTTGCAGCTTTTCTATGACGGTCTCGGCTCCATAATACAGCAGAGTAGCTCCGGGAAAGAGATCGCCAAAGAAATAGCGCAATTGAGAGCAGGCTCTCCCGGCAGCCTGGCTGCGGATTTCACGGCGAAGGAACTCAACGGCAGCAGCTTCACCCTTTCCACCCTGAAAGGGAAATATGTGCTGATCGACTTCTGGGCCAGCTGGTGTGTACCCTGCCGGAAGAGTATGCCCCATGTGAAGGAATTATACGACCGCTATAAAGACAAGGGGCTGGATGTCATCGGCGTCTCCGATGACGACCGGGACTCTGCCGCCTGGAAAAAAGCGGTGACAAAAGACGGCACCGGCATCTGGCACAATGTCCTGCGGGGATTGGACTGGGACAAGCTGCGCAGGAATGAAAAGAACGATAAGGACATCAGTGATAAATTCGGCATCCATTCTCTGCCCACCAAGATCCTTATCGATCCCAACGGCGTCATCATCGGCCGCTATGACAAGGGCACGGAAGAAGAGGCCGCGGCCATGGACAAGAAGATAGCGGAGGCCCTCCGGTTACCTTAAAGATTTACCATTTTGAGAGAGACTTCACTATAACGCTCTCCCTTGACTGCATGACTGCCGATGATCGCTTCGATGGAGGAGAGATCCGCAGCTGACAATTCGACATCGGCAGCTCCTGCATTCTCTTCCAGGTATCTTCTTTTCTTCGTTCCGGGAATGGGCAGCATATCTTCGCCCCGGCTCAACACCCAGGCGATCGCCAGTTGTGCAGGCGTACAATGCTTATCCCTGGCAATGGCTGCGAACGCGTGAGCAATAGCCTGGTTGTTCTCCAGGTTCTCGCCGGTGAAGCGGGGCAGGTTCTTCCGGAAATCATCGTCGCCCATCGCATTGACATCGATGGTGTTGGTGATCAGGCCTCTGCTGAGAGGAGAGTATGCCACGAGTGAAATACCCAGTTCACGGGTCGTGGAAAGAATGTCGCCTTCAATATCCCTTGTCAGTAAAGAGTATTCGGATTGCAGGGCAGCGATAGGATGTACTGCATGGGCTTTGCGGATGGAGGCAGCGGAAGCCTCACTTAACCCCAGGTAACGCACTTTGCCTTCTTTTACCAGCTGGGCCATAGCGCCCACCGTCTCTTCGACAGGCACGTTCGGATCGATTCTATGCGCATAGTAAAGGTCGATCGTATCGATCTTCAACCTTTTAAGGCTCAGCTCCACAGCCTCTTTAATCCATGCCGGAGAGCCGTCGAAATAGGTATTCGGTCCCGAGCTGGCCCCTGCCACCCCATTCCTGAAACGGAAACCAAATTTGGTAGCGATAAAAACCTTATTCCGATTGGGAACCAGCACATTGGAGATCAGCTTCTCATTCTCCCCATTGCCATACATGTCGGAGGTATCCCAGAAATTGATGCCCAGGTCCAATGACCGGTGCAAAGTGGCAATACTTTCCGCGTCGTCCTTGGATCCATAGGCAAAGCTCATACCCATGCATCCCAGGCCGATAGCAGATAATTGTTCGTTCGTCCTTCCCAGATTCCTGTATTTCATAATGTTGATTTTATAGATCAAAATTAGGAAGGCTGCTCCGGCCGCGCCTTACGCTATTCAAACAGATGCTTGTAAATTTCAAACAACATTTAACCTAAAACCCTTCAAATCCACGACTTGAGGCGATACTAAATAACAAGAAATGCCGTTTACGTATAAAGGAAGGATTATCAATTTTTTAAAAGGACATTTTCCATGAAAAACCCAATTGCCCTTATTTTAATTGTCATCGTCTGTCACTCATGTAGCTCCACCAATTTAATGTCTCTAAGCGTGTTGCAGCCTGCTCCTGTGACGGTTCCCCCTTACATCAAAAAAGTGGGTATTGTAGACAGAAGCAAGGCTTTACAAGAAAATAGAACGATCGACGCTATCCATAAAGCAGTTTCCCTGGAGACTACTGATCTTCAGGTGGCAGGAGCGAATGCCAGCATTTCTGGCCTTACGGATCAACTTATGAAAAATAGCCGGTTTGCAGAAGTAAAGGCGCTTACGGCGGTCGAACTGAGATCTTTTGGAGCGGGTGTTTTCCCTTCTGCCTTATCATGGGATACCGTGGAAAAAATATGCCGGGAGAATAATATGGATGCGCTGTTCTCCCTGGAACTTTTCGATACGGAATCGAAACTAAGCTATGCTGCCGTGCCTGCAACTATACACACAGGGTTAGCCAACCTGCCGGCCATTGAACAACAAGTGAGTATGGTGACCCTGGTTAAAAACGGCTGGCGGATATATGACCCTTCCTCCAGGAATATTCTGGATGAGTATGTCACTACAAGGGACCTTCAATTTACGGGAAGAGGAATCAATCCCGTCGTAGCCGCGTCTAGCCTGATCGGCCGTAAGGAGGCGGTGAAACAAGTCAGCAATAACTCCGGGCAGGCATACGGAGATAGAATACTCCCGCATTGGATCAGGGTATCGCGATACTATTATACGGGAGGCGATGGCAATTTTACAATGGCCATGCGCATGGCGCAAACAGGAAACTGGGATGGGGCCGCCAAAATATGGCAGCAGGAAACGACGAACGCCAGCGGGAAACTGGCCGGAAGGGCCTGCTATAATATGGCTATCATCAGCGAAATAAACGGGGACGTGGATGGCGCCATACAATGGGCGCAAAATGCGTATGAGAAATATAATAACCGCCTGGCTCTCAGCTATGTCAATATTTTAAGAAACAGGAAGGCAGACAATATTGTCCTGAAAGACCAGAACGCGGTTTCCCAGGCGCCATAAGGCCTACGCTTCACCGGGGCGTATAATTTTTTTTCTTCCGGGAATCCTTCTATATTCGCTCCCGTCATGCACCCGGATACAAAATTATTTTCAGAAAAAGAAGCGGCAACGTTGCTGGAGATCATGCTCCACAGAAGGGATACAAGGGGCAACCGGTTTGTGGACAGACCCCTGGAAGAGCAGCAGGTACAACAACTGCTGACAGCAGCTACTCATGCCCCTTCTGTAGGCTTTTCCCAACCCTGGGAGTTTGTTTTGATCCGGGATAAAGACATAAGACAACAGGTAAAACAAAGTTTCACACAGGAGAACGCTGCCGCTCGCGATGCCTTCACGGACGACCAGCAGCAGCAGTACATCGGGCTCAAGCTGGAAGGCATCCTGGAAGCTCCCCTGAACATCGCCGTTTTCTACCGCCCCGCCGGTAAACCTGTATTGGGACAAACTTCTATCAACGAAGTGGGCCTGTACAGCGTCGTTTGCGCGATACAGAATATGTGGCTGATGGCCAGAGCCCTCAATATCGGGATGGGGTGGGTAAGTATACTCGACCCGGTAAAAGTAAACCGTATATTGAACGCTCCGCCGGGAAATCAATTGGTCGCTTATCTGTGCTTAGGTTATACCGACGGCTTTTATACGCAACCGGAACTGGAAATACTTCAATGGGAAAAAAGAAAGCAACAGTCAGCTATCGTGTTACACGAGCGATATCCCGATCCGTCCGCCCCTATGCAGGCGCCCGTTCCCTCTCGATCTGATGGATCGCCCGGATCGTCTTGATCACCGAATCCGGTGTCACGGAAATACTATCGATCCCCTCTTCCACAAGGAACTGGGCAAAATCCGGAAAATCAGAAGGCCCCTGCCCGCAGATGCCCACTTTTACCCCACACTCTTTCGCCGTGCGTATCAACATCCGCAACAAGGTCTTGACCGCCTCATCCCGCTCGTCATAGAGATGCGCTACCAGCGAGCTATCCCTGTCCAGACCTAATGTCAGCTGCGTGAGATCGTTCGATCCGATCGAAAACCCATCGATATGCTTCGCAAACTCCTTCGCCAGTATAATATTCGAGGGCAGCTCCGCCATTAAATATATTTCCAGCCCTCCCTCTCCCTGCACCAACCCATACTCCCGCATCACTTCCTTCACCTTGCGCAGCTCCTCTACCGTCCGGCAGAAAGGGATCATCACCACCACATTATCCAGTCCCATCTTCTCCCGCACCCGCAGGATAGCCCGGCACTCCATCCCGAACGCCTCCTTATATTCCAGCGAATAATAACGCGAGGCGCCCCTCCACCCGATCATCGGATTCTCCTCCTTCGGCTCATAATACTTGCCCCCAAGCAAATTGAAATACTCGTTGCTCTTAAAATCCGAAAATCGCACAATCACTTTCTTAGGATAAAAAGCCGCCGCTATCCGACCGATACCATAAGATAATTTCCGGATGAAATAATCCTCCTCCCCTTCAAATCCCTGTATCTTTTTTTGAATGGCCTCCGTCAGCTCTGCATCCTTCAAAGCCCGATGCGTCATCAGCGCCACAGGATGCACGCCGATATAATTGTTGATGATAAACTCCTCACGGGCCAGACCCACTCCGCTATGCGGCAAATGCGCATAATTAAAAGCCATCGCCGGCGTACCCACATTCAACATCAACGGCGTGCGGATGGACGGCAGTTCACCCAGGTCCGTCTCGATCTTCCGGAATTCCAGCGCCCCTTCATAGATCAGCCCTTCATCACCCTGCCCGCAGGAAGCCGTTACCACCTGCCCCTCGGACAGCAGTTCCGTCGCATGTCCGCAGCCTACAATGGCAGGCACCCCCAACTCCCGCGCGACAATCGCTGCATGACAGGTCCTCCCCCCTTTATTAGTGATGATGGCCGACGCTTTCTTCATGATCGGCTCCCAGTCAGGGTCCGTCATGTCCGTCACCAGCACATCCCCGGCCCTGAACTCATGTCCGTCCGTCACCCGCTTGTCCAGGGAATGCATGATATTCACCTTGCCCGTAGCGATCTTATCGCCCACGGCAATCCCTTTCAGGATAGGCCTGGCGGTCAGCGCTTTTTCTCCCAGGACATATTCCGTCAGCGTATTCTGTGCCCTTCGTGAATGGATCGTCTCCGGCCTTGCCTGTACGATGAACAGCTCCCCGGTGAGACCATCTACCGCCCATTCGACATCCATGGGGCACCAGTGTTTTTTCAACTTTGAATAATACTCCTCTATCATACACACCCATTTCGCCAGCTTCAGGATATTGGCCTCATCCAGGCAAAATCTATGCTGCAGGTTTTTCTCCACCGGAATGACCTTCACCCGCTCGTCCGGATCGTCCCCATACACCATCAGTTTGTCTTTGGAACCCAGTTTTTTCTCGATGATGGAGGCATATCCCCGTTTGAGCGTTGGTTTGAATACGATGAACTCATCCGGCGACACCGCCCCCTGCACGATCATCTCCCCTAGTCCGTAGGAGCCGTTGATCACCACCACTTCCTTAAATCCAGATTCGGTATCCAGGGAGAAAGCCACCCCCGATACCCCAAGGTCCGAACGGACCATCTTCTGAATACAGACGGAAAGGCCCACTTCGAAATGATCAAACTTAAACGTCTCGCGATAGCTGATCGCCCGGTCCGTAAATAAAGAGGCGAAGCAATTCCGGACCGAGTCCATCAACGCCGCGGGGCCTCTTACATTCAGGTAAGTCTCCTGTTGCCCGGCAAAAGAGGCATCCGGCAGGTCTTCTGCTGTAGCGGAGGATCGGACGGCCACATCCGTATCGGATTGCCCGTATTCCTGCGATAGTTTGTGATAGCCCTCAATGATCGCAGCGCTTAGGGCAGAAGGGAATTTGCTGTTACGGATCAGCTGCCGGATCTGCAGACCTGCCCGACGCAGCGATTCGACGCTGTCAAAATCAATACTGCCGACGAGACGGCGGATTTCCGCCTCCAGTCCGCCCGCATCGATAAATTCACGGTAAGCATGGACCGTGATCACGAATCCATCGGGGATATGGATCCCCAACTCAGCCAGGTTGGTGATCATCTCCCCCAAAGAAGCATTCTTTCCGCCGGCTATCCCAATATCGGACAGGCCGACCTTGCGCAATGGCAAAATGTACGTTTCTGTAGGCATATGGCAATCAATCGTTGGTGACAAATTTGTAAGACGCATGTGCCGCGGCTCCATGCAATTCGATGGAATACTTACTAGAGGAATAAAAAGGAGGGATCAGCGGCCAACGCCTGCATCAGCAGAATGTAGCCGACTCGTTGGTCATAAAAAATCTTGGAAGGATAATCAGGTCTCATTATGCATCAAAGATAAGGAAATTAGCTAATATTTTAGCAAGTCCGCCCCACCCCCCTACCCCAACGGGATCCGCACGCTCAACATACACCCCTCCCCGGGCCGGGACTGCAGATCTACACTCCCATTGAACAACTCCACCCGGCTGATGATATTGGTGATCCCTACCCCCTTGCGATGCCGGGAAATATCGAACCCCACTCCATTATCCGTCACCGTTAGCACAATATCCTCATCATTTTCGATAGTAAGCCGGATTATCACCGCAGTAGCCCGGGCATGCTTGACGATATTATTCAGCTGCTCCTGGACGATCCGGAAAAAAGCAAGCTTACGCCGGTCCTCGATCTCCTCCTCGATAATATCATGGACGTCCAGCTCTATATGCAGATCCGGCGCTCCCATCTTCATATCATCGACGATATCCTCGATGGACTCGATCAGCCCGATCTCCCGAAGCCCGGGCGTGATCAGGGATTTGGAGATCTTCCGGATCTCGTTGATCGCATTGCTTAACAGCTGCGTACTACGCTCCAGCAGTTCCTGCCGCATATCCTCATCCGTCATCGCCGTATTGATATACAGATTGCTGGCGCCCAGGATCTGGTTGACATTATCATGCAGCTCCTTGCCGATCTCTGTTCGCTCTTTCTCCTGCGCGAGCATGACGGCCTCGGTGATCTGTTTTTGTTTGGAGAGCCGTTGCTCATTCAGTTCATTTTCCAGCACGATCCGCTCGGTCACATCACTGGCCAGCACCAGCACGGCCGGCTGGTTCTTGTAACGGATACTATGCCAGGTTGTGTCCACGAAGATCACTTCCCCGCTCTTTTTAATGTGCTGCCAGAGCCCTTTCTTCACCACCTCCCTGCTCTCCCGCATTTGTCCTACTTCCTCCCGGATTTGCTGCTCACTGCCTTCAAGGCGGATATCTGCCAGCGTCTTGCCGAGGAATTCCTCATGGCTATATCCGTAATGGTTAACCGCCTCTGAATTCGCCTCCAAAAATCGCAAGCTCACGGCGTCGAAGACCCACATAGGCATAGGGTTATTATTGAACAGCTCCCGGTAACGCTCCTCGCTTTCCCGCAGGTACTCCAGGTTTCGTTTGCGCTCCAGGCTATAACGGATGGCGCGGGACAGCAGCTTCTCATCGAATTCCCCTTTGACCAGGTAATCCTGCGCCCCCAGCAAAAGAGCCTGCAAAGCCAGGTTGGTATCAGCCATCCCAGTCAGCAGGATCACCGGCACCCGCTGCGCAGACTGACTGAGCCCGGTATAGCTATCCAGCCCGTAACTATCGGGAAGAGACAGGTCCAGGAACACCAGGTCGATCGGATCCGTGGCGAGGATAGCCTTCGCTTCGGCCAGGCGGGTGGCGTGCAACAGGTTCCCAACCACCAGGTCCGTGGCCCGGAGAAATTCCTGCAACAGGAAGAGATCCCCCGGGTTATCCTCGACGACCAGTATATTGAGACTTGTCATATCCTTAGGCAGATTTTGGAAGTTTGACAATGCTGGTCCAGAAATCCTCGATGGTCCGCACGACTTCCATGAACCGTTCCAGGTCTACCGGTTTGGTGATATAACAATTCGCGTGGTTATCATAGGAAGTCAGGATATCCTTTTCGGAAGAAGAAGTGGTGAGCATGATGACGGGGATCCGCTTCAGCGCCGGGTCGCTCTTGATAATACTTAACACCTCTTTGCCGTCCATTTTTGGAAGGTTGATATCCAGCAGGATCAGGTCGGGGGTATCGCCACGGCTGAAGGGGGGATCTTTTTTCAGGAAACGGATAGCCTCGATGCCATCATAAGCTACGGATATCCGGTTGACGATCTTCGCTTCTTCCAGGGCTTCCCGGGTCAGCAGGATATCTCCTTCGTTGTCGTCCACTAACAGGATGTGAATCTCAGGCATACAATAAGATTTAAAGGTTCTTGGTTATGGTAAAATAGAATATACTCCCTTTCTCCGGGACCGATTCCACCCAGATCTTTCCTCCATGACGCTCTACGATCTTTTTACAGATCGCCAGCCCGATACCGGTGCCGGAATAATCGCTTTTGTTGTGCAGGCGCTGGAAGATAATGAAAATCTTCTCGAAGAATAAAGGGTCGATCCCGATACCATTATCTCCCACGGAGAACAGCCAGTACCCCGGCTCTTCGGCTGCCCGGATCCTGATCACAGGCGGCTCTTTGCTATGATATTTCAGCGCATTGCCTACCAGGTTCTGGAATAACTGCACCAGCTGCACTTTGTCCCCATGAACCATCGGCAGATCGCCGATCTCCACCCGGGCGCGGGCCGCGATGATCTTCTCCCGGAAAATGTTCCCGACCTCCCCCATCACCTGCCCGGTATCCACTGGCCCGAAACTCTCTTTACCGGCGCCCACTCTCGAATACTCCAGCAGGTCCAGGATCAGCGACTTCATCCGCTCAGCCCCATCCACCGCATAATGAATATACTGCCCTGCTTTTTCGTCGAGTTGTCCATGATACCGCTTCTGCAGCAGTTGCAGGAAGCTGCTCACCATACGCAGCGGCTCCTGCAGATCATGCGAAGCGATATAGGCGAATCTTTCCAGCTCGGCATTGGACAAGGCCAGCTCGGCCGCCCTTTTCTTCAGGGCCTCATTCAGTTGTTGTAAGAGCAGCTCCGACCGCCGCCGCTCGGTGATATCGTTCACCACCACCATCCGGGCCTTGCGGTGCTCATACTCGATGGGATGCGCCGTCACCTCCACGAAAATGATCTCCCCATTCTTTTTGATATGTCGCCAAACCCCATGCCGGGATTCCTCATAGGAGGACCGGGCCTCCTCCACATCGCTGAGCAGGCGGGGCTCATCCTCGGCCGGCCGGATATCGGCGATCCGCATCCGGCCGAACTCTTCCTGACTATACCCGTAATTCCGGATAGCCGCCTCATTCACCTCCAGAAATTGTAAGGTTTCCTGGTCATAGATCCATTTCGGCAGGGGACTCTTATAAAAAAGAGATTTGTATTTGTCTTCCGACTCCTTCAGCTCGCCGGTCTGGATCCGGACCCGCTCCTCCAGCTCCCGGTTGAAGCGGTTCACTTTTTGGAAGACCACAATCGCCAGAATGGCCACCGCTGCAATAAGGGCCCATAGAACTCCCTGCAATCCCGATGCCACTCCCTGGCTGTCCTTCCGGCGCTGGTCCAATAGCCGGCCTTCTTCTGCTTCCATCTGGTCGATCAGGGATCGGATCTGGCGGGAGTAACCGATAGCGGCCCCGTTGGCGATCAATGCCGCCACTCCCTGAAAATCCTTATCCCGGCTCCTCCGGGTGGTTTCGTCCAGCATTGCCCTGTTCTTATCCACATACTGCCTCAGGAGGTCTATCCGCTCCTGTTGTGAGGGATTATCCCTGGTGAGCTCTTTCAAACCAGCAATCTTTTGCTGCAGCAGGGAAGAGGAACCCTTCAGGGCGCCCAGAAATGAAGAGTCGCCAGTGAGGAGAAAATTTTTTACGTCGAGCTCGTAACGGTCACTGATGCCCAGTACTTCCTGCGTCTCGTAGATCACCTGGTGGGTATGCCTGATAATAGCAGCCGTATCCTGCAGGCGCCCCGACTGCCGGATAGAAATAAGCACAATAGCGAGAACAGCCGTTATCGCTATGACTATACCTGTGATAAGCTTCCTTTCGATGGTTACTTTCATCCGATATGAATATTTCTTTTATAGGACGGATGGCTCTTGCGAGACATAATTTAAGGAAAAATTACCGAATTACACGCCGAGCGACCGGGTAGCCGCTAAAAAACTCCGGTCATCTTCCGCCAGCACCAGCAGCTTGTCCTCACCCTCCAGCACAGTCGATCCGACAGGCGTGATATAATCCCTCCCACGTATGATCAGCAGGATCTTGGCTGTCTTGGGGAAATTGATCTCCACGATCCGCCGGCCGGCTGCAACCGACTGAGGAGACAGCAGGATCTCCTGCTTCACCGACATCGTAGGATCGATCCATTCCAGGTCGCTACCCGACCTTCTCTTCGCTCTACCGGGAACGGACAGGTGCAACCTGGGGGCCACGGCAGGCAAAGTAGTCCCCTGCACCAGCACCGAAGAGACGGCGATAAAGAACACCAGGTTGAAGATCATATCCGACTGGGGCAGCCCTTCGATCATCGGATAGGTGGCAAATACGATCGGAACAGCCCCCCGCAGGCCCACCCAGGAGAGAAAGAGTTTACTACGCCGGTTGGTTTTAAAGAACAGCAGACTGCCGAACACCCCGATCGGCCGGGCAACAAATATGAGGAATGCGGAGATCAGCAGGCCCGGCCCGGCCACCGCTATCACCTTAGAAGGAAATACCAGCAGCCCCAATGTCAGGAACAGGATGATCTGCATCAGCCAGGCAATACCATCATAGAAACGGATCAGGCTCCGCTTGTGAATGAAATTGGAAGTGCCGAGGATCACCGCACAAACATAGATCGCGAGAAACCCATTGCCGCCTACGAACTCCGTCGCAGAATAGCTGAACAACGCCAGCGCCAGCAGCAGCACAGGATAGATCCCCTCATTATTCAGATGGATGCGGTTGAGCAGCCAGAGACTTCCCTTGCCGGTAGCGTATCCCATGAGCCCCCCGATGACAAACCCTTTACAGAACAACAGTAGCAGCTCCCCCACAGGCAAATGACCTTCCTTTACCACTGCCGTCAGGGAAATAGTAAGAAAATAAGCCGGGATCATTACTCCCGCTCTCCAGCTCCAACAGGGGACGCAAATTGCCTTTCAGCCCTATTCCTCCAGACCCCATCTCCCCAAGCCCAACTCTTCTTAATATCCAGTTCGCCACCGGCGAACTGTCTTCCCGTAAGATAGAGAAGACAGCCGCCGCATCCGTGGAAGAGACGATGGCCCCCAATAAAAGGCCCGCCGGCAGGCTAAAACCCAGCAGGTAATGAACAAAGATACCCACGGAGAAAGCCGTCAGCAGCACCCCCACCGTCGACAAAGCCATGCCTTTCCAGAGTACGGGCCGGATGGTAGGAAAATCTGTGCTCAGCCCACCGGCAAACAGGATAAAATTCAGGGCGGTGATCCCTACGAACTGGGCCGTATGCGGATCGTCGAAGGCAATACCCCCGAGGCCCTCGGAACCGGCCAGGATGCCGACCAGCTCTCCGGGACTGGATCGGGTCGTTTTGCCTTGCCGGCCCCATAAAATACAGTATTTTTAAAAAAACAATACTTAGTCTGCTGGTTTTTAAAATTTTAAGCTAACCTTTGCAGTCCCAACCCCATGGATATCGATCCAGGATAATTACTCTCAAAATTTCAGCTAAGGATATTCCCACAGGTTCTCAGGCATGTAAGAATAATATCTCAGGATGCTCAAAGTTTTCTCAAGGTTGCAATAAAAGTCTGCTGCAACCGGGCAATGGATTCGTAAAGGATTTTGCTCCGAAATCTGAATTGGCACTCCGACCGGAAATAGAACAAGCGTTACTGCTATGAACACAATTATTTAGTGTCTTACATTTCATCATTTTTTAAACCAAATGATTATGGAAAAACTATCTAAGAAACCCCAGGAACAGGGGGATGGTATGGGACATAATGGTAATGGACACCCGGAAAATAAACCGCATGATGTCGGGATCATGCCGACCGCTGAGAAGTCAATGAAGACCCTGCCTTCCAGTGCCAAAATGCCAGGCGCCGAGATGTCGATGAAAGTCACGGCTTCCGGCAAATTGTTGGCCCAGCCTGAAAAAATGCCCATCTTTGACATGAATGCTATCAGGGAACAGGTTGCGCTCAGGAGTGCCGGGACCACGGTTGGCGCAATAGGCAGGGCAAGGGACGCCGCAATGGGCGGCACACAGATCGGAACAGATATGCCGAGGCCCGGCGCTATTAAACCGACGGTAGGAAGGGGCAAACCCCATGTCTTCGAGAAACCGGGGGTATCTATCGCAAAGCAGATAAAAGAGCTGATGGCAGCGCAGCCCGCTCCTGCCGTTGGTTTTGTCTATCCGGCTACTTTGCGCGGCAGCACGGCTAATTTTACAGTTTATTATAATCCAAGCCTGGGCGCCAATGGCCCGATCATTGCCGATGGGGTTCTCGCATCCTGCGAGATGGAGTATGCCTGGGTACAGGCCCAGTTCGGGGGCATCAGCTGCGGACCCTTCAACGTCATCATTACACCGGGTATCGGGGGCGCCTTCCATTATGGTTGCGGAGCTACCGATCTGTATTGTGACGGGGACACTTCGGCTATTCCCAATATTGACCACACCAGGTTGCTGGTGGTGGCCGAAGAGGTGGAAGTATTTTCGGCTGTCCAGGGAGCTGGCTGGAACTGCGGCGCCAGCAATGGCGAAGGGATTTCGAGGATCCTCGCTACAGAGCTCTACCCGGCCCAGTTGGATGGATTCACTTCGGCCGCATCCTGGCTGGATGCGTCGGGACGTCCCGATTTTGTAAATGTCAATGATCCGACCGATCGGAATTATGTATCCATCGGTTGTTCCGTATTGTTCATAAATTATCTACATTACCAACTGGGCTATAGCTGGACCCGGATCGTTTGTGCAGGAGGGGCTACCCTGGACGAGGTATATACAAACCTGACGGGCATGACGGATGGACTGGATCCGTTTAAAGGCCTTTTACAGACCTATTATCCGGAAGGCACCCCATCGGGGGTCAATACGGACAATGTTTTCCCCTTAGGTAATATCGCTTCCGGGCGGCTGGAAATATTCGCCCGGGGTTCGGATGGCGCCGTATGGCATGACTGGCAAACGGCTCCTAATAATGGCTGGAGCGGATGGGCGTCTCTCGGAGGATGGATCAGCCAGCAATCTATTACCCGCAATGCAGACGGAAGACTGGAAGTGTTTGCTATCGGGGCCGATAATGCACTTTGGCATATCTGGCAGACGGGAAATGGCTGGAGCAACTGGGCTTCCTTAGGAGGTTGGATTGACAGAGTGGTTGCCGCGCACAATGCGGACGGACGATTGGAAGTGTTTGCGAGAGGATCGGATGGCGCCGTATGGCATATCTGGCAAACGGCTCCCAATAACGGTTGGAGCGGATGGGCATCCCTCGGAGGATGGATCGATATATTGAGCGTCGCTCAAAATGCCGATGGCAGGCTGGAAGTATTTGCAAGAGGAGGCGATGGCGCCGTATGGCATAACTGGCAGACCGCTCCCAGCAATGGCTGGAGCGGATGGGAATCCCTGGGAGGATGGATCGATCTCTTAACGGTGGGTCAGAATGCAGACGGTCGCCTCGAAATATTCGCCCGGGGAAGCGATAATGCCGTATGGCATAACTGGCAGATCGCTCCCAACGGTAGCTGGAGTGGATGGGCCTCGATGGGTGGATGGGTGGACCGGCTTGCGGTATGCAACAATGCCGATGGACGTTTGGAAGTATTTGCACGAGGAGGCGACGGAGCCGTATGGCATATCTGGCAGACCGCTCCCAATAACGGCTGGAGCGGATGGGCATCCCTGGGTGGATGGATCGATATCCTCACCGCCAATCAGAATCAGGACGGGCGGATAGAAGTATTCGCAAGAGGAGGCGACGGAGCTGCATGGCATAACTGGCAGACCGCCCCCAATAATGGCTGGAGCGGATGGGTATCCATGGGAGGATGGATCGATATGCTGACCGTGGCGCAGAATGCTTTGTAAGCTACAACCGGCATACAGTTTATAGGCAAGTGCCCCTTGTTAACGGGGCACTTGCCTATTATAGAGCATCTGCATAAATTTGCTTCAATTATCACCATCGAAACTATATACTATATGCAGCCAAAAGGAAGGACCTGGTTATTGGGATTGATCGGCCTGTGCATTTGTGCGACATTCATGCAGGACACCCGCATCCCGGCGCCCCTCGTCGCGGCAGCACCCCCCGGAGGTTCACCCGCCGCCGCACCCGCACCCCCCGCCCCCAAAGGAAAAGTCGTTTTCTTCGATGATTTTTCCGGGCCGTCCCTGGATCGCTCGAAATGGAATGCAGAAGTCACCGGCATGCACGTCAACCATGAATTGCAGGCCTATGTAGACTCCAATGCAACCATTTATCTTGAAAATAATGCCCTTGTCCTGCATCCCCGTTATGCCAAAGGATACGTAACGAAAGACGGGCAGCATTTTGACTTCATTTCCGGCAGGATCAACACTAAAAACAAATTCGATTTCAAGTATGGTACGGCAGAAGCCCGGATCAGAATGACTGACGGAACGGGGCTTTGGCCCGCCTGGTGGCTGCTGGGTAATAGTGAATGGCCGGCAACGGGAGAAATAGACATCATGGAATATGTAGGAGAGCAGGACTGGGCCAGCGCAGCCGTCCATGGCCCGGGTTATAGCGGCGAGACCCCGTTTGTCAACCGATACTATTTTAATAAGAACAAGGGCGTTACCCAATGGCATATCTATGCCGTGGATTGGACACCGGACAGCCTGGTCTTCAAATACGATGGCGCCCCCATGTTCCGCGTCACCCGGACGATGACAAACAACTATGGCAAATGGGCCTTTGACAACAATAAATATCTCATCTTAAACTTCGCCCTGGGCGGGGCATATCCCGCAAAGATCAACGGCATACACCAGCCCTATTACGGACTAGCTTCCACTACCCTCGATCAGATAAAGAATAACCAATCGAAAATGTGGGTTGACTGGGTGAGGGTGACCCAAAACTAAAAGACGATGCCCCAAAACTATAAAAATCAACCTATATGAGAGTTCTCCTACTGTCTTTTTTAACCACAACCTTTTTATTCGGATGGTCGCCTTTCCCCGGTCATGCACAGCAGCAGACGGGCCATGCGCAGCAGTCACTGGACAGCGTAATGCCTGTAAGAGGCTTCTGCATCGACCTCCCCCGCTCTGCCGGTCTTGACTCATTTGTCCATTTCATCAACGAAGAACTGGCTCCCCGAAAAGTCAATACCTTATTTCTGCTGGTAGACTATCACTATCAGTTCAAGTCACACCCCGAACTGACCGATAGCTTTGCCTTGTCGAATGCGGAGGTAAAAAAGATCGTAAAAGCCTGCGCCCGGCATAATATCCGCATCATTCCGCAAATCAACCTGCTGGGACACCAGGGTTGGGAGGAGCGGCCCGGGAAACTGTTACAGGCCTATCCGGAATTCGACGAAACGCCCTGGGTAAAGAACCCCGATAAATACGTGTGGCCGAATGCGGACAACCTCTATTGCAGAAGCTATTGCCCCCTTCACCCCAAAATTCATGAAGTGCTTTTTGCCGTGATCGACGAGCTCTGTGACGCCTTTGAATGCAATGCCTTCCATGGCGGGATGGACGAGGTCTTTTACCTGGGAGAAAGCAAATGCCCCCGTTGCGGAGGCCAGGACCCATCAGTATTGTTTGCCGGGGAAGTGCGGACGATCCATGATCACCTGGCGCAGAAAGGCCGTGAACTATGGATCTGGGGAGACCGGCTGATCGATGGTAAGACTACGGGGATCGGTGAGTGGGAGGCAAGTTATAATAATTCCTACCGGGCTATCGACCTGATTCCCAAAGATGTCGTGATCTGCGACTGGCATTACGAGCGCCCTGACAAGACCGCCGTCTATTTCGCGATGAAGGGCTTCAGCGTCGTGACTTGCCCCTGGAGGGTCTCCGGACCCGGTATCGCACAGGTGGATGATATGGTCCGTTTCAGGGATGGATCGACTCCCGAAATGAAAGCCCGGTTCCTCGGGATCGTAGAGACTACCTGGTCCCCGACCCAATCCTTCCTGAACGGCTTTTATGGAGTCGGCCAAAAGGGACCAGCCCGGGAACATACGGCCTGGCAATGCTTCAAAGATGTATTTCAGAAGATTGACACCCTGGGCAATTAGCGCCATAACATACTAACGCACCTACTTAAACTTCAGGTTCAACGAAATAATATTCGCTGCAAGGTCCGTCGTTTGTGAATAATGGCCATACCGGATCTCCAGGGAATTCAGATCCCCCAGGATGCCTTTCGGAGGCGCGATCCGGACGCCGGCCCCGAAGAACTGACTGGAAAAAGAAGAAAGGGCATAATTGCTCGTATAATACTGATCGGCAGCCGTATGTTTTTCATAGGCGGCAAAATAATTCACGGCCGTCTGCACATAATACCGGTAAAAGGGAGAGATGGAAAAGAAAGGCGTGATCTTCACCGGCACTTCCAGGCTGGCCGTATGCGATACCATGCCCCAATTGTCCACATAAAACCGGTAATAAGACCGCAGAATGATATTGTCGCCTACAAAGTAATTCAGCCGTATCCCGATCGGCAATTTAAACCTTTGTGAAGGCAGGTTCTCGATCGTATCCTTCCCGGTATTGAGAAATACGCGGTGAAAAGGCAGGCCCAGGTAGCCGCTCTGATAGACCAGGTCCATCGCAATGCTGCCCTGTATACGGTCATTGATCACCTGGGAGAAAGAAAAAGAAGCCGTATAGGTATCCCGGGCCTTCGAAGGAATAACCGTCTTGGTATTCCCCCCCGTCACCTGCCCGTTGACGTAAGTCAATGCCTCCGTTCGCCCGCTGGCCGTGGTAATATAGACGACGCTATCCGTAGTAGAAGTAGTTTTTACGGAATCGAAGGGTATCAGTTCCGAAGGCTTTATCATTTTTATCTGATCGAAGAAACCGGTTAACTTGACACTAAACTCCCCATTATGATGGTTCTTTTTTGATAAAGAAGTATTCAGCCCGATGGAATGATAATAATTATGCTCGGCAGAATAATAAGCCCCCAGCCCGAATTCCGTTCCTTTTTTCCCGTTTTCGATCGTCCAGTCCAGGGTAGGATAGATCCTCGTTCCATTGTTACGCGCATGCCCGCTGGAATCCACATAAGCCTGGGAAGCGGCGGTATGATAGTCTACCCCCAGACCTGCCGTCAGGGTATTCTTTCGCCCTTTTGGATCCCATCCCACAAACTTCAATTCCAGCCCATTCGCCAGGTCGGTCACATCGCCGATCCCCTTGCTGTCGGTCCTTCCCCCCATAACAGCCGATTTGTCCGCCGTCTGATTATAATAGCTGGAGACCAGGTTGACCTCATCCAGTTTCAAATTTTTGGGAAGGTAGGTGTGGGTGGCGGTGAGGGAACTATCCTTCGTGGAAACCTGGGAAAACGCGTGGAGCAGCATCATGTACATGCCGACTACGGTAAGGCAGATCTTTCTCATGGTATTTCAATTAGTAATGATCCCGATTATAGCCGGAGTTCCATCAATTAATGCAGTCCCGTTAATTACAGCCACAACCGCCCCCTGTTTTGCCACCATTGGCGCCGGAAGAGCCCTCCCGGTAAGACTGGGCGTTCAGCTCGTTCTTTTCGACCTTCCTGTTTGCCAGGGTCATTTCACTATCATTGATCCTGCTTTTCTGGTATTCTTTGACTTGTGCGCAGGAAGCCAGGAAGGAGACAGTCAGCGCCGCAAATAATGCTCTTAGCAGACTTTTATTTTTCATATTATCGATTTTATTGGTTATTGGTCGGCGTCAATGACGGCCCGCACCTCCGCACTGAAATCCTCCGGTTTTACGGCTGGATTGCCCTCCCACTTTCTCAACACCTTTCCATCGGCATTTATCAGCAAAGTCAGGGGGAACTGCCCCTGCGAATTATATTGGTCGGCCATCTGGTCATTTAAGCGCTGCTGCTCAGGGGCAGGCTGGTTTTTCTTTTTCCGGGGAAAATCCGCATTAACCAGCACCAGCGAGGTATCGGCCATTTTCAAAAAGGCCGGATTATCGAGGATGTCTTTACGCAGCAGGATACAGGGGCCGCACCAGTCGCTGCCGGAAAAATTCAGCAGGATATGACGATGTTCCTTTTTAGCCATATCCTTGGCTTCCTGCATGTTATAATGCCAACCCGGCGAAAATAGCCCTTCCATCAGGAGGGCAAGTACGACAACTTTGATCATAATTAGATAAATCGGTTTTTAAGAATACGAATAAATAGAACTTAAGTTGCCTTGGAGGCTATTAGAAATTTATTAGAAATGCGCGGCTCAAATTGCCCGGAAGGACCACCGGTAACAAAAGAATCAATAACTTGTGTAACCGCCATCGCATTCTTTTGGCTAAAGCAGCCCAACCAAAAAAAGAATGAATATGAAAAAACTTTTACTCGCAAGTTCAATCTTACTGGGAGTACCAGTATATCTACACGCACAGGATTCAACGAGCCCTAAAATACCTTTCGACGGCATAGAGACTAACTGGCAAAATGGAAGTGATCGCCGGGACTCCACGGTGTTCCATGGCAAATATTTTATTCCCACTATCATGGCGGACGTGAACTACACCCACTCGTTCAATAAACCTAATGATAATACCGTTGTCGGATCAACGGCCCTGGCGCGTAATAATGAAATACAGCTGTCTCAGCTGAGCCTTGGCGGTGACTTCTCTTACGAGAACGCGAGAGCCAGGGTTATCCTGCAATTGGGAACCAGGACTCAGCTCGTGCCGAGAAATGATCTGAGTACATACAGGGGGCAATATAAATTAGCAGATGTCTATCGCTACCTGAGTGAGGCCTATATAGGCTATCATTTTAACAAGTGGTACGGTATCAACGTCGATGCAGGACTCTTCCTGTCCTATATAGGTCTTAATTCCTACTACCAGGTGGAAAACTGGGAATACCAGGCATCTTTTACTTCCGATAATACTCCCTGGTTTTTTAATGGAGTACGCATCCAGATCTTCCCTTCCAAATACCTTAAGATCGAACCATGGATCATCAATGGATGGCAAAGCTATGGCAGGTTCAACAGCATGCCCGGTCTCGGCGCGAATATAACCTGGAACCCGACCAGCAGCTTTAAGATCCTTACCAATAATTATTACGGTACCGATGTCGGCAGCCTTCCCCAGAGAAAGCGATTTCATACAGACAATAGTGTATTAGTAAGGTATTATAACAACCCCCAATCAAAGGGAATCACCAGGATGGCCTTCTCCTTAACAGGCGACCTTGGTTTCGAATCGGGTGGTGGCGTAAACGGGTTCAGGAATGGTGATTCGGCAAAAGGCCCGGCGCAATATTTTTTAAGCTCCATGATTTATAATCGGGTGTGGTTTGCAAAAAACAAATTTGCCTGGACCATCGGCGGCGGGTTAATGACGAATCCCGGACGTTACCTCGTGCTGTATCCCACCGGACAGGCCAGCCCGCTTCCGGATCCGAACAACCCCACCCAAACAGAAGGAAAATTCCCCTTCAGCGCCAACCCCGGCGACCCATTTAAAGGCTGGGATTGCTCTACCAATTTTGACTGGATGCCCAATCAAAGTTTCCTCTTTCGGGTAGAGTATGTGCACAGACACGCAAATGTTCCTTATTTCGCAGGAGCCGGAGGAGTCACCTCTCCTGATGGATATACCACCACGCCGCTGCCTCCGAACTGGAGGCCTGACCTGGTGAAGTCGGAAGACAGAATAATCTTCGCGTTTTTATTCAGATTATAATTACCCTTTTGTACATCATTGTGCCGTTATTTTGAAATCCTGGTTGCCCACAGGCGGATTGACAGGAATAGTTATCACATTGAAAGCATGCTTGGTAACGGTATGGCAATTATTGCAGGTAACGGTCAAAAAAGTAAAGCTCCTTTCGAAAGTCCGTACATCCTTTTTCCCAATAGCATTCGTTATGCTGTCCATCGCAGGATTGATCATGGAGGCGGCCTTTGCCTCGAAAGTTCCACCATGATAGAGCTGAATTTTCTTAAAAGCGCTCCCGATCAGACTTTCATTATACTCGGCTAAAGGCCAGTTCTTATTTTCCCCGGCAAACCAAAGCTTGGCATGGTGCAACTGGATATTGCTCATAAGTTCGCCCATCCCCGGCTTGTAAAGGTTATTCATGCGAAGCCGGAGGCTGTCGACCTGTTGTCGCAAATTTTGAGCTTCATCAGTAGGACGGTTACAGGCAACCAGGAGAATCACGGATAGTGAAATCGCTGAAAAAAGAGGGAACAATGGTTTCATATATCGATTTTTAGTTTTTAAGCCAGTGTTTGTTGTACAAAGTTATAGGAAGAAACCTGAATATCCCGGACTCACCGGTCACCGACAGTTTTTGCCGACCGGGCGACCGTTCAGGCGGTTTAGTCGTTTAGCAACAGAAAGAAGAAGACAGTGCCTGTACCTTTAGGTCCTTATTCATACAAAGGCTTTTCATAAGCAGTTAGTTTTGGTTACGGGCTGCATTTCTATGCGGCCCTTTTTTTTTATTGGCCCAACATCACAAAAATGAAAACTCTTTATACTATATTATTTTTTGCCGATAGCCTGTTGTTGATGTGTCTTTCCTATCTCTTCCTCCACAAGCTCGATAACAACAGCCCGGCAGGGGTCCTGGTGCTGATCTTTTCAGGGATAGTCACCAGCATTTTCCTGCTGGTCCTTTTATTGAGGAGATATATAAAACCCTGATCCCTTCATCCAACGATAGCTTTTGCCCATTGAACGATTCACATTTATTTTCCCCTGTTACATGGAGTAAGTTTACAGCAACAACTAAAAACCTGAAAAATGAAAGACTCCATTCCACTCAAACGCTTTGAATATTGCATCTCTGATACTGCGGCAACGGTCCAGTTCGCAAATGTAGATATCGACTTTGAGAAAAAAAATCTATCTCTTACAGGTGGTAGCCTAAAAGTAAAAGCTACCATTTATCCCGGTTGCGCCGTCGACCTGTCTGACTCTTCAGAGGATGAATTGGTTTTTTCCTTAGAAGGTATTATGGAGGACGGGAAAAGCATAAACTCCTGCTCCGGCTTGCTGGTGCTGGATAGTATGATGAGCAGGTATGAGCTGGGAGGTAAAGAATGGCATGCAACCGTTTACCTGTATGATGACTATAACGATGAACGGGAGATCAAACTCAAATTGCCAATGTGTTCCCTTTCCGAAAACGCAGAGCTGAACTAATCTTTACAAAAAATATTTTATGGCATACATAAAAAGACATCTACGGTTCTGGCCGGTATGGATCCTTCTGTTCCGGCTTTCGCCGGTGGCCGCCCAGTCCGCAGCCCAGGTTCCCGGAATGACTCCCGCCCAGGCGACCGGCAAGATATTGACCTTACCCGAAGCATTGCAGATCGCCTCAGCCAATTACCAATTACTGCAAGCCAAACAGAATTATGCCAAAGCCTCCGGGCAGGCCATTATCACCGCCAAAAAAGATGCGCTGCCTGACTTCACGCTCGCAGCCGAGAACGCTTATGGCACCTTGAATGGGATGAATGGATTGTCCTCCGGGCAGACAGGCATTACCGCCATTACTGCAGGACCGGTGACACCCTCCCAGAACTGGAATGCGGCTTTCGGAGCGCTCTATGTATCCAATATTAACTGGAATATCTATTCATTCGGGTTACAGCGGTCCCATGTAGCAGCCGCCAAAGGTCAAAACAACCAGGACCTGGCAGACCTGCGACAGGAGCAGTTCCGGCAACAGGTCAGGGTGACCGGCGCCTACCTGGAGCTGCTGTCCGCACAACGTTTGCGCCTGGCGATGGAGGACAACCTGCTACGCGCCTCGCAACTGAGGGACATCATTTTGCGCAGGACGGAGAACGGGCTGAATCCCGGCGTAGATAGCTCCATTGCCAATGCAGAAGTATCCAGGGCGCGCTTATCCTTAATTGACGCCCGGAATTATGAACAAAGCCAGGCCAACCAACTTTCCATACAATTAGGGGTGACGCCGCAGGCATTCATCCTGGATAGCTCATTTTCCGTCCGCCTTCCGAAGAATATGGATTCCTTGCCTGCCAGCATTGCTCAAAACCCTATCCTTCAATTCATGGACAGCCGGGTAAAGACGAGTGATCTGCTGGCCGATTATATTCATAGAACGGGACTCCCCCGATTCTCCCTTTTTGGTGTGATGCAAGACAGAGGCTCCGGGTTTGGCGGCAACTATGCATTAAACCAAAAAGATTATTCGACAGGGTACTTCAACGGGGTTAACCCCGTTCGCACCAATTACCTGGTAGGAGTGGGAGTAACCTGGGACGTGACTTATTTTAGCAAGGTAAGATCCAAAGTCGCCAGTCAGCATTATCTCTCTTCCGCACTCAGCAATGAATACAACCTGGAACAAAACCAACTGACCAACCAGCTGGCCCTCGCAGACCAGCAGATGAGCAATGCCCTGTCCAAATACAGGGAAACGCCCATCCAGCTGAAATCCGCTATGGACGCCTACGGTCAGAAAGAAGCCTTATATGAGAATGGCCTTACCACCCTTGTGGACGTCGCGCAAACACTCTATACGCTCAACAGAGCCGAGATCGACAAATATGTCGCCTCCAATGCCGTATGGCAGGCCCTGCTGTTGAAGGCTGGCGCTGTCGGAGATATGGGCTTGTTCTTACAACAATTATAAAAAAAAGATATGAATCTTATTACGTCCGCGCTGCGCAAACCTATCGCCATAATCGTACTGGTATCCGGTCTCGTTCTGGCCGGTATCATGGCCGTCAGAACAATCAATATCGACATTTTCCCCAACCTGAATATCCCCACCATCTATGTATCACAGCCCTATGGTGGCATGTCCCCCCAGCAAATGGAAGGTTTCGTATCCACCAACTACCAGAACCTTTATTTGTACGTGACCGGGATCAAGACGATAGAAACAAACAATGTCCTGGGCCTGAGCATGCTAAAGCTAAGTTTCTATGACGGCACCAATATGGCGCAGGCAGCGGCGGAAGTCACCTCCCTGACCAATCGCGCTTTTACCGAAATGCCTCCGGGAACTCCTCCGCCCATTATCATCCGTTTTGACGCATCCACCCTTCCCGTAGGGCAGTTGACCCTTAGCAGCCCCAAACGATCCAACAATGAATTACAGGACCTGGCCAGCGTATGGGTGAGACCCAGCTTTTCCAAGGTGGCGGGGCTGTCATCCCCTCCTCCCATCGGGGGCAATGCCCGGACCATTGTCATCAAAGCCGACCCGGAACTCATGCGCAGCCATAATCTGACCCCGGACCAGATCACTGCCGCGATAAAAGAAAACAACCAGATCTCTCCGGCAGGCAATATACATATAGGCAATACCACCTATCTGACACCTGTCAATACGGTCCTTCCGAAGATTCCGGATTTTGGGAATATCCCCCTGCTGTACCAAAATGGTGCGACGATCTATGTGAAAGATGTAGCCAAAGTAGAGGACGGCGCCGATATCACGAGCGGCTTTGCCTATGTCAACGGGAAAAGGTCGATCTATATACCGATCATTAAAAATGCCAATGCCTCCACCTGGTCCGTAGTGCAGGGCCTTAAAGCAGCCATCCCGTCCATGCAGAGCCTGCTCCCGCCCGACGTGGAGCTCAAATTTGAATTCGACCAATCCGTATATGTTATCAATGCCGTGAAAAGCCTCATCAGTGAAGGAATTATCGGCGCGGTCCTCACAGGACTGATGGTCTTATTGTTCCTGCGAGACCCTCGCAGCGCCTTCATTGTCATCCTCAACATCCCTATTTCCATCATTACCAGCACCCTGCTGCTGAAATGGTTCGGCCAGACCATTAACATTATGACGCTCGGCGGCCTTGCGCTGGCTATCGGCATCCTCGTGGACGAGTCCACGGTGACGATCGAGAATATCCACCGCCACCAGGAAATGGGCAAATCAAAGGCCAGGGCCATCGCAGATGCCTGCCACGAAATTGCATTGCCCAAATTGCTCATCCTGCTAAGTACACTGGCCGTATTCGCCCCCGCCTTCTTAATGACCGGTGTTCCACAGGGCATGTTCCTGCCACTGTCGATGGCGGTAGGGTTTTCCATGATCCCGGCATTCCTGCTTTCGCAAACATTGGTGCCTGTCTTGTCCAACTGGATATTAAAAGACAAAGGGCATACACCTGCCGGAGCGCCTGAATCAACATCCGCCGGGCCTTCCGACTCAACATCCTCTCCGAAATCACCCGGCCTGTTCGACCGGTTCAGGGAACGCTTCCTGCGGCTGCTGGAAAGGGGAATGCGGCACAGCAAGCTGGCCATTACCGCGTATTTCCTGGTGGCCATCGGCATAACAGCAGCAGTCGCCTCAATGATAGGAAAAGATATTCTGCCCAAAGCGAACGACGGACAATTCCAGTTGCGCCTCCGGGCCCCCGAAGGCTCCAGGCTGGAACGTACGGAATCCACCTTACTCGAAGCCCAGGATGTACTGTATAAAATGGTAGGAAAACAAAATGTAGAGATCATCTCTGCTTTTGCAGGACAAATGCCTTCCTCCTTTCCTACATTACCCATCATACTATTTACGAGCGGCTCCAACGAGATCCTCATGCAGGTGAGCCTCAATCCCAATTATAAAACGGACATAGACGACCTCGAGGAACGATACCGGCTGGCCTTGCACAAGGCGATGCCCGATGTCACGCTGTCCTTTGAGCCCATCGACCTCACCGACAAGATCATGAGCCAGGGAGCCTCTACCCCCATTGAAGTAGCCGTCATGGGCAAAGACCTGGGCGAGGATCAGGCATTTGCGCAAAAAATTGAAACCGGCCTGCGAAAGATCCCTTTTTTACGGGATATACAGCTGAAAGAGCAATTGAAGAACCCCGCCGTCCTGATCAACATCGACCGGGAAAAAGTAAAACAAATGGGGCTGACGTTGACAGATGTATCCAATTCCCTGACAGAAGCGACTTCCTCCAGCCGGTTCACACAGAAAATGCTATGGCTGGATCAAAGCAATGCCAATTCTTATGAAGTGCAGGTAGAGGTACCGGAAACGGACATCACCAGCATGGACGACCTGGCGGCTATTCCTTTAAAGCCCAACAGCGCCAGGCCTGCACTGGGAGACGTGGCTACCCTAACCATGGATCACGTGATCGGAGAGTATGATCGCCGGGGCGCCACCCGCTTTCTTTCCATCGGCGCCAACATTTACCGGAAAGACCTTGGAACGGCGGCGGTAGCAGTGAATAAAGTGCTGAAGGATGCCGGCGCACCTCCCCGCGGCGTCTCCGTCGAAACCCGGGGGCTGACCAATCTGCTGACGGCGACCCTGGACAGCCTGCAAACAGGCCTGCTCATTACCATCGTGGTATTGCTCCTGATGCTGGCGGCTAATTACCAGTCGTTCTCTTTAGGCTTTACGGTGATCACCACCATTCCGGCGGTATTAGCCGGTTCCCTGCTCATGTTGCTGGCCACCGGCTCTACCCTCAACCTCCAATCCTATATGGGGATCATCATGTCGGTAGGGGTTTCCGTAGCCAACGCCATCCTGCTGGTCACCAATGCAGAGGAGATCAGAAAGGAAGCCGGAGATTCCGTCGTGGCAGCCGTCAGGGCAGCCGGCCTTCGCCTGCGCCCCATCCTGATGACCAGCATTTCCATGATCGTCGGGATGATCCCTATGGCAACTGGCCTGGGAGATGGCGCTCAGAGCGCCCCGCTGGGACGGGCTGTCATCGGGGGGCTGCTGGCTTCTACCATCGCTTCCCTGCTGGTGCTGCCCCTGATCTTTGCCAGGGTGCAGCGAAAGGCTTCGGTACATCATGTTTCACTGGATCCCGATGATAAACAAAGCCTTCATTTTGAACCGGTCCTCTCACCATCCCCTTCAACCATTCAACCATCAAAAAATCAGTAAAATGAAACGCTATATTTCTCTAGCCGTCCCCGTCCTGCTCGCCCTGCTGGCTGCCTCCTGCGGAAGCCATACCGATACCTCCGTCAGCCAGGTCTCTGATACGACTGTCGTGCAAACCATTCCTTTGAGTAAAGGAGCGTTGACTACCCATATGGGATTACCGGGTGAATTGCGTCCTTTTCAAACGGTGGATCTCTATGCAAAAGAGAATAGCTTTGTAAAGGACATGCTCGTCGATGTAGGCAGCAAAGTGCACAAAGGCCAGTTATTAGTGACTTTGGAAGCTCCTGAACTGGAGGACGCATTGAACGCTTCGGCAGCCCTCCTTCATACACAGGAGGCCCTTTACCGGGCCAGTAAAGCCAATTATGACAGGATATACCGCACCAGCAAAATTCCTGGAACGATTTCCCCCAACGATCTCGATATGGCTTATGCAAAGATGGGGTCGGACAGCGCCAACCTGGCGGCTGCCCGTTCGAGGTACCAGGAGTCGGCCACTATGCAAGGTTATCTGCAAATCCGTGCCCCCTTCGATGGAGTGGTCAGCTCACGCAACATATACTCCGGCGCCTATGCGGGACCGGCCGGAAAAGGCTCTTCCATCCCTTTGCTGACCTTGCAGGAACAGACTAAATTGAGGTTGGTCATTGCCGTACCGGAAGCAGCCACCGCCTATTTTCGGCAAAAAGACACGGTCCATTTTACGGTGGCGACATTACCCGGACAGGCATTTACGGCCTTCATAAGCCGGTTGGCAGGAAGCCTGGATATGCAACTCCGGACGGAGCAACTGGAAATGGACGTCTACAACAAAGACAAAACCTTATTACCCGGCATGTTCGCCCAGGTATCGCTTAACCTCACCAATGATAAAAAAGTGTTTGTGGTCCCCAAAACGGCTGTAACAGGGAATTCAAAGCAAATATTCGTCATTCGCGTTACAAACGGGCGCACGGAATGGATACCCGTTCAAAAAGGCCGGGAAAATGCAGATAATGTGGAAATTTTCGGAAATTTACAGGAAGGTGATCAATTGATCACAGCAGCAACCGATGAATTAAAGGGCGGAACGCTGGTACAGATCGAAAATAAAAAATAATATTATGGATCAGACAGGGTATTCCTTACTGCAAAATCCCCGTATGAACAAAGGCACGGCCTTCTCAAAGGAAGAGCGGAACCGGTATGGTCTTAACGGATTGCTCCCCGATACGGTGGAAACTTTGGAAACACAAGTGCAACGGGTCAACGAACAGGTAGATCATTTCGAGCATCCTATTAATAAATATGTCTATCTGCTTCAGTTACTTGACAATAATGAAACCTTGTTCTTTAAGACTATCATGCAGGACCCGGCCAGGTTTATGCCGTTGGTTTATACCCCTACCGTAGGGGAGGCTTGTCAGCAATTCGGGCATATCCTGCGGCGACCGAGAGGAATGTACCTTTCCATCAATGACCGGGGAAATATTGCGGCTATCCTGCAAAACTGGCCTTCCCGGGATGTCCGTTTTACAGTGGTAACAGATGGCGAGCGCATATTGGGGCTGGGTGACCTGGGCGTTTGCGGCATGGGGATTCCTATTGGCAAATTGAGCTTATATACCGCCTGTGCCGGTGTGCCGCCGGAATATACCCTGCCTGTTGTGCTGGACGCAGGGACGAATAACGAATCGTTCCTGGATGATCCTCTTTATCCGGGGTTGCGGCAAAAAAGGGTGCGCGGTCAGGCCTTCGACGATTTTATCGCTGAGTTTGTGCAGGCCATCAATGAAGTATTCCCGAAAATATGTATCCAATGGGAGGATTTTGCAGGAGTTGATGCCGTTCGCATCCTGAATACTTTCAAAACCAAGGTATGCACTTTTAATGATGACGTACAAGGCACGGCTGGCGTAGCCACAGCGGGATTGCTGGCTGCCAGTCGTTTTTCCGGAAAGCAGCTGAAGGAGCAGGTCTTTCTATTCCTGGGTGCAGGCGCGGCCGCTATAGGTATAGCTGACTTACTGGTCATGAAACTGGTGGCGGACGGTATGGATAAGGAGGCAGCCCTCCGTCATTGCCGGATGTTCGATATAAATGGATTACTGGTGAAATCCCGAAATGATCTGGCCGACTACCAGAAACGCTTTGCCCACGAGGGGGAACCCATCCATGATTTTGTTTCAGCTATACAGGAGATCCGCCCCACCGCTATTATAGGGGTCAGCACCATTGGTGGCGCATTTAACCGGCAGGTGGTGGAAACGATGTCTGCTATCAATGAAAGGCCGATTATATTCCCCTACTCCAATCCTACGGCACATTCTGAGTGTACAGCGGAGCAGGCCTATACCTGGAGCAAAGGAAAGGCCATTTTTGCCAGCGGCAGTCCATTTGGACCGGTCAGATATAACAACCAGACATTCATTCCCGGCCAGGGCAATAATGTGTATATTTTCCCGGCGATGGGGTTGGCCATCTTTGTTACAGAAGCGCGGATAATAACGGATGAACTTTTCATAGTAGCAGCAGAAGCGCTGGCCGAACAGGTAACAGAAGAAAATTTTGCATCCGGTCTTATTTATCCGCCTATCGATGCCATTTTGCAAGTATCCGTCAATATGGCTATAAAAATAGCAGAAAGCATTTTTGACCGGGAATTGGCCCGGGTAAGCCGGCCGGAGAACATGGCCTCCTTTGTCCGATCAAAAATGTACCAGGCTGTTTACCAATAGGCAGGATGAAAACTAAATACCCAATAACTGTGACGCTAGGGTCTTTGGCAAATTTCTTATTTTTATGGTATGAACGCCCTGATCATAGACGACAATAAGATCGCCCGGACCACTCTTAAGCAACTGGCCGGCAAAGTCGGAGACCTCACTATTATCGCCGAATGCTCCGACGCCCTGGAAGCTTATAACCTGCTGCAATCGCAGCCCGTCGACCTGTTGCTGCTGGATATCGAAATGCCGGGCATGTCCGGGCTGGAATTGACCAGGAACCTGGTAGTCCGACGACCGGTGATCATTTTTATCACGTCAAAAAGGGAGTATGCCGCGGACGCCTTCGATCTGAATGTGGCCGATTATATTATTAAGCCGGTAACAACACCCCGTTTCCTACAGGCCATAGACAAGGCAAAAGCAATATTCGAAAGCAACAAGGAAGAAGTGAAGATAAAGGAAGATGAATTTATCTTCATCCGGGATACCAATATTATACGCAGGCTGAAGCTGGACAATATCTTATATGCAGAGGCCATGGGCGACTATGTCAAAATATACACCCGGGAAAAGTTCTATGCCATCCACACTACCTTAAAAGCCGTGGAAGAAAGGCTGCCCTCCCAGGAATTTCTCCGGGTACACCGTTCTTACCTGGTAGCCGTAAACAAGATAGACACCATGGAGGACGGCGCATTGATCATTAACGGCAAGCCGTTACCCGTAGCCGATGCCTATCGTTCCGCATTGAACAAAAGGATGAATATCCTGTAGAATAATGACGAATATCTATTTTGTATGACCAGCAACCGGTTCACCTATTTCATACTTTCCGCATTTATAGCCGGCAGCCTGCTGATCATTTTCATGCAATACAATTCTGCCAAGAATATCCACAACCTCATTACCGGCAACAAAAAACTATTGAATGAATTAATGGTAGGGAATCAATTACGGGAATTGGAGAGAGACTTGCTTTCTTCGGAAACGAAGATCGAAAGGGCCGTCGCGACAAACGACAGCTCCCGCCTTGGAGAAGTAGACCTTCAGATTTCGGATGCACTACGCTTGCTGGATTCACTGAAAATGATCGACGTTCGGGACAGCACATTGAAGCATATCAACCGTCTCTCCGAGCTGGCCAATGAAAAATTGTTGGTGAAAAGAAGGGTCCTGGATAGCTTTCGTCATACAGGCAGGCTGTCGCCCGATAATTTCAGGGCCATCATGCAACGCAGGGCGCTGAGCAATGAAGTTAATACTATAAGCCGTAAGATTTATGGAAGCCGGCAGCGATTATTGGACTCCCTCTCGGTTGCTATCAATAGCAGCGGCAGAAAAGCTCAAAGGTGGAGTATTGTCATGATCGTTATGGTTTTAGGAAGCGGCTCGGTACTGTTCTGGTACATTATCAGCAGGATACGCCGGCAAAACCAGTTAATTCAGCAACTCGACACTTCTGAAAAGAAGGTGAGGGAAGTCTCCATGATAAAGGAAAATTTCATGGCGAATATGAGTCATGAGATCCGCACCCCCCTGAACGCAATCCTGGGATTTACGAACCTGCTAAAGTCCAGGAACAGAGATCCGGAATTGGCAGAATTTGTAGACGCTATCCGGGGATCCGGGAGCAACCTGCTGACGATTATCAATGATATCCTCGACCTTTCAAAGATCGAGGCAGGTATGATGCGGATCGATCGTATGCCTTTTAGTGTCCGGGGTCTTATTCATTCCATCCAAACCCTGTTCATGGAAAAAATGGCTGAAAAAGGCTTGCATTTCTACACTTCGGTCGATGACAGTATTCCGGATACCTTGTCAGGCGACGCAACCCGGTTGACACAGATATTGGTGAATATGATCGGAAATGCGGTGAAGTTCACACCCCAGGGAGCCATAAGGGTTGCTATTGACAATAAGGGAATGGACGGGTCCCATATCCGTCTCGGCTTTGTCGTAAGCGATACGGGTATTGGCATCGCAAAAGAAAAATTATCCGTAATATTTGAAAGGTTCCGGCAGGCAGAAGATTCCACCAGCCGGAATTACGGAGGTACCGGCCTTGGATTGTCCATCGCAAAGGACCTCGTACTGCTGCAAAATGGTGAAATAGAAGTCGAAAGTCAGCCGGGTAAAGGGACCGTCTTCCATTTTATGATCCCTTATGAAATAGCTGCCGGGCAGTTGGCTGTATCGACATGGCCTGAAACGGACAGGTCCGGCTATCCTGATGCCCGGCACATACGGATCCTCGTGGTGGAAGACAATGAAATGAACCAAAGCCTCCTTAAGCACCTGCTTACCGCCTGGCAACTTTCATTCGATATCGTGAACAACGGGATCCGTGCAATCGAAGAGCTGAAGGCAAAAACCTATGATCTTGTATTGATGGATATCCAGATGCCCGGGATGGATGGTTACACAGCCTCACTGGAGATCCGGCGGCAACTGCAGCTGGAGACCCCTATTATTGCTATGACGGCCCATGCCTTTGAAGGTGAAAAGGAAAAATGCATGAGCTACGGAATGAATGAATATATCGCCAAGCCCATCAACGAGCGGGAGCTTTACAGACTTATCGCACAATTCACCGGAATGAATACAGTCCGGCCGGAATTAAAGAAGAATATAAATAGGGAAGATCAGGCCACTTCTCAACCGGACGCTTATCAATTTATCGATCTTGACTATATGCGGGGGATCAGTGATGGGGATAAGGAATATGAAAGGACGGTGACGGAGCAATTCCTGGAAATCATCCCGCTGGACATCAAGGCGCTTGAGTCCGCATTGGTAAATAAAGACCCGGACACCCTTCGACAGACTGCCCATAGTATGAGAACCGATATAGCCATCATGGGACTTTTGGCACAACTTCAATCAGATCTCGATGTGTTGGAATATGAAGCTTTCGACGAAATAAATTTTAAAAAGGTCATTTTGTCTGTTAAAACAATTTGCGGGAAGGCACTGCCGGAAGCACGCCGTTTTTATGACAGCCTTCAGGAATAGCTGGCGCCTTGCCATATTACATATCCGGAGTCTGCAATAATTTGTATAACTCATCCAGTTTCGGTGATAAAATAATATCCGTTCTTCTGTTCAATGCCCTTCCCTCAGGAGTACTATTGGTCTGAACAGGATCATATTGGCTATGCCCGGAAGCGACAATCCTCATCGGTTCAACTTTATAATCAACAGTCAGGATCCGCACAATGGATGCTGCCCGCGCCAGGCTAAGGTCCCAGTTATCCTGGTATTTCCCCCGGATAGGGATGGAATCGGTATGCCCCTCTATATCGACGGTAATATCAGGGTTCTGGTTCAAAACCTCAGCCAGTTTGCCCAGGGCTTCTTTCCCTTTGGGATTAACCACTGCGCTGCCGGACGGGAATAACAGATTTTCCTGCAGACTGACATATACTTTGCCATTTTTAATGGCCACGGAGAGTTCATTGGATTTGAAGCCGACCAGGGCATCGGTCATCTTTTTTCGGATCTCCTCGATCGCCTTTTTTTGTTTATCCATCAACGCCTGCAAATGTTCCAGTTTAACCTGCTGATTGATCAATTCCTGCCGGCTTTTGCTTAACAACGATTGTTTGTTGGCAGCGTCATTCAATAATTGGCCGTTTTTGTCTTTGAGGTCGGCGACCTGCTGTGATAGCGCACTGATCTGTTGCCGCTGTGCCTCCATCTGTTGCGCCAGCGAATCAATCCTTTGCCGCTGCTCGGATCCCTGCTGTTGTAATTTTTCAATAAAGGTCTGCTGATCCTTTACCTTATTCGCCAGCAAGGCGCTGTCATATCTCGCCGATGATAAAGCCTGCTGCGAAGCATTGAATTGTTTTGTTGGAACACATCCGGTTAAAAAAAAGATGCCCGTGATGATCACACCCAGGAAACTGCCAGTTTTTCTCATATGAATAATCTATAAATAAGGTCAAATGTATTTAATTAAGTTTAAAAATACATTATAATGTGATTAGAATAGGATTAGAATAA
>DASWFF010000130.1:0-46730 GCA_036394375.1 Puia sp.
AAAACTATGGATCAATGACTTCGACCAGAATGGCAACCTCGATAAGATCTTGACCCGCAGCATCGATGGCAAAGACATGCCCGTATTTCTGAAACATGAAATGGAAATCCAGATCCCCTCCCTCAAAAAACAAAACCTCCGACACGCCGAATATGCCAAAAAATCCATCCGGGAACTATTTCCCCCAGCCATGCTCGACAGCTCCCTGGTAAAACAATTCAATTATCCCAGCTCCATCGTCGCCCTCAATGAAGGAAATGGACAGTTTTCCATACAACCCCTGCCCCCAATAGTACAGCTTTCCTCCGTCAATGCCATCCATTGCATCGACATCAACCAGGATGGATTCCCGGACCTGGTCATGGGAGGCAACGAATTCGGCTTCCTCCCCCAGTTCGGGAGGCTGGACGCCAGCTTTGGCCATATCCTCCTCAATGACGGAAAAGGACAGCTTACCTGGATCGCCCCGGATCGCTCCGGTCTCGAATTACGGGGACAGATCAGGGACATCGTCGAGATCCCCGGAAAAGATAAAGTACATTTACTGTTTTTACAAAACGACGAATACCCGGCACTTTATAAGTGCCAAATGAAAACTGCCAGGCCCGGACCTTCGGATAAAAATAAAAAATAGAACTTGTAGGTTGTATTTTATATCTCAGGCTTTATTCAATGCGCCATTATGATTGAAATAATAAAGAAAATTAGTGTCATCCTGCTCTTAGTTTCCCTTCTTTTTTTGGAAGGCTGCAGGTCAGCCCATCGGCTGCCGGAAGAGGAGCCTATATTTAAAGTCTTGGATGCCACATCGACAGGACTGAATTTTAGCAATACTTTGCGGCCAACCGGGGGCTTCAACGTATTTGACTACATGTATTTTTATAATGGCGGGGGAATAGGGGCAGGAGACTTCAATAATGACGGCCTTATCGATTTATTCTTTGCTTCTAACCAGGGTCAGAGTAAACTTTATCTTAATAAAGGAAACTTACAATTTAAAGATGTGACCCAATTGGCGAGAATACCCGAAGACAGCGGATGGTCAACAGGAGTGTCAGTGGTCGATATCAATAACGATGGCCTGCTGGATATTTATATTTGTAAAGTAGGTAACCTCATCGGGCTGCCGGTAAGCCATAATCAATTACTTATATGCAAGGGCATCGATAAAAATGGAGTTCCCTGGTACGAAGATAAAGCCAAAGAATATGGATTGGATTTTTCAGGGTTTAGCACACAGGCTGTCTTCTTTGATTATGATGGGGATGGAGACCTGGATATGTATTTACTCAACCATTCTATTCATCAGAACGGAAATTTCGGCCCCCGGAAAGATAAATTAGCCTCCTATAATCCTCTATCCGGCGACCGGTTATACCGCAATGAGGGAACAGGCAGATTCACCGAGGTTACAAAAGAAAGCGGCATCAATAGCTCAGTTATAGGCTATGGACTTGGCATTGTCGCATCTGATATAGACCTTGATGGCTATCCTGACCTCTATATTGGAAATGATTTTCATGAAAATGACTACTTGTATATAAACCAACATAATGGCAAATTCAAGGATGAACTCAATGACAGGATCATGCATACCAGTCAATTCTCAATGGGCGTGGATGCGGCAGATATCAACAATGACGGCTTCCCGGAAATTATAACTATGGACATGCTCCCTTATGATCCATATCTCCTCAAAAGATCGGAAGGAGAAGATACCTGGGACATTTTCAATCTAAAAATCGGTTATGGCTACAATTATCAGTATACCCGTAACAACCTTCAGTTAAACAGGCGTAATGGCCATTTTAGCGAAGTTGGTTTATACGCAGGCGTGGCTGCAACCGATTGGTCGTGGTCTCCGCTCTGGGTCGATTTCGACAATGATGGATTAAAGGACCTTTTCATATCCAACGGTATTCCGAAAAGACTTAACGACATCGACTACATTAATTTTGTTTCCAACCAGGAATTGCAACAAAAGATGCATGACAAAAACCTGGATAATACGGACTTGGAAATGATAAATAAATTTCCACAGATAAAATTACCCAGTAAGTTTTTTAAAAATACCGGCCAATTGGTATTTGCAGACCTGGAAAACAAAATCGAAGGCTCCAGGTCAACTTATTCCAATGGCGCTATCTATGCCGATCTCGATAATGATGGAGATATGGATTTAGTGGTAAACAATATTGATGAGCCCGCCGTGGTTTACAAAAATACCACCAATGATAAAAATATAAAGCCATTCGTTGATATTAGTCTAAAAGGTTCTTCCGATAATATAAACGCTCTCGGCGCCAAACTGATCTTGTTTGCAAACGGAGGAATACGGATATATGAAAAATACCCGGTACATGGTTTTTTATCCAGTATGGAAATACCTCTCCATGTAGGCCTCGCCGATACGAAAATTGATTCTGCATTTCTTATTTGGCCGGACAACAATTGCCAACAGGTAAATTTGAACCCGGCTAACAATCATATGCAGTTCACCTATCAGAAAGCCCTCCCGAAATTTGACTACGGCAAAATAACTGGGTATCGGAAAAATCCGACGAAAACCGTCAAAGACATTACATTATCGACAGGCATCGTCCATAAACATGAAGAAAATGACTTTCATGAATTTGACCGGGAACCGCTAATCCCTCACATGCTTTCCACGGAAGGACCCGCTCTTGCAATCGGAGATATAAATAAGGACAATCTTGAAGACGTTTTTATAGGCTCTTCAAAGTGGAAAAAAAGCTCCGTTTTTATACAAGACAGATACGGCAAATTCAAAAGAAGCCTTCAACCCGCACTTGACCAGGATAGTACCTATGAAGACGTTGACGCTACCTGGATCGACGTGAACAATGATGGGTATAAAGATCTCGTGGTAGCCAGCGGAGGAAACGAATATTTTGGGCAGGACCCTTATTTGACTCCGAGAGTATATTTAAACGACGGCAAAGGCAACTTAAAGAAGTACGACCAGGCATTTGACAGCCTGTTCATTAATGCGTCCACTTTAGCCGCAGTCGATTTTAACGAAGACGGGTTCATGGATCTTTTTATCGGTGGCAGGTCGGTACCGCTTGATTACGGTCAAACCCCACACTCTTATCTACTCCAAAATGACGGGACAGGTAAATTCAGGGATGTCACAAAGAAATATGCTCCCGGTCTCGCGGAGGTCGGATTCGTAACACAATCCCTATGGTATGATCTGGATAAGGACGGACGGAAGGACTTGATCCTGTCCCTGGAATGGGGAGGAATAATTGCATTCATGAACCATGGAGATCACCTGACAAAGAAAGTATTGACCGACAAAAAAGGCTGGTGGAATTTTATTTTACCTGTTGATATAAATAATGATGGGAATATCGATCTTATTGCAGGCAACCTCGGCCTCAACAGCCGGCTTAAAGCTTCAGAAAAACAGCCAGTGAGATTATACCACTTTGATTTTGATGATAACGGAAAAAAAGAACAACTTCTCACCTATTATCTCAACGGACGCGAATTACCTTTCGCCAATAAAATGGAATTAGAAAGACAAATGCCCACTCTGAAGAAAAGTTTCCTATACGCAGAGGATTTTGCCAAAGCCTCCCTGCAAGATCTTTTTTCAGTGGAAAAATTAAGTAAGGCTGATACCCTGAGCGCGGATTATTTTTCCAACGCAATCCTCCTTAACAAAGGAAACCTGAACTTTACGGTTCAAGCCATGCCATGGGAAGCGCAGTTGTCCTCTTATCGTGATGCGGTAGTTATTGACGCCAATGGAGATGGGCTTCCGGATATCTTACTGGTCGGGAATTATTACGAGAACAATATTCAGATGGGAAGATACGACGCAGACTATGGTACGGTCTTGCTGAACGAAGGCAATGACAGTTTTTCTGTTACACCCCTTAACGGCCTGGCCATTAAAGGCCAGGTACGCCATATTCGTCCGATCACAATAGGAGGCAAACCTTCATTTATATTAGTAAAGAATAACGACAGCACAATGGTGATCAGGTTCGATCATTAAAAAATTGGCTGCACGATCCTTGTCTGCCAATCGGAAGTATCACTGACCTGGTCCCGCTCAGTAATTAACGACTGAAAAGGAATTGCCATTACTGTTCGTTGATAATCAGCAATATATAACTGCATTTGATTCATGGCCCCGTTAACTGAATAGCTCCCCCCCTTAACATCCGCCACCAAAATTTTTAGAGGCACAAAGTGTTTGGGGAAAAACTTACTGTTCCCCTTTAAACCTCTGTTGATCGGAATGGCTACCATGCATTCGAATTGATAGTCGCCTGTCTTTTTAATGTTCAGCATAGGATAACCGGTCTCCACGGCGCCCTGGCTCTTAATATAATTACGTATATCTTTTATCAGTTTATATACATCGTTTGTACCTGGATAGAAGCCCGTTACCATTTTAGACGCCATTAGCGCCGTATCCTTTCCCATAATTTCGCGCATATTTATCCCATACACATTTTTTTTGTCTTCAAGAAAGATCCTCAGATTGGAAATGACCGCGTTCATGGCACGGCTTATTGATAAAGCTTCCCTGTATTGCTGAATTCTCTTAATCGGATTTAGGCTTGCCTTAAAACTACAATCCCAACGGAAAACAACAGAATCCTTGCCATTCAGAGATAAAAAATTCAATGTGCTAACCGCAATAAGCCGACTGCTTATAAAAGGAACTTCAACCTGCTGGTAAAGTTTACGGGATATTTTGTAACAATACCCGCTTTCGCCCCCCGGGGACCACCATTTATTCCAATTAGAATCCTCATTAATAATCCTGGAAGCAGCATTTACATTACACTTTACCAATTCAACTTTAGAAATATCCAGGGTGGAAGGAATTAAAATATAAGTACCAGCCACAAATAAAAGAATAATTATAGGGATTAATACAAGCCATTTTTTCATATGAGTGATGAAAATAAACAATAATGTGTAAATTAGCCCCAAACGATTGCAAAAATTATATTCAACATCATGCGATTCATCTATCCGGTATCTTTCACTCTCTCATTAACAGGTCTCCTATTTCTCTTCTGCCTTCCGGCTCATGCACAATCCGGCTCCCTCCGGGATTCACACGTCACACAATCATCCCGGCCCGCCCCAACTCCTCCATCCCCCGACCCCTGGATCATCCGGGCCGATACCATCGACCCCTCTAACTATTATGGCGTCACCATTGCTAATGGCATGGTAGGGCTCGTCTCGTCTGCCGAACCCTTCAAAGCAAAAGATGTCGTGCTCAACGGCGCTTTCGATCTCTATGGCCGGGGGCGCGTAAGCAATATCCTCAAGACCTTCAACTTCGTGAACATGTACCTGGACATCGACGGCCAGCGTATTGACAACTTCCGGCAGGTCTCCCACCTGCAGCAGGTGCTGGATATGAAACAGGCAAACCTCACGACCCGCTTCGACTACCAGGATAAGGCATCCGTCACCTATACCTGGTACTCCCTGCGACATTTGCCCTATACGGCCCTGGTAGACATATCCATCACCGCCAAAAAAGATATTGAGATCATCCCCGCCAGCGTCATGGAAGCCCCCGATATGCTGAAAGACGTTCAGAACTATTATAATGAGATCGACCGGCCCCATGTGAAAATATCCCTGCTCACCTCGACCGCCAAAAGCCCCACCGGCAAACTGCTGATGGCAGCCTCCAATAGCTTCCTCTTCGATGAGCCCCACGGAACCGAACCCGCCGTCATCCATGAAATGTGGGACAACAGCATGCACTTGCTTAAATTCAAAAAGAAGCTGGCCGCAGGGACCACCTATCATTTTGCCGTGGCTGGCACCGCCATCACCTCGGCTCATAATGATGACCCCCTCAACGAGGCCGAACGCCTCACCCTCTTCGCCACCCTGGAAGGAAGCCGCCGGCTTATAGCATTCCACGACCGCGCCTGGGAAGAACTATGGAAAAGCGACATCCTGCTGGAAGGAGATGACAGCACTCAGCGGGACATCCATAACATGATCTATCATCTTTATTCCTTTGCCCGGGAAGGTACTTCCTACAGCCTGTCCCCGATGGGCCTGAGCGGCCTTGGCTATAATGGCCATACCTTCTGGGATACGGAGATCTGGATGTTCCCCGCCCTGCTCCTCTTACAACCCAAAATAGCCGCATCCCTGATGGAATACCGGTACCAGCGCCTGGAAGCCGCCCGGCACAATGCAGCTGACCACGGTTATAAAGGCGCCATGTTCCCCTGGGAGAGCGCCGCGAGCGGCAATGAAGAGACCCCCATCTGGGCCTTGAGCGGCCCCTTCGAACATCATATCACCGCCGATGTAGCCATCGCCGCCTGGAATTATTACTGCGTAACGCAGGACAGGAACTGGCTACGCGAAAAAGGCTACCCCATCCTGAAAGAAACAGCCGATTTCTGGGCCAGCCGCGTAGAACGAAATGGGCCCGGCCATTACGATATCCGAAACGTAGTAGCCGCGGATGAATGGGCGGAGAATATAGACAACAATGCTTTCACGAACGCAGCAGCCCGGGCCAACCTCTTATATGCCACCGACGCGGCCAGACTATTGGGATTAACCCCCGATCCCGATTGGATGACCGTCCGTACGAATATCCCGATCCTGCATTTTGAAGACGGCACGACCAAAGAACATGCCTCTTATAACGGAGAGAAGATCAAACAGGCCGATGCAAACCTACTTGCCTATCCACTGAAAGAGGTCACAGCCCCCGATGCCATCCGCCGGGACCTGAACTATTACGAACCCCGGGTAGGAGAAGGGCCCGCTATGACCCATGCCATCTTTTCCATCCTCTACGAACGCTTAGGTCAACCCATCAAAGCATACCAGGCTTTCAAAGCAGGCTATACCCCCAATCTCCGCCCTCCTTTTGGAGTCATCGCGGAGACGGCGACCGGCAACAACCCCTATTTCGCCACCGGCGCCGGCGGCCTGCTGCAAGCGATGCTGAATGGCTTTGGCGGACTGGAGATCACTCCCACAGGGCTTATCCAATTAAAAACAAGTCTGCCCGCCAGATGGAAATCATTGAAAATGACAGGTATAGGAATCCAAAAAAACACTTACGTCATAAAATAACACCCCTTACCGTAAAATAAGCAGCTCACCTAAACCGTTAATGCCCCAATAAGACAAAATCTCGTAAATTGCCGGATTAAACCTAGAGAAATTTTAGCAGTCTTATAAAAGTACGGTTTGGGGTTTTTTACTTTTTTGTTTAACGAATTGATTGTATTTTTAATATGTTAAGATCCCTCCTGCGCAGCCTTTAACCATTTTAAAGATATATGGCATTGAAAAACCCATTTAACTTTTTGAAAAAAGCATTCAGGAATCTTTACTTCCTCATGTTCCTCAATGGCTTTCTGTTAGCCTCCCTTTTTTATTTTAAAATGGAAGCCGCTTACGAGAACGGACTTTTCCTTTCCATAAAAACAAGCATTGATAGTAGAGTAGATGACAACGATACACAGGACTCCATCGCCATAAAAGCGATGAATGCCTGTAGTATGCTAATGGTTGGCAGGACTGCCACCTTCCAGAACGGGAGCAGGCTGGGCCTGCAATCCGACTTCTTCCACCCGGCTTCCGTAGACCTGATGACGGCTGAAGGCGCCTGCGGCAGCTACTCCGAAGTATTGGCGCGGATCCTGCAGACCTATGACTACCCCATCCGCATCGCCCAAATGAAAGCCAATGGCATTTTCGCTGCACATAACGTAGTAGAAGTAAAAATAGGCAGCAGATGGGCCGTACTGGATCCCCTCTTCAATATTTACTTTGTCAGACCGGATTCAAAGCTTGCCAGCTTTGAGGACGTAAAGAATGACTGGCCCTATTACGCCAAACAGGTGCCGCCCGGATATGACCTCGCCTATCGGTATGAAGACGTAAGATATACCAACTGGCATAAGATCCCCGTCGTATTCCCCGCTATCAAAGGAGCCCTCAATCTCTTCCTCGGCACGAAAGAAGCAGATACTATTTCCATACGGTCTTATTTATTAAAAATATATACCATTTATTTTTATATCGCGCTGCTGCTCTATATCCCAATATTGCTGGTCACCATCAAAATGATCGTGAAAAAACGTCTTTTCCCCAACCAGGATATTCCACTCACCCTGAGCAACCTGTTCAAATACTTAAAGCCAGGAGCCCCTAATCGTATGCAAAGCTTCTAAAAGGGAATGCTACCGCCGGGTATCGTATGGATGCGTAGTAGATCCACTAAAGGCTATCAGGCATCAAATGCCTATATTTATCCCGTCCTTTCATTTGAATATCTGCTATTTGGCAGTTCGTCGGACCATTCATCAGTATTTGCGTATTCACCATTTTGATGTAGGTTTGGCCCATAAAAAAATTAATAAATGCTTAAAGTAGGCGTTTTTGGCGTAGGGCACCTTGGGAAATTTCATCTGAACAACTGGAAAGAGATCAAAAAGGCGGAATTAGTGGGATTTTATGACCCTAGTGATACAATTGCCCAGGAAGTCTCGGAAAAATACCAATTACCCCGCTTCCTCGACCCGGAACGTCTTATGGATGCCTGCGACCTGGTAGATATCATCGCCCCCACCCCCTTTCATTTCACCCTCTGTGAAAAAGCCATTCGTAAGGGTAAACATGTATTTGTTGAAAAACCGTTGGCAAATACCATGGAAGAAGCAAAAGAACTGGTAAAACTGGTAAAAGAATCCAATGTCAAATTACAGGTCGGCCATGTAGAACGATTCAACCCCGCCTATCTGGCCGTCAAAACCCTGCAGCTGACTCCTATGTTCATCGAGGTCCACCGCCTCGCACAGTTCAATCCCCGGGGAACGGAAGTCAGCGTGATCCTCGACCTGATGATCCATGATATCGATATCATTCTCAGCCTGGTGAAAAGCGAAGTGAAGAATATTTCCGCCAGCGGCGTAGCCGTTATGACCGAAACCCCCGATATAGCCAGCGTACGCATCGAATTCAACAACGGCTGTGTGGCCAATCTTACCTCCAGCCGTATATCCATGAAAAAAATGCGGAAAATGCGCCTTTTTCAGAAAGATGCCTATATCGGTATCGACTTCCTGAATAAAAAAGCAGAGGTCATTAAATTGAAGACGCCCCAGGACCTGGATGTATTTTCTTTCGATATCGAAACGCCGAATGGGAAAAAAACGATCGCACTTTCCAACCCATCCGTCCCGGAAGTAAATGCGATCCGGCTGGAACTGGAAAAATTCTGTGACGCCATCCTGGAGAATACCCCCACCCTGGTATCGGAAGTAGATGGGTTCCGGGCAATGGACATCGCTCACCAGATCCTGCAAAAAATAAAACACAATACTATCAATTCCTGACCCTGGTCATGGCAGCGAATAAAAAAGAACATACAATCAATATCCTCTGGTACCTCCTCAGTGACTATCTCACTGCCCTGGTCGCTTCCATGATTTTTCACTTCAGCCGGAGGTTATTGCTGTCAGAACCCATCCTGGTAAATAATAAACTGTTCCTGACCAACCGCTTCTGGTTGGGCACCATTACCATCCCCCTCTGCTGGCTCATCCTATACGCCATGGTGGGATCCTATACCTCCTTATATAAGAAATCCCGGCTCAACGAACTCACCAATACTTTTATTTACAGCATTACCGGCTGCACCATCATCTTCTTCTCGATCGTCATCAACGACCCGGTAAAAGATTACCATTATTTCTATAAAACCTATTTCATTTTCCTGATCGCCCATTTCGTATTGACCCTGACCGGCAGGATCATCATCCTGAACAAGGTACGCAGACAGGTGGAAAATGGAAAAATACATTTCAATGCCCTGCTGATCGGCAGTAACGGCGTAGCGACCAAGATCTATCAAGACTCCTTTGAAGGCCTCCGGTCCTCAGGCTACCAGTATGCCGGTTATGTATGCAATGACCAGCATCAAAATAATGGCATCGCCCGGTACCTTCCCCAACTGGGCAGTTCCGGTGAAATAGAAAAGATCATTGACAAGAACCAGATTGAACTGGTAGTCATCGCCCTCGAACGATCGGATAAAGAAGAAGTGGAGAAGATCATTGAAAGACTGAGCGATAAAGACGTAGAAATAAAGATCATCCCCAGTACCCTTGATATTCTCTCCGGCTCCGTCAGGACCAGTAATGTACTCGGCGCCCTCCTTTCCGATATTCACACCGGCCTCATGCCCGAATGGCAGCAAAATATCAAACGGCTGATCGATGTGCTGGTAGCCGTGCTGGGATTGATCCTCTTATCCCCCCTCATCCTCTATGCAGCCATTCGCGTCAGACTTTCCTCTCCGGGCTCCGTCATTTACCGGCAAGAAAGGACCGGCTATAAAGGGGAAAAATTTCTGATCTGCAAGCTTCGCTCGATGTACCTCCATGCGGAAGACGACGGCCCGGCCCTCTCCTCCCACAATGACCAGCGCATCACGCATTGGGGAAAGACCATGCGCAAATGGCGCATTGACGAACTACCCCAGCTCTGGAACGTCCTGAAGGGAGAAATGAGCCTGGTAGGACCCAGACCCGAACGGCAATACTATATCGATCAGTTGTACCACCGCACCCCCTATTTCCGCTACCTGCTAAAAGTGAAGCCTGGCCTCACCTCCTGGGGAATGGTCCAGTTTGGATACGCAGAGAATGTCGATGAAATGATCGAACGTATGAAATACGACCTGATGTACATAGAAAATATCTCATTGGGCCTGGACCTCAAGATCATGCTGCATACCCTGCGCATCATTTTTACGGGGAAAGGAAAGTGAGAAATAACTGCAGGGCCGGCCCGCCAACAGCCCGGCACGCGGTGCAAACCATTGAAAAATGAACAAAATATTCCTGTTTATTGCCCCCCCTCTTCTGCTGGCAGCGGCCTGCTTACAGCTTTCGGCACAGGAAACCCGTCTCCCCCCGCAAACCTCTTCCCCGCCGCCCTACTGGCAACAGCAAGCCGACTTCGATATTCGCGTAACCCTCAACGATAACGACCATACCCTGAGAGGCTTTGAAACGATCCGGTATACCAATCGCTCTCCGGATACCCTCGCCTTCCTGTACATTCACTGCTGGCCCAATGCCTACAAAGACCATACGACCGCCCTCTACCAGCAGCTATCACAGATGGAAGAAAGACGGGGCAAACTGCAGAAGATAAAGGAAAATGGGTACATCGACCAGCTGAACTTCAGCGTCAATGGAACAACGGCCCTTACGGAACCCCATCCGAAATATTCCGACATCCTCCGGCTCATCCTGCCGGCGAAACTACCGCCCGGAAGAGCAATCACCATCACCACTCCCTTTTTCGTTAAGATACCCTCTTATTTTTCCCGTCTCGGACACGAAGGCAAAAGCTATATGATCACCCAATGGTATCCTAAACCCGCCGTCTATGACAGCAAAGGATGGCATGAAATGCCCTACCTGGACCAGGGTGAATTTTACAGCGAGTTCGGCAATTTCGACGTCCATATCACCCTCCCGGCCGCTTATACCGTTGGCGCTACCGGCAGCCTGCAGACCAAAGAAGAGCTGGAAAATTACAAGCGCCTGGGCCGGCTGAACCTCGCCAATCCGGAAGCTCCCGTTCATTATCTGGCAAAAGAGCCCGCATCCCTCACTCATTCGTCATCGGATGTCATTGCCCCCGGTACCCTGAAAACATTGGACTATCATGCGGAGAACGTGCATGACTTTGCCTGGTTCGCCGATAGATCCCTCCTGATCAATTACGACACCCTGCTGCTGCCTTCCGGAAAAATCATCGACGTATTCTCCTATTATCATTCCAACGGAAATAAAGAATGGCTGCATAGCATCTCCTACATCAAAGACGCCGTCCTGCATTATTCGAAATGGATCGGTGAATATGATTACCCCGTGGTCAGCGCCCTGGAAGGCCCCGGCAATACCTCCTCCGGCGGAATGGAATATCCCATGATCACCCTGATCACCAGCCCCCGGGCGCATCGGGAAGACCTGGACGGAGTGATCGCCCATGAAGTAGGGCACAACTGGTTCTACGGGATGTTGGGTAGCAACGAACGGGAACACCCCTGGATGGATGAAGGGATCAACACCTTTTATGAATTCCGCTATGAAGCGGAAAAATACCGCAGCAACTCCATCCTGGGCTCCGAAATACCGGAAAGATGGCAGAAGTTAGGACCGGAAGAATTCCTGGATGCCGTTTATGATGTACTCAACCAACTGAGAATGACCGAGCCGATCGAGACGCCGGCCGCAGCCTTTTCATCGGAGTTTGACTACGGCCTGGTCGTATATGCGCGGACAGCCGTATGGATGCATATCCTGGAAAAGACGATGGGCAAAGAAAACTTTAAAAAAGGGATGCAAAACTATTTTTCCCACTGGAAATTCAAACACCCTTATCCCGAAGACCTGAAGGCCAGCCTGGAACAAATCACCCATTCAGGCCTGGACAAGCTCTTCGACCTGCTGAATAAGACGGGAATGCTGTAATTTCGACCAACTTCATCCGGAGACAAAAAATGAACCTGCATAAAAGAATCTTTATACTTCTATTGACAGCCTGTTGCGCACAGGGAACAGCCCGCTCCCAGGAGATCGCGCACTGGCAGCAACAAGTCGACTACACCATCGATGTATCCCTGAATGAGGAAGAACATACCCTGGACGGCTTTATGAAAATGATATACAGCAACAACTCCCCGGATACCCTCTCCTTTATCTGGATCCATCTTTGGCCCAATGCTTACAAGAACGATCAGACAGCCTTCAGCGAACAGCTGCTGGACAACGGGAGAACGGATTTCTATTTCTCGGATAAAGGGAAAAGAGGGTATATCAACCACCTGGACTTCAGAGTAGAGGGCGTCGTAGCAAAAATGGAAGACCATCCCCAATACATCGATGTCATAAAAATAATATTACCTACCCCCCTTTTGCCGGGCGCTCAGATAACGATCACGACCCCCTTCCACGAACAACTGCCCTTTCCCTTTTCCAGAAACGGCTATAATAAAGGGGCCTGCCAGGTCACCCAATGGTATCCTCAACCCGCCGTCTATGACCCAAAAGGATGGCATCCCATCCCCTACCTGGACCAGGGCGGGTTCTACAGCGAATACGGCAACTTCGACGTCCGCATCACCCTGCCCAAAAACTATACAGTCGCCGCCACCGGCGCTCTCGCATCCGCCACCCTCATCCCCGATTCTATCCGCACCCAAACCCTCCGCTTCCGGCAAAAAAATATTTCCGACTTCGCCTGGTTCGCCAACCAACATTTCCAGACAGATCACGATACTTTACAGCTGGCTTCCGGCAGGATCATCGACGTTTACGCTTACTACACCCCGAAGGCAGCCCCCCTCTGGCGCCACTACAGCATTGCATCCATAAAAGAAGCGGTCCGCTTCCGCTCCGCCCTGATAGGCGAATATCCTTATGACGTAGTCAGCATAGCAGAAATAAAAACAGCCGCCCCGGGAACCGGCTCACCAGGCATCACCTCCCCCGGAGCCTCCTACCCAACCCTCGCCGGCATCACCTCCCCGGCCACCGTCAAAGCCCTCGACCTATCCATCCAGCACGCAATCGGCCTCAATTGGTTTCACAGCATCCTTGGCCCCGACGAACGGACTACCCCCTGGATGGCCGAAGGCTTCAATACTTATTACGATCGCCGCTATAAAAATATTCACTATCCACCCGGCTCCCCCGAACCCCAACCCCTGCGACTCCCGACCCCTCCTCAAAAAAGCCAGCTCCGCAATATTCCTGCGCCAGCTAAAAAGGCTTCCCATCCCATCTCCCATAGCAAAAAATCCAACACGCATCCCAACACCTCCCGGCAAACGGCTTCCGCCCCCCCGGAATGGATAAGAAGGAAATTGCCGGCCGACCCGGCCCTCCTGCTCATCAATACGCTCGCCGAAGAGCGAAGGGATCAACCGATCTCCACGACATCCGAAGATTTTACCGCCCTCAATTATAACCTGATCGCACATGCGAAGGCTGCCCTTTGGCTGCAACAATTGCAGGATTCCCTGGGCGCCCCCCTCTTCGACTCCTGTATGCAGGAATACTTCCGGCGCTGGACCTTCCAACACCCCGCTCCCGAAGACTTCCGTACCGTATTCGAGAAAACCAGCTCCCGCAACCTGGCGGCGCCCTTTGCACGGCTGGACGAGAAAGGCCCCATCCCTCCCGGAACGCACCCTAAAAAAATACGCCCGGCCTTCCTCTTCTCCGGACGCAATACGGACAAGATCAGCTACATCAATATCGCACCGGCAGTAGGTTACAATACCTATGATCACTTCATGATCGGGGCCGTGATCCATAATTTCGACCTGCCCCCCAATGCTTTTCAATTCCTGCTGGCCCCCCTCTACGCAACGAATAGCCACCAGTTTACCGGCGCCGCCTACCTCGGTTATTCCTGGTTTCCCGGCGGCCCTTTCCAAAAGATCGGACTCGGCCTGGAAGGCGCCAGGTTCTCTTCTCTCTCCGGCAGCGACAGCAACGGCAATAAATTATTCGGTGGATTCTATAAGATCGCCCCCTCCCTGCGTCTCACCCTGAAAAACAAGACCGCCCGCAGCACCACCCTGAAATGGGTCGAATGGAAAACTTATCTCATCGGCGAAAAGACCTTCACTGATTATGTGCAGAAAAGCACCGACTCCCTTTCATACCCCGTCGCCATAAGCAAATATCACTTCCGTTACCTGAATCAACTTAGCTTCAATATAGAAGATAACAGGGTGCTCTATCCATACAAAGCCTTATTGCAGTTCCAGCAGGGCGACCGGTTTTACCGGATCAATTTCACCGGCAACTATTTCTTCAATTATGAGACAGGCGGCGGGTTGGACCTGCGGTTCTTTGCCGCCAAATTCGGCTACCTCGGCGGTACGTCCCCCTCGCTGGACCTCAGCATCTATCAACCAAAGCTGACGGGCGTCAGCGGCTCCGAGGATTATACCTACAGTAATTATTTCATTGGACGCAATGACTATACAGGCTTTGCCAGCCAGCAGATCATGATCAGGGACGGAGGGCTCAAAATACGGGTACCCAATTTCCCCTGGCTGGAAGGAAGATCGGATAACTGGGTGAGCGCCCTCAATCTCAGCAGTACCCTGCCCTCTTCCATCGTACCCCAATGGCTGCCCCTGAAGGTATTCCTGGATATCGGCACCTACGCAGGAGCCTGGCAGGACAATCCCCTGACAAGCAGGTTCCTCTATACGGGAGGATTACAATTGTCCCTCTTCCATGATATCGTCAATTTCTACGCCCCCCTGTTTTACAGCAGCGATTTCAACGACCAGTTAAAGACAATCCCCAACCAAAATACCTTTTGGAAAAAACTATCCTTCAGCATAGACCTCCAAACATTAAGAGAAAAGGGCCCCGGCCATAGATGAGCACCCCCTACCATATACGCTATCTGAAAAGACAGGAAATCGACCTGCAAAAATGGGAGGCCTGTATCGACCGGTCCCCTAACGGACTGATCTATGGCCGGAGTTTTTACCTGGACTATATGACCGCAGGACAATGGGATGCCCTGGTGCTGGAAGACTATACAGCGGTTCTACCGTTGACCTGGAAACAAAAGGCAGGGATCAGATATCTCTGCCAACCCGCCTTCACCCAACAGCTGGGCATCTTTTCCCTTACGCCTCCCCCGCCCTCCCTGGTAGAAGATTTCCTGGCCCGGCTCAACACACATTTTCGCTTCGCAGAGATCTTCTTTAACTATCAAAACGAACATCCGTCCCTGCAGGCCTATACCAACTTTATCCTGCCCCTTGACACCCCTTATGCCCAACTGTCCGCACAATACAAAAAGGACCTGGTGAAGAACCTCAAACTCGCAGCCCGGGCCCGCTCCCCGGTCCAATACCTATCCGATTTCGATCTGTCCACAGCTCTTGACCTTTATCAACGACAATACCAGGGCAGGACCCCTCACGTAAAGGAAGAAGCTTACCGGCAATTTAAAGAACTCTGTCTCTTTTTAGCGCCTGCCGGAAAGATCCTGCTGAGAACGCTGACGGACCACCGGCAACAACCACTCGCAATAGCCTTACTCCTCCGGGAGAAAGACAGGATGTACCTGCTGCAATCCACCGTCTTACCGGCCGGACGTCAGACGGGCGCCAACCATTCCCTGCTGGATCATCTGATCAGGGAATTTGCCGGGAAGCCCATGATCCTCGATTTTGAAGGATCCGAAATACCGGGCATAGCCCATTTTTACAGGAATTTCGGCGCGAAGGATCAACCCTATTATTTTTACCGGCACAACGGATTGCCCTGGCCCCTCCGGTTATTCAAAAATTAAGTCGCCGTGGGCCTTACCCTTTGGAAGATAAAATAAGCAGTTGCCCGGCAAGGGTCAGATCCACCGGAGTGGTGATCTTTATATTATTCAGTTCCCCTTCCACTAAATGCACTTTATGACCGGAAGCTTCTACAACAGTAGCTTCATCGGTAAAGATTTCCTGGTATGCTACGGCATAGGAAGACAATAAGATCCCACTACGAAAAGTCTGCGGTGTCTGCACCAGCTTCACGCGGGCGCGATCGATCGCCTCATTTCCCTCCGCTGTCACCAAACGGACACTGTCTTTGGAATCGATGACCGGAATAGCGGCCCCCTGTTCGACGGCCTTCTCGTAACAACGATGTACCAGATTCGTTGTCAACAGGCACCGCACCCCGTCATGCACGAAAATAACAGCGTCCTCCGGCCCATCAGCGATCGTCCTGCCTTCCTCCGCCATCCCCGCACCCGGCGCCAACTCCCTCTCTACCGCTTGCAAACCGTTCTTAACAGAATGGAACCGGGTAGCTCCGCCTGCAACCACGCGGATACGATGAGGAGCCCGGGTAGCATAAAGGATCGTTTTGCCGGTCTCCATATGCTCCTCCGGTAATACCAGGATAATCTCCAGGTCCTCATAGGCATCCAAAAAGACATTCAGTGTATGCCATAAGACCGGCTTCCCCTGTAACAATAAAAATTGCTTGGGCGCCTGGGTACCCATACGCAGGCCGGATCCTCCGGCCACTATGACGGCGTATTTTTTCATTTCAGCAAGGCTTTACACTCCTTCAGCAATCGCTCCGCGTCGATGGCGACAGTCCCTACCTCTTCGCAGACCAACCCCCCTGCAATATTGGCTATCTCAGCCATCAGCCGGGTATTTTTAGTTACGGCATATACCAGCGAAGCGACAGCGATCACCGTATCCCCGGCCCCGCTGACATCGGCAATATTGCGCAGATGAGAGGAGATGATAGCGGACTCGCCAGGAGCCTGGTAGTACACCCCCTTCTCCGATAAAGTTATAAAAGAAATAAGATGCTGTAATTTTTCAGCCAGCTGCCCGTGGATACTTTGCAGGGCAGGTAACTGTATGTCGTCCAGTAGCAGGTTCAGTCCCTCTTTCACCTCCTTCAGGTTCGGCTTGAAAATGGTTGCGCCCTCGTAGGAAAAGAAATTCTTCCGTTTGGGATCGACAGCCGTAACGATCTGGCGCCGGCTGCAAAGTCCGATCACTTCCCGGATCACCCGCTGGGTCAGTACCCCTTTATTGTAATCCTCGAAGATCATCACCTGCGGATTTTCCTGGCTCAGGTATTTCTCCACCTGCGAAAGAAGTTCATCCTCTTCCGCTGACGAAAGATCCCGTGTCGTCTCCGAATCCAATCGCAGCATCTGCTGATTGCGGCCCATGATACGCGCCTTACTCGTTGTGATACGGTTATTACTTTTCAACAGATAACCCGTATCGATTTGGTTGTTAGCCAGCAGGCCTTCCAGCGTCTTCCCTTCTTCCTCGGTGCCGATGATGGAGAAAGTCGACACCCTCGCGCCCAGGCTGGAGAGATTCAACGCCACATTTCCGGCCCCTCCGATCCGGTACTCCCGTTTGTCCAAAGTAACGACCGGCACCGGCGCCTCGGGAGATATCCGCTCTACATGCCCCCACCAATAGGTATCCAACATGATATCACCGATGACGCCCGCCTTTATGTTTTTAAAATCCCCGAATAATTTAGTAAAATCAGTCATACATAAATTTTTTCGCTTCTCATCTATCTATCCGGCCTCAGGGCTTTCCCGGGCTGCCTCTTCATCCCTCCGAACTCCGGCGCTTACCACCCGCCTTCATCCCTCCGAACTCCCGGTCTCAACGCTTTGCCCGCATCCTGCCGCAAGCTCGAAGCTAACAGCCTGCAGCTACTCTTTCTTTCCAGTCGACAGCGCGATATAATACAAAGGTATCCCCGCCAGCACAATCCCCAACCCCCAACCTGCATAAACAGGCTTCTGAATGATCAGGGCAATGCAAAACACGATCGCCAGCAGGATATAAATGGCGGGTAGTACCGGGTAGCCGAAAGCCTTATAAGGCCTCTCCATCTCCGGAGCCTTCTTTCGCAAAATAAAGATCCCCAACACCGTCAGCGCATAGAAGAAGACGGCGACAAAAGAGATCATATCCAGCAGATCGCCATACTTCCCGCTGAGACATAAAATAGCCGCTACCACACACTGTGCCCAAAGAGCCCAGGCCGGCACGGAATTCTTATTCAGATTTCCGGCCTTCCGGAAGAACAGGCCGTCATTAGCCATCGTGTAATAGACACGGGCGCCGGCCAGGATCAGTCCATTATTACATCCAAAAGTGGAGATCATGATCATGACGGCGATCACATACGTACCGATATGCCCGAAAATGACATTCGCAGCGGCAACAGCCACCCGGTCCTGCGGCGCAAAGGCAATTCCGCTCAAAGGCAGCACGGACAGATACATCAGGTTGGCGGATACATAGATCACTGTTACGATCAGGGTGCCGAGAAAGAGGCTGAGACCGATATTTCTTTTGGGATTCTTCATCTCCCCGGCAATAAAAGTTACATTATTCCAGGCATCGCTGGAAAAGATCGAACCCGTCATAGCAGCCGCAATAGCTCCCACCACCGCCAGTCCCAGGATGGGCGAACCAAGGATATCCGAAGGACCTCCCCCGGTGGCATGACTCAATTTCTGCATACTCCAGGCATCTGCCCAGTTACTATGCCAGATGCCCTTTTGAGCCCCCAGCAGAAACCCGAAAACGATCAGTCCGAATATAGACAACAACTTGGTGACCGTAAAAATGGTCTGTATCCATTTACCGGACTTTATCCCCCGGGTATTTACATAGGTAAGAAAAATGATCAATACGATCGATACCAGTTGGGCAGGATACAACTTAAAGGCGCCCATCTGCAAAAGGATATTCTCGTCTTTCAGTTCCAGCGCCGGCAGAAAGTACCCTGCAAACTTCGAGAAAGCCACCCCTACCGCCGCAATCGTCCCTGTCTGGATCACCGCGAAAAAACTCCAGCCATATAAGAAACCGGTCAGCGGGTTATAAGCTTCCTTCAGGTATACATACTGGCCTCCGGCCTTGGGATACATCGCGCTCAGCTCCCCATAGCTCATGGCAGCCGCCAGGGTCATAAACCCCGTAATGGCCCATACGAAGATCAGCCAGCCTGCGCTGCCTGTAGTGCGTGTAATATCTGCGCTAACGATAAAAATGCCGGACCCGATCATAGAACCGGCAACGATCATCGTGCCGTCCAATAATCCAAGGGATGGCTTGAAAGTTTTGGTTGTTTCTGCCATTAGAAGAATTTAATTTTTTGTTTAGCCGGCGGCGAACTTCGTCGAAACCTTCGTCGAAACCTTCGTTCCTCGGTTTCTCCTCGGTTAGGCCCGCGAAATGGGAAGATAAGAAAATCAACGCATTCCCGAGCAGCCTGGCAGGCAACAAAACGATCAATTTTTCTTCTTATAGGCGGCGTTTAGTCCGTCCATTAAGTCGGGGGTGATATTATAGAGAGTATCTTTATAATATATAAAAGAGCTGGGATCGTAGGCGAAAATGAAGGAATAGCTCTTTTGCTTATTATAGTCTTTGAGAAAATCTTCGATCTTTTTGCGGATAGTGGTCTTCAGGTCTTCCGTTTTCTTATAAAGGTCCTGCTCCAGCGCTGACTTGCGGCTCTGAAAAGCCTGCTGCATAGCCTGGTATTCCTGCTGGGCCTGTTCGCTCTCGGCCGGGGTCATCGTATTCCCCTTTTGTCGCCAGGCTTCCACCTTTTTCTGGTTGCTCCTGTCAAGACTGCTCAGCTCCATATTCATATCGTTCTCCTTACCCTTTACCTGCGCCTGTGCATCCTTAAAATAATCGTAATGCGCTTCCAGGGTATCCATATCAAAATAGGCGATCTTAAACCCGTTACCGGAAGTCTTCTTTTCACCATCGGTCAGCTTTTTCAGTTGTTCGCCATGGTGTGACTGTAAAAAGAATAATACTCCGATCAGGGCCAGGGCAATCACGCTTAAAACGGTAGAAATATACTTCATGGTAAAACGAATTATTTAGGATTTAGCACCTATAGATGCCGCAAACGCGAATATAACGAGTAGGTTTTGTATATAAAAAAAGTAGGAGGCTTTTTACCCCCTACTTGATTTTTTTTAACAATATCCTTATAAAAAACTATTCTTCTTCATCGAACTGCATGGCTTCACGGGTCGTCTGCAACAATTCATACTCCTCTTTGCTACCCACGATCATGTTCTCGAAATCACGCAACCCTGTACCGGCCGGGATCGGATGACCGGTGATGACATTCTCTTTCAGGCCGAGCATATCATCGCTCCTGCCCTGGATAGCGGCAGAGGACAATACCTTGGTCGTTTCCTGGAAGGAAGCCGCAGAGATCCAGCTTTGTGTACCCAGGGAGGCCTTGGTGATACCGAGCAGCAATGGCGCCGAAGTAGCAGCATTGGCATCCCTGAACTCAGCCAGTTTCTTGTCATTCCTGCGCAGAATAGAGTTCTCTTCCCTTACTTCCCGCAGACTTACGATCTGGCCTGCCTTCAGCTTGGTGGATTCACCCGGATCGACCACAACCTTCTTGTCGAAGATCCAGTCATTTTCCTCCAGGAATTCGAACTTATCGACCGTATCCTCTTCGAGGAACCGGGTATCGCCCGGATCTACGATCGTCAGCTTACGCATCATCTGGCGCACGATCACTTCGATATGCTTATCGTTGATCTTCACACCCTGAAGACGATATACTTCCTGAATTTCATTCACGACATATTCCTGTACGGCGAACGGTCCTTTGATAGAGAGGATATCCGCCGGAGCTACCTGACCATCCGACAACTGCGCGCCGGCCTTGATAAAGTCACCGTCCTGTGCCAGGATCTGCCTTGTAAGCGGAACGAGATATTTCTTCACCACACCGTCCTTGGCTTCTACGATGATCTCACGGTTACCACGTTTGATATTACCGAAAGCTACCACCCCGTCGATCTCACTCACGATAGCAGGGTTACCCGGATTACGCGCTTCGAATAATTCCGTTACGCGGGGCAGACCTCCCGTGATATCCCTCAGCTTACCGAGGACACGGGGTATCTTCACGATTACCTGTCCGGCTCTCACTGCTTCACCTTCCTCGATAATGATATGCGATCCGACAGGTAAGTTATAAGATTTCACTTCCTTGGCCCCTTCGATATTCAGGGATGGGATCTTCGTCTTATCCTTGGTTTCAATAACCACCTTCTCACGGTGACCCGTCTGTTCGTCCGCTTCTTCCCGGTAGGTGATACCTTCGATGACAGCATCGAATTTCACATGACCGGCGATTTCGGAGATCACGACGTTATTGAACGGATCCCATGTGCAGATCACATCGCCCTTAGCCACTTTCTGACCGTCTTTCACGTTCAGCGTAGCACCGTAAGGAACGTTATTGGTGATCAGCAGACGATCATTCTTCACGTCCATGATACGCACCTCACCGGTACGGCCGATGACGATATGTACCTTATTTCCTTCATTATTTTCTGTAATAACCGTTCTCAGACCGTCGAACTGGACAGTACCGTCGAACTTCGCACCCATCGTGGATTCTACCGAGGCGCTTCCGGCCACACCACCCACGTGGAAGGTACGCAGGGTCAACTGAGTACCCGGCTCACCGATGGACTGCGCGGCAATGATTCCCACCGCATCGCCCTTCTGTGTGGTATAACCCGTCGCCAGGTTCTTACCATAACACCGTACACAAACACCACGTTTGCTTTCGCAGGTCAGCACCGACCGGATCTCTACTATTTCGATACCGGATTCTTCGATATGCTTGCCGATCTCTTCCGAGATCTGTTCGCCTGCGCTGACGATCAGTTTATCCGTTATCGGATCATATACATCATGCAGGGAAGTACGTCCCAGGATCCTGTCATATAATGGCTCAACGATATCTTCATTGTCTTTCAATGCCGAAGTTGCAATTCCTCTTAACGTACCACAATCCTCTTCGGTGATTACCACATCCTGCGCCACGTCAACCAATCGACGGGTGAGGTAACCGGCATCCGCCGTTTTCAGGGCCGTATCCGCAAGCCCCTTACGGGCACCGTGCGTGGAGATGAAGTAATCCAATACGTTCAGACCACCCTTGAAGTTGGAGAGGATCGGGTTTTCGATGATCTCACTACCGGTGGAACCTGATTTTCTCGGCTTGGCCATCAGCCCCCTGATACCGGCAAGCTGCTTGATCTGCTGCTTGCTACCACGGGCCCCGGAATCCAACATCATATACACGGAGTTGAACCCTTGTTTGTCATTCGCCAACTCAACGATCAGCGATTCCGTGATACGGGTATCGACGCGGGACCAGATATCCACGATCTGATTATAACGTTCGTTATTGGTGATCAAACCCATATTGTAGTTATCCCAGACCTCGTCAACTTCCACCTTCGCATTGTCCAGCTGTTGCTCCTTGGTATCGGGAATGATCAGGTCATTGATGTTGAAGGACAGTCCGCCTCTGAATGCCATACGGAAACCCAGCAGCTTGATGTCATCCAGGAATTTAACGGTCTTGGGGATATTGGTCCATTTGATGATATTACCAATGATCTCCCGAAGGGATTTCTTCGTCAACAGCGCGTTCACAAAACCTACTTCCACCGGTACGTTCTGGTTGAACAATACCCGGCCCACCGTGGTTTCCAGCAACTTCAGCTCCAGGGTATCATCCGGATTCCGCACCCGGGTCTTCACCTTGATAAAAGCATGAAGGTCGATCCTTCCTTCATTGTAGGCGATGATCACTTCTTCGGCGCTGTAGAAGGCCTTCCCTTCTCCTTTCACCTTTTCCGTCGGAGTAGACTTCCTACCCTTGGTGATATAATAGAGGCCCAACACCATGTCCTGTGAAGGCAGGGTGATCGGCGTACCATTCTGGGGGTTGAGGATATTGTGGGAGGACAACATCAGCAATTGCGCTTCCAACACGGCTGCACTGCTCAAAGGCACGTGAACGGCCATCTGGTCACCGTCAAAGTCAGCGTTGAAAGCCGTACACACCAACGGGTGCAACTGGATAGCCTTACCTTCGATCAGCTTGGGCTGGAAGGCCTGGATAGACAGTCTGTGCAGCGTCGGGGCCCGGTTCAGCATGACCGGGTGACCTTTTAATATATTTTCGAGGATATCCCATACGATAGCCTCTTTCTTGTCAACCAGTTTTCTGGCGCTCTTCACCGTCTTCACGATCCCTCTTTCAATCAGCTTCCGGATGATAAAGGGTTTGAACAATTCCGCCGCCATATCCTTAGGCAGTCCGCACTCGTGGAGTTTCAGTTCAGGTCCTACGACGATTACCGAACGACCGGAATAGTCAACACGTTTACCCAACAGATTCTGACGGAAACGACCTTGTTTACCTTTCAGTACATCACTGAGGGATTTCAGAGCCCGTCCGCCTTCGGCTTTCACCGCGTTGGACTTACGGCTGTTGTCGAACAGGGAATCGATGGCTTCCTGTAACATGCGCTTTTCATTACGCAGGATCACCTCAGGAGCCTTGATCTCCAACAGACGCTTCAGACGGTTGTTCCGGATGATTACACGACGATAGAGGTCATTTAAGTCGGAAGAAGCAAAACGGCCGCCATCCAAAGGAACGAGCGGGCGTAATTCCGGCGGAATGACAGGGATATATTGCATGACCATCCACTCGGGACGGTTGGTGATCCTTGAATTTGCATCACGGAAAGCTTCCACCACGCTAAGACGCTTCAGGGCATCCGCCTTACGTTGTTGGGAAGTTTCATTCGCTGCCGCATTACGCAGATCGAAAGACAATTGGTCCAGCTCGATCCTTTCCAGCAGATCATGCACGGCCTCTGCTCCCATCTTGGCAATGAACTTGGAAGGGTCTTCATCAGGCAGGTACTGGTTGTCCTTCGGCAGGCTTTCCAGTATTTCCAGGTATTCCTCCTCCGTCAGCAGGTCGCCCGGATTCTGGCCCTTATCCACCCGGATACCGGACTGGATGACCACATATCTTTCATAATAGACGATGCTCTCCATTTTCTTGGAGCTCATCCCCAGCAAATAACCGATCTTATTCGGCAAAGACTTGAAGTACCAGATATGAACTACAGGCACCACCAGTTTGATGTGACCCATACGTTCCCGGCGAACCTTCTTCTCCGTCACTTCCACCCCGCAACGGTCGCACACGATACCTTTATAACGGATACGTTTGTACTTACCGCAAGCACACTCGTAATCCTTTACAGGACCGAATATACGCTCGCAGAACAGGCCGTCTCTCTCAGGCTTGTACGTGCGGTAGTTGATGGTCTCGGGCTTCAATACTTCCCCATACGATCTTTCGAGGATGGAGTCAGGTGAAGCTAGTCCGATAGTGATTTTTGAAAAAGTGGCCCTGGGACGATTTTCTTTTTTAATAGCCATATTGCAATATGCGGTTTTTTATTCTTTTCCTACCCTACTGAATGTCAATAAATTATACCCAAAATAGCATTATGATAATGCCAATGCACCTAAATTAAGGAGGGCAAAGGTACGCAAATTAGTAATAAAATATATCTTATTTGATATTATCAATAATAACTTTAGTAATTATTAGTAAGGTTCTCCTTTCCCGTAATCAGGGCCTTGCATGCTGAATTTCCACGAATACCGGCTCCGGGCCACCCGTCGCCCGACCCCTACCCCCTCCGGCTCCCATTCAGGTACTTCTCCCGTATTACATCCTGCACCGGCACATTTTTGATCTTACTCTCCAGCCAGGAAATGATATCCAGATAGACAAAAGCCCGGGTCTCAAACCGGTTCTTCTCATATTTCTTCAGCTTTTCCAGCAACTTTTCAAATTCAGGCCGGATCTCCCCTCGTACCACCTTGAACGATCGCCGGAGAAACCGGAAGATCTCCTCCTCCACCCCGCTCAAATTCTCCATTTTGGCCATAAACCGGTAAACGGCGATGATCAGGTATTCCAACAACTCGAAATTGCCCAGCTCATAATGGGCGATCAGGTGCAGCAACCGGGAATAACACTGCAGATCCGTACGAAGATCCACCTTCCAGTTGATGATCTTATTCAGATAATCAATGGTCCGCTCATAATCCCCGCTCCCGAAATATAAACAGGCGATCTTGTAGTAAAAGACCAGGATCCGGTGCCGGTCGAGATAGATCTCGTATTCCTTCAGCTTCTCCTCAATATAAGGCACCAGGGCCACCCCTTCCGTGAAAGTACCGTCCAGGAAATGCTTGTTCAGCTTCGATATGTATAGGTAAACAAAGGTTTGTATCAGATTGTTGTGATTATGTTGAACAACATCAGACCGGGAGAACGCCTCGAAATGCTCCAGCGTCTCCGAGAACCTTGGATAATTCAGCAGATCAAAATGCGCCCCCAGGAGATTATGCATCCCCTTGATATAGTGAGCCGTCTCGATCCCGATCATGAAAGTCGATCGCTCGAAGAGATCCACCCATTTTTGCGCATAGCGGTAATACAGCAGAAAATCCTGCCGGATAAACGCATACCAGCAAAAACTCTGGTATTGATATAATTTCTCATAAAACCCCTGCTCAATGCCCGGCCCGGCCGCCAAAGGAATATGCTGCTCGAAGAACTGCTGCACCGCATTCTCATCCTTCTCATTGCGGGCCAGCCCATTACGAATATACCAGCTGTACAGCTGCAGGGAGAGATTGGACCATTGGCTAACCTGCCGCAAATGCCCGTTCACCTCGTCCACCTCCGCCGTTAGACGGTCGGCCCTGTCCTGCATGCTCCGGGTAATATGCAGCGCTTCGATCTTCTTTTCAAAAAACAGCACCTGCAGCAGGAAAGTGACCTGGTTATGAGCCTTGGCATTCTCCTTGATCCGGTCCAGCATCTTCAGACTCTGCAGGTAAAGCCCCTTGTTATAGAGGATCCGGGCATGGTCCAGCTGCTCATGTAGTTGAATATCAATGTTATCGTCGTTCTTGATCAGCCGCAGGCTGGAGAGGATCTGGCGGTACAAATGTGCCTTGGCATTGGACAACTGCTGCTTTTTGATGCTTTTATTCTTTTGCAGCAATTGCGCCTCGTCATATTCCTCCATCTTGTCCATCGCATCGAACAATTGGGTGATTTTCAGGTCCTCACTGCCTGAATTCCGCTTGATATATAGCTTGAAATTCCGCTTTTCGGACTTTTCCAGCGACTTAATCAATTGAAACAAAGCATCTGACGAGCGGTTGGGCATCGTAATTTACAACTTTAAAGTACTTGACAGGACAGGGTTTCAGGCCAATCCTCCCTTCTTACACAGTGTAAAAAGGAACTAATTATGATTATTGTACGAAACTAAACAAAAGTAACTTCGGGATGAAGGTCTATTATTATGGCTTTCCGGACCAGTCCCTGCAAATGTAAACAGCCTGTTCCTTTTTTTAAACCGTTTTAAAAAATTCTATGTCGGACAAAAAAATCTTCATTTTTGATACCACGCTCCGGGATGGAGAGCAGGTTCCGGGTTGTAAATTGAACGCTAAAGAAAAAGTCGAACTGGCCGTGCAACTGGAAGCCCTGGGAGTAGACATCCTGGAAGCCGGCTTCCCGATCTCCAGCCCGGGTGACTTCCATTCCGTGGAAGAAATCTCGAAGATCATCAAAAACGCATCGGTATGCGCCCTGAGCCGGGCCGTGCAAAAAGACATCGAAGTGGCCGCCCAGGCGCTGAAATATGCCAAACGTCCCCGCATCCATACCGGCATCGGCACCTCCGATTTTCATATCAAAAGCAAATTTAATTCCACCCGTGATGAAATCATAACCAGGGCTACCCAGGCCGTTAAATGGGCCAAAAACTTCGTCGACGATGTGGAATTCTACGCCGAAGACGCCGGCCGTACTGATAACGAATATTTAGCTCGCGTAATCGAAGCCGTCATCGCCGCCGGCGCCACCGTAGTCAATATCCCCGATACCACCGGTTATTGCCTGCCCGACCAATACGGCGAAAAGATCGCCTACCTCGTCAACAACGTCAAAAACATCGATAAAGCCGTCATCTCCTGCCATTGCCATAATGACCTCGGCCTGGCAACGGCTAATTCCATCGCCGGCATCCGCAGCGGTGCCCGGCAGATCGAATGTACCATCAACGGACTGGGCGAACGCGCCGGCAACACCTCCCTGGAAGAAGTAGTAATGGTGATCAAACAACACAAACAGCTTGGATTTTATACCAACATACAGGCACAATACCTGAACCCCCTCAGCCGCCTGGTATCCGATACCATGCGCATGCCCGTACAACCGAATAAGGCAATCGTAGGGGCCAACGCCTTTTCCCATTCATCCGGCATCCACCAGGACGGGTTCCTGAAAGATGCCTCCACCTATGAGATCATCAATCCCCAGGAAGTAGGAGCCGAAGAATCCAGGATCGTACTCACCGCCCGCAGCGGCCGCAGCGCCCTGGCTTTCCGCTTTCAGAAAGTCGGCTACTCCTTCGATCGCAACGATATTGACGTGCTCTACGAAAGGTTCTTACAGGTGGCAGATACTAAAAAGGAAGTCGTCGAAGAAGACCTCCATCAACTGGCAAAAGCATACGCAAAAACAACCGTTACCGCGTAACATAACAGAATCGATTAAAAATAATTATGGCAAAGACACTATTTGAAAAGATCTGGGACCAACACGTCGTCAAAACCATTGACGGCGGACCTTCGGTCTTGTACATAGACAAACATTTCATTCATGAGGTCACCAGCCCTCAGGCATTCAAAGGCCTGGAAAAAAGAGGAATGAAAGTATTCCGCCCGCAACAGATCGTCGCCACCGCCGATCACAACGTTCCCACTCTCGACCAGCACCTGCCGATCAAGGACGAACTATCCAGGATCCAGGTACAGCAACTGATCGAAAACTGTAAAAAATACGGGGTCGAATTATACGGCCTCGGCCACCCCTACCAGGGTATCGTACACGTAATAGGACCGGAACTGGGCATCACCCAGCCAGGCATGACCATCGTTTGCGGCGATAGCCACACTTCCACCCATGGCGCCTTCGGCGCCATAGCCTTTGGAATAGGCACCAGCGAAGTGGAAATGGTAATGGCCACCCAATGCCTGCTGCAGAGCAAGCCCAAACTGATGCGCATCAACGTGGAAGGAGAATTAAACAAAGGCGTGTTATCCAAAGATATCATCCTCTATATCATTGCCGCCATTTCCGCCAGCGGCGCCACCGGTTACTTTGTAGAGTACGCTGGCTCCGCCATCCGCAACCTTTCCATGGAAGGCCGCATGACCATCTGCAACATGAGCATCGAAATGGGCGCCCGCGGTGGAATGATCGCCCCCGACGAAACCACCTTTAACTATCTCAAAGGAAGGGAATTCGCCCCCAAAGGAGCGCAGTGGGACGAAAAACTGGCAGAGTGGAAACAACTCTATTCCGATGAAGGCGCCCGATTCGACAAAGAGATCAACATCGACGCCGCCGTCATCGCACCCATGATCACCTACGGTACCAACCCGGGCATGGGCATCAGCGTGACCGGCATCGTTCCGGCAGAATCCTCCATCGACGAAAAAGAACGACTTTCCTACCATAAATCCCTGGACTATATGGGCCTGCAGGCCGGAGCGCCGATCAAAGGAAGGAAGGTGGACTATGTATTTATAGGTAGCTGCACCAACTCCCGCATCGAAGACCTGCGTTTGGTAGCCTCCTTTGTGAAAGGCCGCAAGAAAGCCGATAACGTAGAAGTATGGATCGTACCGGGCAGCAAACAAGTGGAAAAACAAGCCATCGCCGAAGGCATCGACAAAGTCTTCGCAGAAGCAGGGTTCCTGCTTCGCCAGCCCGGCTGCTCCGCCTGCCTGGGAATGAATGAAGATAAGATCCCCGCAGGTAAATATTGTATCTCCACCTCCAACCGCAACTTCGAAGGAAGACAGGGACCCAATGCCAGGACCCTGCTCGCCAGCCCGCTGACAGCTGCCGTAGCAGCCATCACCGGGGAAGTAACGGACGTAAGGGAATACCTATGAGTTTCAACCAGAAAGCCATCAGCCAAAAACAAGAAACGCAAACAATGAGCACCAAATCAATAAATAAAATCACCTCTACCACAGTCCCCCTGAACCGGGAGAACGTGGATACCGACCAGATCATCCCGGCCCGCTTCCTAAAGGCCACCAGCCGGGACGGATTCGGGGAGAACCTCTTCCGCGACTGGCGTTATGAAAGCAATGGGCAACCCAAAAAAGACTTTGTACTGAATGATCCCACCTATCAGGGAAAAATCCTGGTGGCAGGGAAGAACTTCGGTTGCGGCTCCAGCCGCGAACACGCCGCCTGGGCGATCAAAGACGCCGGCTTCGACGTAGTCGTCAGCAGCTTCTTCGCAGATATCTTTAAAAACAATTCCCTGAATAATTTCCTGTTGCCAGTCACCGTCAGCGAAGGTTTCCTGCAGAAGATCTTTGCGGCTGTTGAGAAAGATCCGGCAACGAAGATCGAAGTCAGCCTGGAACAACAGACGATTACTCTCCCCGTCACCGGCGACCAGGAGACATTCGAAATCAATAATTATAAAAAAACCTGCTTGCTCAACGGGTATGACGATATCGACTACCTGCTCAGCATCAAAGGAGAGATCGAAACATTCGAACAGCTTAACGAAGCAACGCATTCTTAAAACCCAATACCCAAATCTCTTTTTCTTATGCAAAAAAACATTGTTGTTATTGAAGGTGACGGGATCGGACCCGAAGTGACCAGACAAGCCATCAAAGTACTTAATTCCATCGCCGAACAAGGCGGCCATGAATTCACCTACAAATACTGCCTGATGGGCGCCGACGCCATCGACAAAACAGGCAACCCCCTCCCGGACGAAACGATCGAAGCCTGCCTCAACAGTGATGCGATCCTGTTCGGCGCCATCGGTCACCCTAAATATGATAATGATCCCACGGCTAAAGTAAGACCCGAACAGGGCCTTCTTAAATTAAGAAAGTCGCTGCAGTTATTTGCCAACATACGCCCGGTGAGCACCTACCCGGCCCTCCATCACCTGTCTCCCCTGAAAGCCAAGATCCTGGAAAATGTAGACTTCGTCATTTTCCGCGAACTCACAGGAGGCATCTATTTCGGCAAGAAAGAAACCAATGCCGAAGGCACACAGGCATTCGATGACTGTACCTATACCCGCGATGAGATCGAACGCATCGCTCACCTCGCCTTCAAACAGGCGCAGCAAAGAAGAAAGAAACTGACCCTCGTCGACAAAGCCAACGTGCTGGAAACTTCCCGCTTATGGAGAAAGGTCGTCCAGGAGATCGCCCCCCAATACGCCGACGTAAAAGTGGATTTCCTGTTCGTGGACAATGCCGCCATGCAGATCATCCTGAACCCCAAACAATTCGACGTGATCCTCACGGAGAATATGTTCGGAGACATCCTCAGCGACGAAGCCAGCGTGATCAGCGGTTCCCTGGGACTCCTGCCCTCCGCCTCCATCGGCAAAGGCGCAGCGCTGTTCGAACCGATCCATGGCTCTTACCCGCAAGCCGCAGGAAAAGATATCGCCAACCCCCTGGGTAGCATCTTGTCCGCAGCCATGTTACTGGATCATTTCGGACTGAATAAAGAAGCAGATAAAGTAAGGGAAGCCACGAACTGGACACTCCAGAACGGATTCGTAACGAAAGATATAGACCCCATCAATTTCTATTTCACCACCACCATCGGCGAACTTATCAGCGATTACGTAGGAGGTAAAATACCCGGGGACGTGCATAAAGGAAATATTGAGTTGAGAAAGTCGACGATCATATAGACAATCATGTAGAGGCTGCAAAAAAGTTTGCGCCCTTTTCAAAAAAGTTCTTTGTTTATTCAAATGGCGGGAGTATATTCGTGGTAAGAATCATCCTTCATGAACTTACGCAGAGTAAATATTATCGCCCGGACTGTCGCAATAATTATTGTGGTGGTGGTGATTATTATTCCTGCGGGTCAGGGAGGAGGGTGGTAAGTTAAAATATTAACAATAAAGATACCAGCGACCCGCCTCCCAAAGGCGGGTCGCTTTTTTTTGGCAAACAAGTTTGCCAAAAAATCGACGAATCGAAACTTTTCGCCATTATATAAATGTAGTTTATGGAATATTATAACGGGAACACCATTCTCTGGTTGGACGGAGAATTCATCAAAGCTTCGGAAGCAAAGACCGACCTCTACGGTCAGTCCTTACATTACGGATACGCCGTTTTCGAAGGCATCCGCTCTTACCGCACCGTCAGCGGCAAGACGAAGATCTTCAAAGCCACCGACCACTATGACCGGCTCCGCCGTTCCGCACTGGCTATGAATATGCCTTATAAGGCCGACGGCGATACCCTGATCCGCGCCACCTACGAAGTGCTGGAAAGGAATAACCTCCAGGATGCTTATATACGCCCCCTGGTCTATGCCCCCGCCAACATGAGCTTCAGCCCGAACAAGGAGTCGCATATCACGATCCAGGTCTGGGAGATGGCGCCCTTCCTCGGTGATAAATTATTAAAGGTCATGACCTCCTCCTTCCAGCGTCCCAATCCGAAAGGATTCAAAATAGAAGCCAAGGCAGCCGGCCATTATGTGAACTCCATCCTGGCCAGCCAGGAAGCGAAGGCTAACGGATATGATGAGGCGCTGCTCACCGACATGAACGGCTACACGGCCGAAGGCCCGGGAGCCAACGTATTCTTTGAAAAAGAAGGCAAACTATATACCCCGCCCGCAGGCAATATCCTTCCGGGTATTACCCGCGCCACCGTGCTGGAGATCTGCCGTGAATCGGGCATTCCCGTGGAAGAAAAATTATTCACGACGAAAGAACTGGCCGGAGCAGATGCAGCCTTCTTCTGTGGAACAGCCGCAGAAGTGATAGGTTGGGAGTCCCTCGACGGAACACCTTTCCGGTTACCCTGGAAAGAATCCCTGAGCTGGCGGATCCAACAGGCGTATAAAGATAAAGTAGTTGAGAATCAACATCAATTGGAAACAGTATAACCACTATAGATCATCATCATTAAGCAATGGAAATCAACAAATACAGCAAGACGCTCACCCAGGACATTACGCAACCCGCCGCACAAGCCATGTTATACGGCATCGGACTGACAGACGACGATCTTAAAAAAGCACAGGTCGGTGTGGTCAGCATGGGCTATGACGGCAATACCTGTAATATGCACCTGAACGATCTGGCCAAACTGGTAAAGCAGGGAATATGGGAGAAGGATTTAGTAGGGCTCATCTTCAATACCATCGGCGTAAGCGACGGCATGAGCAACGGCACCGACGGCATGCGTTATTCACTCGTTAGCCGCGACATCATCGCCGACTCCATCGAAGCCGTCTGCGGCGCACAATATTATGACGGCCTGATCGCCCTGCCGGGCTGCGATAAGAACATGCCCGGCTCCCTCATTGCTATGGGACGCCTCAACCGCCCCGCGATCATGGTATACGGCGGCACTATCGCCCCGGGCCACTATAAAGGACAAGACCTCAACATCGTCTCCGCCTTCGAAGCCCTGGGACAAAAGATCGCCGGCAAACTGGACGACGCGGATTTCAAAGGCATCGTCATGAACTCCTGCCCCGGCGCCGGAGCCTGCGGAGGAATGTATACCGCCAACACGATGGCCTCCGCTATCGAAGCATTAGGTATGAGCCTCCCCTTCTCCTCTTCCAATCCCGCCCTCAGCGAAGAAAAGAAAAAAGAATGCCTGGACGCCGGAGCAGCCATCCGCATCCTCCTGGAAAAAGATATTAAGCCCAAAGATATCATGACCCGCGAAGCCTTCGAGAACGCCATCACCGTGATCATGATCCTGGGCGGAAGCACCAATGCCGTACTCCACCTGATCGCCATGGCCAGAAGCGTAGACGTCCCCCTTACACAGGACGACTTCCAGGCTATCAGCGATAAGATCCCGGTACTGGCGGACTTCAAACCCAGCGGCAAATACCTCATGCAGGACCTGCACCAGCACGGAGGCATCCCCGCCGTAATGAAATACCTCCTGCAAAAAGGATTGCTGCACGGCCATTGCCTCACCGTCACCGGAAAGACCCTGGCGGAAAACCTGGCCTCCGTTCCGGACCTGGACTTCACCAAACAGGATATTATTTTGCCCCTCGAACGGCCGATCAAAGCCACCGGGCATCTGCAGATATTATATGGCAACCTCGCCGAAGGAGGCAGCGTAGCCAAGATCAGCGGTAAAGAAGGAGAAAGATTCGAAGGCCCCGCAAGAGTCTTCGACGGAGAACACGAACTGATCAATGGCATCAACACCGGGAAGATACAACCGGGCGATGTCGTCGTCATCCGCCACGTCGGCCCCAAAGGAGCTCCCGGAATGCCGGAAATGCTCAAGCCTACTTCCGCCCTCATCGGCGCAGGACTGGGAAAAAGCATCGCCCTCATCACAGACGGACGGTTCAGCGGCGGCACCCACGGCTTTGTAGTAGGCCATATCACCCCCGAAGCCTTCGAAGGCGGCCTGATCGCCGTCGTACAAGACGGCGACACCATCGAATTAGACGCAACGAAGAATACCATCACCCTGAAAGTAAACGAAGCAGAGCTGTCAAAACGCAAAGCCGCCTGGAAACAGCCGGCCCTGAAAGCGACCAAAGGACTCCTGTTCAAATATGCCCGTCAGGTGAAGAATGCCGCAGAAGGGTGCGTAACAGACGAACTATAACACATTTGCGCCTGCCTCGGCAGGCGCAAAAAGGCTAATAATTGGCCTTCGGCCAGCGGACCCGTGGTCCGCTTTTACTCAACAGTCAATTAAAAACAATTTTATGAGCAACGTCACATCAACTCTCGAAGCTACCCAGTCAAAGACTAAAGCCGCAGGCGCTCCCTCCGGAAAAGCGGCCGCTAAGGTGGTGCAAGAGTTGACCGGCTCCGCCGCCGTCCTGGAAGCCTTTTTGGCAGAAGGCGTAGACACCATCTTCGGTTACCCGGGCGGCGCTATCATGCCCATTTACGATGCCCTTTATGATTATCAGGATAAGCTGAAACATATACTCGTCCGCCACGAACAGGGAGGTATCCACGCCGCACAGGGATACGCAAGATCCTCCGGGAAAGTAGGAGCCGTCTTCGCAACCAGCGGCCCCGGCGCCACCAACCTGGTCACAGGACTGGCAGATGCCATGATCGACAGCACCCCGCTGGTAGCCATTACCGGCCAGGTATTCGCTCATCTCCTGGGCACGGACGCCTTCCAGGAAACAGATGTGATCAACATCACCACCCCCGTCACCAAATGGAACTACCAGGTGACCGACGCTACGGAGATCCCTGCCGTCCTCGCCAAGGCATTTTATGTCGCCAAAAGCGGCCGGCCCGGTCCCGTCCTGATCGACATCACCAAGAACGCCCAGATCCAGAAATTCAATTACGAAGGATATACTCCCTGCCAGCATATCCGCAGCTACCGCCCCAAACCCATCGTGCGTAAAGAATATATCGCCCAGGCCGCTAAGCTGATCAATGAAGCGAAAAAACCTTTCGTATTATTCGGTCAGGGCGTAATTTTGGGTGAAGCGGAAAAAGAATTCCAGGCCTTTGTCGAAAAGAGCGGCATCCCCGCTGCATGGACCATCCTCGGCCTCAGCGCCCTGTCCACCGATCACCCCCTCAATGTGGGTATGCTGGGTATGCACGGCAACTATGGCCCCAATGTACTGACCAATGATTGCGACGTACTTATCGCCGTAGGTATGCGTTTTGACGACCGCGTCACCGGCCGCCTGGATAAATATGCCAAACAAGCCACCGTCATCCACCTGGACATCGACCCGGCCGAGATAGATAAGAATGTAAAAGCAACGGTTGGCATCTGGGGCGACTGTAAAGAAACCCTGCCCCTGCTGACAGAAGCAGTAGAAAAAAAGACCCATACGGAATGGTTACAGAAATTCAAAGACTACTATAAAGAGGAAGTAGCAGCCGTCATTCACGACGAGCTGAACCCTACCTCCGGAGAAATGACCATGGGAGAAGTGCTCAAAACACTCAACGAACTGACCGAAGGCAACGCCATCATCGTCACCGACGTAGGCCAGCACCAGATGGTAGCCTGCCGGTATGCGAAGTTCAACCAGTCCCGCAGCAACGTTACTTCCGGTGGCCTCGGCACCATGGGATTCGGACTGCCCGCAGCCATCGGCGCCAAATTCGGAGCCCCCGACAGAACAGTCGTAGCCATCATCGGCGACGGAGGTTTCCAGATGACCCTACAGGAACTGGGTACCATCATGCAGACAGGCATCGACGTAAAGATCCTGATCCTGAACAACCGCTTCCTCGGTATGGTCCGCCAATGGCAGCAGCTCTTCAATGACAAACGCTATTCTTTCGTAGACATCGCCAGCCCCGATTTCGTAATGGTAGCCAAAGGCTATGGCATCGCCGGACAGAGCATCACGGAAAGAGCAGACCTTCAACATGCTGTAAAAGCCATGCTCGACCATAAAGGCTCTTACCTGCTGGAAGTATTCGTAGGAAAAGAAAACAACGTATTCCCGATGGTCCCGCAAGGTTGCAGCGTCAGCGAGATCCGGCTTAAATAATCACCGGTCGGCAGCGGGGACAGCCCGGATTCACGGACCATCCTTAACCAGACAATCACCGGCCACCGACCCGACAGATTTAAAAACAATACCAACCAGGTTGCAGCTTACCGGCCGCAACCTGACAGAACTAAAATGACAACGAAGACACATACGCAATGGAACGCTCACCTGTATGACGACAAACATGGTTTTGTCTCCAAATATGGGGAGGACCTGGTTGACCTCCTGAACCCCCAACAGGGTGAAAGGATCCTCGACCTGGGCTGCGGCACGGGCTACCTCGCCAACTATATCGCCCAGACAGGCGCCCGGATAACCGGTATAGATAATGCGACAGCCATGATCGAAAGGGCCAAAGCAGCCTACCCCGATCTGGACTTCCAGGTGCTATCCGCAACCGATTTCCATTTCGACAAGCCCTTCGACGCCATTTTCTCCAACGCCGCCCTTCATTGGGTGCTGGACAAAGACAGCGCCATCGATTGTATCTCCAGGAACCTCCGCCCCGGCGGGCGCCTGGTACTGGAAATGGGAGGAAAAGGCAATGTGGAGGAGATTGTACTGGCTACCCGTAAAGTACTCACCCGTCATGGGCATTTTAAGAACGCCGCCACCCAGGTATGGTATTTCCCTTCCCTGGGCGAATACACGACCCTGCTGGAAAAAAGAGGCTTTCGCATTAACTACGCCTCCCACTATGACAGACCAACGGAATTACAGGATACGGACAACGGGATCAGGGACTGGATCAGAATGTTCGGGAACGCCTTCTTCAAGGATCTCCCCGCCACGGCGATCGACCCGATCCTGGATGAGATCCAGGAATCCGTAAGACCGACCCATTACAGGGGAAATAGATGGGTCGCAGCTTATAAAAGATTGAGGATAGAAGCCATTAAGCAATAACAACATAAAATACCCTTTTAGGGTCAGTAATATGAAGCAAGAATATACAATCACGGTGTACACGGAGAACCAGATCGGCATGATTAACCGTATCGCCATCATATTCTCCCGGCGGAAGATCAACATCGAAAGCCTCAACACCTCCCCTTCGGAAGCAGAAGGCATCCATCGCTTCACCATCGTTATCAACGAAACGGAAGAAGTGGTGCGCAAGCTCTGCCGCCAGATCGAAAAACAGGTAGAGATCCTGAAAGTGTATTACAACACCAACGAAGAGATCATCTGGCAGGAAATGGCCCTCTACAAGGTCCCCACCGACGAGATCGCCGAAAAAGTAAAAGTGGAAAGGCTCTTAAGGGAATACGGGGCCCGCGCCGTAGTGATCCGCAAAGATTACACCGTGTTCGAAACCACCGGACAACGGGAAGAAACGGATAAACTGGTGGAAGTATTGGAACCCTATGGCCTGATCGAATTCGTTCGCAGCGCCAGGGTCGCCATCATCAAGGGTAGCAAAGGCTTCCACGAAAAACTGAAAGAATTCGAACTGACCGAGCCCGGCGAAGAGCTCATTGAAAACGAATTCCTTAACAAGCAGGACGAAGTATTCACAATGTAATTTCTTAACGACTCCTTGCTCTCCTACAGGGGCCGGGGGTAAAAAAAACAATAAACAGATAATCATGGCAAAATTAAATTTCGGCGGCGTAGAAGAAAATGTAGTAACCCGGGAAGAATTTCCCCTAGCCAAAGCACAACAGGTGCTGAAAAATGAAGTAGTAGCCGTCATCGGCTATGGCGTTCAGGGCCCCGGCCAGTCGCTGAATCAGAAAGATAATGGCATCAACGTCATCATTGGTCAACGTAAGAATTCTAAATCCTGGGATAAGGCCGTTCGTGACGGATTTGTTCCCGGTACCACTTTATTCGATATCGAAGAAGCCCTGGAAAGAGGCACCATCATCTGTTATTTATTGAGCGATGCAGCCCAGATCCAATTGTGGCCCACCGTGAAAAAACACCTGACACCTGGTAAAGCCTTGTATTTCTCCCATGGCTTCGGCATCACTTTCAACGAACAGACCGGTATCATTCCTCCCAAAGACGTGGACGTATTCCTGGTAGCTCCCAAAGGCTCCGGAACTTCCCTTAGGCGAATGTTCCTCCAGGGACGTGGGCTGAACAGCAGCTACGCCATCTTCCAGGATGCCACCGGTAAAGCAAAAGACCGCGTCATCGCCCTGGGAATCGCAGTAGGCAGCGGATATTTATTCGAGACGGATTTCCGTAAAGAAGTATTCAGCGACCTCACCGGTGAAAGAGGTACCCTGATGGGAGCCATCCAGGGGATCTTCGCCGCCCAGTACGAAGTATTGCGCAAAAAAGGACATACCCCTTCCGAAGCATTCAATGAGACCGTAGAAGAACTGACCCAATCCCTGATGCCGCTGGTAGCAGAGAACGGTATGGACTGGATGTATGCCAACTGCTCCACTACCGCCCAGAGAGGCGCCCTGGACTGGTGGAAGAAATTCCGCGACGCTACCCTGCCCGTATTCACAGAACTGTATGAAAGCGTAGCAGCCGGTAAAGAATCCCAACGCTCCATCGACTCCAACAGCCAGTCCGACTACCGCGAAAAACTGGATGCCGAGTTGAAGGAATTACGGGAAAGCGAATTATGGCAGGCAGGTAAGACGGTCAGAAGTCTTCGGCCTGAGAACCAATAAAAACGGCCGAAGGCCAATCAAAAATAAAAAGGCCGAAGGCTTCGCCCGAAGGGCCATCATTAGACCCGCGCTTAAAAATGCCAGCATTTTTAAGCGCGCTCCCGCCAGGCCGCAGGCCTGGCACCCGCAGGATAAAATGCTCGCATTTTACCCTGCGCTAAAAAAAAGAATAACAATGTCTGACAGTACAACGATAGTAGAATCCAAGGCTCCAGGTAGTCTCCCCCTTCAGGGGGAGGCTACCCCATGGCCTCGCTCCCTTCAGGGAGCCCCGGCCTCCGGCCCCGCTTTCCTGCGGGACCTGGGCCTGGATTTTCATAAGGCCGCGGAAAGATTGAACAAAGTGGTCAACAGGACACCCCTCACTTTTAATCACAACCTCTCCCGCAAATACGGATGCCGCGTCTTTTTGAAACGGGAAGACCTGCAGGTAGTCCGCTCGTATAAACTGAGAGGAGCTTACAATATGATGGTGTCCCTCCCGACTGACAAATTGAAGAATGGCGTCGTATGCGCCAGCGCCGGCAACCATGCCCAGGGCTTCGCCTACTCCTGCCGCAAACTGGGAGTCAAAGGAGTGGTATTCATGCCCATCATCACCCCAAAACAAAAAGTCAACCAGACCAAAATGTTCGGGGAAGATTTTATCGAGATCGTCCTCACCGGCGACACCTTTGATGACTGCGCCATAGCAGCCCGGCAATTCACCGAAGAACATGCAATGACCTTTATCCCACCTTTTGACGATCTCCGGATCATCGAAGGACAGGGCACCGTAGCCGTGGAGATCCTGGAAGACCTGCCCCAGATCGATTACCTGTTCGCCCCTATCGGAGGTGGCGGCCTCGCTTCCGGAGCAGGCTGCTATTTCAAGATGGAATCCCCCTCTACAAAGATCATCGGCCTCGAACCCGAAGGAGCCCCCTCCATGCTGGCAGCCCTGAAGGCCGGGCACCCGGTGACCCTGGACAGCATCGAACGCTTCGTGGACGGCGCCGCAGTGAAAAGAGTAGGAGACCTCACCTTCCGCATCTGCCGCGAAGTGCTGGACGATATGCACCTCGTGCCCGAAGGAAAAGTATGCTCCACCATCCTCAAACTGTACAATGAAGACGCCATCGTCGTCGAACCGGCCGGCGCCCTTAGCATCGCAGCCCTGGACGATTATGCCGAAGCAATCAAAGGCAAAACCGTCGTCTGCATCATCAGCGGCAGCAACAACGATATCGACCGAATGCAGGAGATTAAAGAACGCTCCCTGCAATACGAAGGATTGAAGCATTATTTCCTCGTCCGGTTCGCCCAACGCCCCGGCGCCCTTAGAGAATTTCTAAACTATGTGCTGGGCCCCGGCGACGATATCACCCGCTTCGAATACATGCAGAAGCACAATAAAGAAACCGGCCCGGCCCTCGTAGGCATTGAATTACGGGCAAAAGAAGATTATCAGGCCCTGTTACAAAATCTCGAAAAATACAATATCTCCTATACGGAATTGAATAAGGATGATACGCTGTTTAGTTACCTCGTTTGATGAGGTATAATGTCGGTGAACTTCGGCCTATGGCCTTGTTCACCACCGGTTCCACCCGGTTAGGTAGTGTGGATAAGCCCTTGAGACCCTGTGAATAAACAAATATTAATAAAAATTTAATTAATTTTGAATTTTTATGTAATTTTATAAGGTTGCTTGCTGTACTACTTAGAATAAAATCTAAGATTGCGTGTAAAATTTGAAAAAAGTCTAATCTACTAATTTAATATGGTAAGTAACGGATTATACGCCCCTGAGTTTGAACGTGATGCGTGTGGTATCGGCTTCGTTGCTAATATCAAGAGCAACAAATCACACCAGATCGTTTCAGATGCATTGACGATCCTTGAGAACATGGAACATCGCGGGGCCTGCGGCTGTGAGAACAATACTGGAGATGGTGCTGGTATCATGATCCAGACACCTCATGAATTTTTCTTCGATGAATGCGTCAAACTGGGCATTCATTTACCCGCCTACGGTAAATACGGCGTAGGCATGCTGTTCTTTCCCCGCGACATACGCCTGAAAGAAGAATGCCGCGACATCTTCTCCCGTTCCGCCGAGAAGCTGGGACTGGAAATACTGGGCTATCGGAAAGTGCCGGTAAACCCGGAAGGCATCGGCCCGACAGCCCTTTCCGTAGAGCCGGAAATGGAACAGGTCTTCATCGCCTGCCCCGACCATATCAAACAACCCGATGACTTCGAAAGGAAATTATTCCTTCTCCGCAACTACGCAAGTCATACCATCAACAACGCGATTAAAAAAGATGCGATCGGATTTTACGTCGCCTCTCTCTCCTATAAAACCGTGATCTATAAAGGTCAGCTGACCAGCGGCCAGGTACGAAATTATTTTCCTGACCTGAGCAACAAAAGAGTGGTCTCCGCTTTCGGCCTGATCCACTCCCGCTTTGCCACCAACACCTTCCCTTCCTGGAAGCTGGCCCAGCCCTTCCGCTATATCGCCCATAACGGGGAGATCAATACGCTGCAGGGTAACCTGAACTGGCTCAAGACCAGCGAAAAAGGATTTACGACGCCCTATTTCTCCAAGGAAGAAATGGATATGCTGCTCCCGATCGTCACACAAGGGCAATCGGACTCAGCCTGCCTGGATAATGTCATCGAATTGCTGACCCTCTGCGGACGCTCCTTACCGCACGTAATGATGATGCTGATCCCCGAAGCCTGGGATGGCAACGAACAAATGGATCCCGTAAAAAAATCATTTTACGAATTCCACGCTTCCATCATGGAGCCCTGGGATGGCCCCGCTTCGATCTCCTTCACAGACGGAAAGATCATCGGCGCCACCCTCGACCGCAATGGCTTACGCCCCTCCCGATACTGCGTCACCACGGACGACCGGGTCATCATGGCCTCCGAGACCGGCGTTCTGCCCGTCGATCCTAAACTGATAAAAGAAAAAGGCAGACTGCAACCCGGCAAAATGTTCGTAGTAGACCTGGAGCAGGAAAGGATCATCAGCGACGACGAACTGAAAAACTCCATCTGCTCGCACAAGCCGTACGCGGAATGGCTGAATAAATACAAGATCCGGCTGGAAGAATTACCTGAGCCCAGGGTACTATTCACCCACCTCGAACACGATCAGATCTTCAAATATCAAAAAGCATTTGGCTACTCGACCGAAGACCTGGATACCCTCATCGCACCCATGGCCCTGGATGGCAAAGAACCTCTCGGCTCCATGGGCACTGATGTTCCCCTGGCCGTATTGAGCGACCAGCCCCAGCACCTCAGTAGCTATTTCAAACAACTCTTTGCCCAGGTGACCAACCCGCCCATCGACCCTATCCGGGAACGACTGGTGATGTCCCTGGCAACCTTCGCCGGCGGCAATTCCAACCTGCTGGAAGAAGACCCCCTGGCCTGCCATAGCGTAGCCCTCAAACACCCCGTCCTCAGTAACCATGAACTGGAAAAGATCCGGAGCATCGACACCGGCGTATTCCAGGCCAAGACCCTGCAGACCTATTTCAGGGCGGATGGCAAACCAGGTTCCCTGCAGGCAGGACTCGATCGCCTCTGCCGCTATGCCGTAGACGCCGTAGACGACGGATTTGAAGTCCTGATCCTGACGGACAGGGCCATCGATTCCGACCATGCTCCCATCCCCTCCCTGCTGGCTACCGCCGCCGTTCATCACCACCTCATCCGCAAAGGTTATCGCGGACAGGTAGGCATCATCGTGGAAGCCGGAGACGTATGGGAAGTGCATCATTTCGCCTGCCTGATCGGATTTGGCGCCACCGCCATCAACCCCTACCTGGCCCTCTCCTCCATCCGCGACATGAAGCTGACGGAGAAACTGGAGACGGAGCTCGATGCCGAACAACTGAAGAAGAACTATATCAAAGCCGTCTGCGATGGATTGCTCAAAGTATTCTCCAAAATGGGGATATCTACGCTGCAATCCTACCAGGGAGCCCAGATCTTCGAGATCATAGGACTTAACAGAACGGTGGTAGACAAATACTTCACCGGCGCCACCAGCCGCATCGAAGGAATGGGCCTGGACGAGATCGCCAAAGAGACACTGGCCAAACACTTTTTCGCCTTCAGCCGTAAAGACGTTCCTGTTGAACGACTCCCGGTTGGCGGCGTCTACCAGTGGAAACGCAAAGGGGAATTCCACCTGTTCAACCCCGCCAGCGTCCACCTGCTGCAACACAGCACCCGGATGAACGACTATGCCACCTTCAAAAAATATTCGAAGGTGGTCAACGACCAGAGTGAAAAAGCAGCCACCCTGCGCAGCTTGTTCCAGTTCAAACGGAACAGGCCCTCCATCTCCATCGACGAGGTAGAGCCTGCAGAAAGCATCTACAGGAGATTTGCTACCGGCGCCATGTCCTTCGGCTCCATTTCACATGAAGCCCATTCGACCCTGGCTATTGCGATGAACCGTCTCGGCGGAAAAAGTAATACCGGAGAAGGCGGAGAAGATGAAATGCGTTACGAACCCCTCCCCAACGGAGACTCCATGCGCTCTGCCATCAAACAGGTGGCATCGGCCCGCTTCGGAGTCACCAGTCACTACCTGACCATGGCAGACGAACTGCAGATCAAGATGGCGCAGGGAGCCAAACCCGGTGAAGGAGGACAGTTACCCGGGCACAAAGTGGACGAATGGATCGGGAAAGTACGCCATTCCACCCCCGGCGTAGGACTCATCTCCCCCCCGCCCCACCATGATATTTATTCCATCGAAGATCTCGCGCAGCTGATCTTCGACCTGAAGAACGCCAACCGCGCCGCCCGCATCAGCGTCAAACTGGTATCGAAAGCCGGCGTTGGCACGATCGCAGCAGGGGTAGCCAAAGCTAAATCGGACGTGATCCTCATCGCCGGTCACGACGGCGGAACAGGCGCCTCCCCCATCAGCTCTATCAAACATGCAGGACTGCCCTGGGAACTCGGCCTGGCCGAATCCCACCAGACCCTTGTTAAAAATAAATTACGCAGCCGGGTCGTACTCCAGACAGACGGGCAGCTGAAGACAGGAAGGGACATCGCCGTCGCTACCCTGCTCGGCGCCGAAGAATGGGGCCTCGCGACTACAGCCCTGGTCGTGGAAGGTTGTATCATGATGCGTAAATGCCATCTCAACACCTGCCCCGTAGGCGTAGCTACCCAGGACCCCGAACTGCGCAAACGATTCACCGGCGACGCAGACCATGTCGTGAACTTCTTCAAATTCCTCACCCAGGAACTGCGGGAGATCATGGCCGAACTGGGATTCCGCACCATCAACGAAATGGTGGGACAAGTAGATTCCCTGGAAGTAAGAGACGATATCAAACATTGGAAATACAGCAAACTCGATCTTTCCCCGATCCTCTACAAAGAGCCCGCCTCTCTGTATACCGGCCTGTACAAACAGGAAGAACAGGATCATGGGCTGGAGGGTGTGTTGGACTGGAAATTACTGGAAGCGGCTACGCCTGCCCTGGAACATCAGCAGAAAGTATTCGCCGCCTTCAATATCAAGAACACGGACAGAACAGCCGGCACGATCTTATCGAACGAGATCTCTAAACTATATAAATCCGCCGGCCTGCCCGAAGACACCATCCATTTTAAATTTACCGGCACGGCAGGACAAAGCTTCGGCGCCTTCAATACCAAGGGAGTCACCCTCGAACTGGAAGGAGATGCCAATGACTATTTCGGCAAAGGCTTGTCCGGCGCCCGCCTGATCGTCTACCCTTCACAGGACGCAGGTTTTGTCCCGGAAGAGAACAGCATCATCGGAAACGTGGCCTTCTATGGCGCCACCTCCGGCGAAGCTTTCATCCGCGGTAAAGCCGGAGAAAGATTCGCCGTCCGTAATTCCGGTGTAAAGACGGTAGTAGAAGGAGTCGGTGATCACGGATGTGAATATATGACCGGAGGCAGGGTCGTGATCCTGGGAAATACCGGTCGCAACTTCGCAGCAGGAATGAGTGGAGGTATCGCCTATGTATACGATGTAAGAGGACAGTTCCCCGCACTCTGTAACAAGGAAATGGTAGACCTCGATCCGCTGGGACAGGAAGATGTACAGGAGCTGAAGGATATGATCCAACGCCACTACGCTTACACAGCCAGCACCGTAGCTAAATTCGTGCTGGACGATTTTGAGAACCAGTGTAAGAATTTCGTAAAAGTATTCCCGAGAGATTATAAAAAAGTTCTATTGGAAAGAAGTCATAAACAGACTGTTCGTTCCTAAACATCCAGGCCGGCCACAGAGGACACATCTCATTGAGAACGCGGAGTCGGCTCTCATGTGTGACTCAGCCACTCCGTTGTTCTCTGTGGCCGGGAAAATGAAATTCACGGGTCCTCCAAACGATGGAGGATCAGGAGGCCGGGAAAATTAAAAGATCACCGGACTCCCGGGAAGATGAAAGGATCATCCCCCGCAAAATTTAAATCTAACAATTAGTAAGAAATGGGCAAACCAACCGGATTTCTGGAATTCACCAGAGAATTACCCTCCAAGCGCCCCGTGCAGGAGAGAAAGAATGATTACAAGGAATTTGTATCCCGCTACTCCGGCCAGGAATTAAACCACCAGGCCGCCCGTTGCATGAACTGCGGGATCCCCTTCTGTCATAACGGATGCCCCCTGGGCAACGTCATTCCGGAATTCAATGACGCCGTATATCGCCAGCAGTGGCAGGAAGCGTACGAGATCCTCACTTCCACCAATAACTTCCCGGAATTCACCGGACGTATCTGCCCCGCCCCCTGCGAAAGCAGTTGTGTACTGGGGATCAACCAGCCGCCGGTCGCCATCGAAGAAATTGAAAAACATATCATTGAAATAGCTTTCGACAAAGGTTTCGTGAAAGCCCGCAAGCCCTCCCTGAGGACCGGGAAGAAAGTAGCCATCGTCGGCTCCGGTCCGGCCGGCCTGGCAGCCGCCGACCAATTGAACGCAGCCGGTCACACCGTCACCGTCTTCGAAAGAGATGACGAACCGGGCGGATTACTGCGCTATGGCATCCCTGACTTCAAACTCGAAAAATGGGTGGTGGCCAGAAGGGTCAAGCTGCTGGAAGAAGAAGGCATCACCTTTAAATGCAATGCCAACGTGGGAGTGAATGTCAGCATTAATGACCTGCTCCGGGAGTTTCATGCCATCGTACTGGCAGGCGGTTCTACCATTCCCCGCGACCTGCCCGTTCCGGGAAGGGAACTGAAGGGAGTGCATTTTGCCATGGACTTCCTGAAACAACAGAATAAGAGGGTCAGCAACCTGGCCATAGAAGGAGCGCCCCTTTTAGCAACCGATAAAAATGTGGTGGTGATCGGAGGCGGCGACACCGGCAGCGACTGCGTAGGCACATCCAACCGGCACAAAGCCCGCTCGGTAACCCAGTTCGAACTCCTACCCAAGCCTCCGGAGGGCCGGACCAGCCACATGCCCTGGCCTACTTATCCCATGACCTTAAAAACATCTTCTTCCCACGAAGAAGGCGTGGAAAGACATTGGGCCGTCGCTACCAAGGAATTTGTGGGAGATGGTAAAGGGAACCTGAAAGGCCTTAAACTCGTCACCCTGGAATGGAAAATGACGGAAGATGGCAGAGCCGCCCAGTTCGTGGAAGTTCCCGGCAGTGAAAAAGAGATCCCCTGTGAACTGGCCCTGTTCGCCATGGGCTTCGTCCACCCCCAGCATGCAGGCCTGCTGCAGGAGCTGGGAGTAGAGCTGGATGAAAGAGGCAACGTAAAAGCCACCGAGAAAAATTATCAGACCAATATTGCCAAAGTATTCACCGCAGGAGACATGCGCCGGGGACAATCCCTGGTGGTATGGGCCATCAGCGAAGGCCGCGAATGCGCCCGCAAAGTCGACGAATACCTGGTAGGCCAATCCCTGTTGGAAAGAAGGGATCAGAGC
>DASWFF010000131.1:0-20276 GCA_036394375.1 Puia sp.
AAAAGACATGAAGAAAGAGGTGGGTAACAAACGAAAAACAGCACCGCTCATTGCAGCGCTGGCCTTCTGCCTGCTATTCATGTCCTTCCAGGACGGAAGCCCGGCCCCCGTATTACCCCAGTCCCTCCAGGTTCAGCTTCAACAGGATCAGGTAAAAGACAGTCTTACATCATGGATCTACACCCAGATCCAATGGGTGGTAAAATCACCCGCCACCCGGGCGGCCCTGCTGGTCTGGGCTACGGAGAAGGCCTGGCGTAGTCCCCGTAGCAATGAAGAGATACAAGCCTGGCAGGATCTGCTGAGCAATGAAGGATATGCCCTGCTGATGAGCGGTGATATCGTACATTCTACGGATGCCTATACGGCGGCCTTTCAATGGGCCCGGCAACACAAAGAGCTGGCGGACGAAGTCCTGGTGCTGGAAAATATTTTAAAACCCCTCGGTAATAATTACATCCGGCTGGGAGACTATGAACAGGCTCTGTTCATTCACCGGAAGGCGCTGGCCATTGCCGCCTCCCTGGAAGATAAAGACGCGCTGGCCGGCACCTATAGCAACCTGGCCAATACATCCAGCAATATGGGGCTGCCGGAATTATCCCTGGATTATTGCCGGCAGGGCTTGAAAGTGGTGAACAATCATTCGGCCCTCTGCGGCCTTCTCCTGTCCGAACAGGCAGATGCCTGCGAACAACTACGACAGGACAATGCCGCCCGGGAAAGTATCCGGAAAAGTATCGCCGTGCTGGAGCAGGCATCTTCCGGCAAACAGGCACCCCCCGATGCAGGCTATTGGTTACTGATGGCCTATCAGCAGGCAGGAGATATCTATTCGGACCAACCTGCACCGGCCCTTCAATTTTATACGAAGGCGCTATCCCTGCAGAACAGCCTGTCACAACAACACGGCGCCATCCGCAAGCGGGAACGGGCCAAGCTCTTTCAGCGTCTGGGCGCGCTTTGCGTCCGGTCAGGCCAGCCGGCCCGGGCTGAATACTGGCTGGATCAGTGCCTCTCGGTATTGATACCCGGGAAAAAAGCCGGTTCCCTGCAGGAAGCCGACCTGTATGCGGAGAATACCCTGCTCGACCTCCTGTTCACCCTGGCAGGATTATACGAACGGCAAAATCATACAGACGAGGCCTTGCATTTATACACCCTCTGTTTTGCGACAGAAAAGAAATTGCGTAATGAACTGATCACCGGATCTTCCAGGGAGCGATCCGTTTCGGATAGCCGGCTACGGTATGAAACTGCCATTCACACCGCCTGGGGAGCCTGGGAAAGGACGGGACAACCGAAATATCAGCAGGCCATGCTGGAATTTATGGAAAGCAGCAAATCGCAGTTGCTACTCGAAGAAGTCCTCCAGCAACAACAAGTTCACCTCGCAGCCGGCGCCGGCGACAGCCTGGAAAACAGGATCCGGCTGCTGGAAAGAGCGCTGGTCTATTACCGGAAAGAGGCCTTACAAACCGGGAACAGCGACAGCCTCGCCCGCTTTAACGCAGCACAGGAAAAACAAACGGTATGGGATCTGGCAGAGTTGCGGAAAAAAACAGGCGCGGAAAAAACGATCGCCTCCGGCAAAAGCGGAGCAACCGGCATCTCCCTCACGGCCAATCCGGCTCCCGATGCGCAAGTCATAACGACAGCCAGCCCCGGCTCTTCTCTCCCATTGATATTACAGAATGGGCAGATCGCCCGGTCCTTTTTCGCAGGTTCAGCCGCTCTATATGCGGTGGAATGCGACCGGTCCGGCATCCGCTTCACGGAGAAATTGCCCCTGGACAGAAAAGGACAGGACAGCATCCGGACATTCATACACACGTATTTTGAAGAAGGAGCTAACGCCATGATCAACCGGCCCGGGGACTATTACCGGCAGGCCTATACGATCTACCGGCAATTATTCGGCAACCACCCCCTCCTGCCAGGAAAAGAATATATTTTATTACCCGATGGTCCGTTAAGCCTCCTGCCCGTGGAGGCATTAGTGACAAACCCTTCCAATCCTCCCTCTCCTGAAAAATGGCCTTTCGTCGTCAGGCAGTCCCTGATCTCTTATGCCTGGTCCCTGCGCACCTTGCAGGAACAGGCCCTTACACCCGGTAATGAGAAAGGAGTGGCGGGTTTCTTCCTTTCCGGAAACCAGGATAAGGGGAAATCACCCTTACTGAAAGCGGTAGTCCGGGAAAAAGAAGGAATAGCGGGCATAATAAAAGATGGAAATTGGTACACGGATGAACGGGCCACCACCACCGCTTTTCGTAAAGCCCTGGAGGGATCGGCCCTCCTGCATATCAGCTCTCATGCCTTTACCAAAAAAGATACCCTGGATGCCCCGCACATCGAACTCTTCGATGAACCGTTCTATTTATTCGAATTAAAGGGATTGGAGCATCACCCGGCCCTGGTAGTACTGAGCGCTTGCCGTACAGGCGACGGCAGGATGGTGACGGGAGAAGGAGTACAAAGCCTCGCCCGCGCATTTACAGCCGGGGGAGCCAATGCCGTGATAGCCGGCTGGTGGAACGTGAATGATGAAGCCGCCGCACAACTCATGCAGGAGTTTTATTCCGCCCTCGCCACCGGACAACCGTCTCCCGGATCCACTCCCCCCAACGCCGCACAGGCCCTCCGGTTATCCAAGCTGAACTGGCTCGACGCCCCCGCCCTATCTTACGTACATAAACTGCCTTATTACTGGGCAGCCCTGAACTACCAGGGAAATCCGCATCCCCTGCAAGCCGATAGTCTCACGGTAAAAAACAGCCGGAAAATTTCCCCCTGGTGGTGGTGCCTGTTACTATTGCCGGTATGGTGGTTATTTGCCAGGCTCCGTCGTTGATCCGCTGGCCTTGATCAGCTTTTCCTGCAATTGCTGGACCTCTTTTTGAGCGTGCTGATTTTGAACGAAATAATAAATGGCGAGCGCCAGCAAGATCTTGGATAAAATAAACACGGCGATAAAAGCCGGGCGCCAATATTTATGGACCTTTATATGGGTAGAAGAATGCTCGATCGGGATATACTCCGAAGACCGGTCTTTTCCTTTCTGATCATCCTGCCCATCCTGCCGGTAAACCCGCCGCACGGCAGGTACTTCCCGAAGACGGTCCAGGATCTTTTCCCGGGCGCCGGGTGGAGGAGGCACTGAATGCTCCAGGGCGAATAACTCCAATTGAAATTCAAAATCAGATAAAGCCTCCCGCAAGGGCGGATGAAAAGGTAACAATCGTTCGATCTGGGCGACGTCTTCCTCCGAAGCCAGGCCCAAAGCATAACTTTCAATGATGCCACTCGCTATGTACTCTTGAATTTTCACCCTAGTTTTTCTAATGATAAGGAGACATGCCCGAAGAAGCCCCCCTACCGGAATACAACTCATTTCTCAGGATGTCCTTCATAATCGTTTTCTCCAAAATACAATGTTTTTTGGCACAGTAGTTTTAAAGATCACATCAACAGGATATAAAAATAATTAATATCATTTAATTCATATTCGCTCAATGACTTATTTTTTACAAAACTAGTATGATCCTATTACGCATTAAACAAAAAGATTAAGTAAGAGCACTCCCCCAAGACCGATAAAGGCCACCAGGGTTTCCATAACGGACCAGGATCGCAGCGTATCTTTGATAGAGAGGTTGAAATATTCCTTGAATAGCCAGAATCCGCCATCATTCACATGGGAGAACATCAGGCTTCCCGCCCCCACCGACAAAACCATGAGATTGGGGTCCACATGCGAACTTTTCATAAGCGGCAGGATAATGCCCGCCGCCGTCAGGCCCGCCACCGTAGCAGATCCAAGACAGACCCGGATGATCGCCGCGATCAGCCAGCCCAATACCAACGGATGAACAGGCCACTGCTGTAATGCGACAGCGATCTCCTTGCTGACCCCGCTCTCCAGGAAAACTTCCTTCAGCGCACCGGCCCCGCCGATGATGAGCAGGATCATGGCAATATCCTTCACCGCGTCCTCATAAATATGCATAATCTCTTTTAGGCTCCTGCCGGTACGAATCCCCAGCGTATAGGTAGCTACTGCGATAGCCAGCAATAAGATGATAGAAGGATCTCCCAGGAATTCCAAAAATGGTTTCAAGGCCCCCTGCACCGGAAAGATCAACGGCAGCAGGGTCGTTAACATAAGCAGTATAACAGGCAACAGGGATGTCAGCAGGCTATTGGCGGCTCCCGGCAATTGTGCCTCAGGCTTGTTAGGCGCCACCAATCCTTCCAGCGGGGTAGATTTTATCCCCTTTAAAGTGCGGGAAAATAAAGGCCCGGCAATAATGACGGCCGGAATGGCAACAGTCAGTCCATACAGCAGGGTCTTGCCCATATTCGCATGAAACTGTCCTACCAGCGCAGCCGGAGCCGGATGGGGGGGCAGGAAACCATGGGTGACCGATAAAGACGCCAGCATGGGCAGTCCGATATACACCGCCGGCAATTTGTACTTGTAAACAACGGAAAAGATCAGGGGCACCATCAGGACAAAACCCACATTATAAAAAAGGGGGATCCCGATAATAAAACCCGTAGCCATCAACGCCCATTGAATATATTTTTCCCCGAAAATATTCATCATCACCGTGGCAATCCGTTGGGCGGCGCCACTCTCGGCCACCAGTTTGCCCAGCATAGCTCCCAATACGATGACAATGGCCAGCTGCCCCAGAGTATCCCCGATGCCCTTGTAAACACAATGGGTGATCCCGGAAAAGGGAATTCCTAATAGGAGGCCGGTAACCAGGGACACCACTAAAAAAGCCAGAAAGGCATTCACCTTGCCCCAGCTGATCAGGGCTACCAGTAATAAAATGCCCAGCAAAACGATAAATAGGTTCATAATTTGAAATTCAATGGGAATCCCTGCTTACCTGTGCGCCGGAGCCGCCTACCAGGAAATCCAGGTCCGCGCCCTTATCTGCCTGCTGCACATGTTGAATATAAAGATTGATATATCCCCGGTCCGTAAGGGGGAGCTCGGGTTTTGTCCAGGTCTTTTTTCTCTTTTCCAGCTCAGCGGAACCAACGTCCAGGTGCAACCGCCGCCCCGCGACGTCCAATTCGATCCAATCCCCATCCTTTACCAATGCCAGCCCGCCCCCGACGGCCGCTTCGGGAGAGACATGCAGGACCACTGTCCCATAGGCGGTACCACTCATCCGGCCATCCGAGATCCTCACCATATCGGTCACCCCTTTCTCCAGCAGTTTTTTGGGCAAGGCCATATTCCCTACTTCGGGCATACCGGGATAACCCACCGGTCCCACATTCTTCAGGACCATGATACAGGTCTCATCGATATCCAGGGCCGGGTCGTCCACCCGGGCATGATAATCTTCTATATTTTCAAATACGACCGCCCGCCCACGATGCTGCATCAGGGCAGGAGTGGCTGCAGAAGGCTTGATGACGGCTCCGTTAAGGGAAAGATTGCCTTTCAACACCGCGATCCCGGCTTCGGGGATCAGGGGGTTTTCATAGGCGGCAATGACCTCCCGGTTATAACAGGTGCTGATCGATTCGATATTTTTCCGGTGGGAGGCTCCCGTGACCGTGATCGCGTCGATATGCAGCTGATCCCTCAGCTCATGCAGGATCGCAGGTAAACCGCCCGCATAATAAAAATCTTCCATCAGAAATTTTCCGGAAGGCATCAGGTTCAATAAGAGAGGGATCCGGCTTCCCAGGCGATCGAAATCCTCCAGATCCAGCGGCACGCCGATCCTGCCCGCAATAGCGGTGAGATGAATGATGAAATTCGTACTGCCGCCCACCGCCGCATTCACTTTAATGGCATTTTCAAAAGCCTCCCGGGTAAGGATATGTGACAAGCGCAGATCTTCCTTCACCATTTCCACGATCCTCCTTCCGGAGAGGTGCGCCAGCACTTTCTTTCTGGAGTCCACCGCCGGTATGGCCGCCGCGCCGGGCAGGGTAAGCCCCAGCGACTCTACCATACAAGCCATGGTGCTGGCCGTCCCCATCGTCATACAATGCCCCGCACTCCGGGACATACAGCTTTCCGCCAAAAGATAATCCTGGTCACTCATTTTCCCCGTCTTCCTGTCGTCAGCAAACTTCCACACATGGGTGCCGCTGCCAATATCTTTTCCCTGGAATTTGCCATTTAACATCGGCCCGCCCGGAACCACCAACGTAGGCAGATCCACACTGGCAGCACCCATCAGGGTCGAAGGGGTGGTCTTATCGCATCCCGTCAACAACACGACCCCATCCAGGGGATTGCCCCGGATAGATTCTTCTGCATCCATGCTAGCCAGGTTCCTGAACAACATCGCGGTAGGCTTGAGCAGGGTCTCCCCCAGTGACATAACGGGAAATTCGACGGGAAACCCTCCGGCTTCATAGACTCCCCGTTTCACCACCTCGGCCAATTCCCGCAAATGCGCATTACAGGGAGTTAACTCGGACCAGGTATTACAAATACCGATCACAGGACGGCCATCGAACAGGTCTTCAGGAAATCCCTGGTTCTTCATCCAGCTCCGATAGATAAAGCCCATCTTATCGGTTTTGCCAAACCAATCCCTGCTTCTGAGTACAGACTTCATATGTTGGTGCTATTTTAACAGGATAAATATCGGTTATTATTTTTTAGAAGGATCCACCTTCGTGTAAAGGACGCCATCCCTGTCGAATTGCAACACTTTTCCCGTCCCATCCGGCACAAACCGGATCCATTGTTTATCCCACCAGCCATTGTAGCGGCCGGCAAATACATCATAATTCCAATGGCCCAGCTTTAAAACGATATCGTTGGGAAATTGCAGATCCAGGGAATCGCCCCTGACTACCAGGACAGCATCGCCATAAGCTTCATTGGTATATTTTCCCGCATACGCGTTCAGCGGAAGAGAAGGCCTCGTCCCCTGCACCCGCAAGGCCTCTTTTGCTTTCTCCTTTTTTTTGTCTTCCTCTTTCATCTTTGCATACAGCTTGTAAAATTCCAGGCTCCAGTCACGGTAATTGTCATGAAAACCCCAGAGATCCATCGCTTTATACATCAACGCATGCCTGATCTCGGAATGGCCAAGATTTCCGAATACGTAGATACCGAAATGCTCGGAAGGCAGCAGCCCCACGATCGCCACAGCCCCATCCAGGCTCCCGGTATGAAACTGTACCATCTTTCCCCGGTAGTCTTCCTGGAACCAGCCCAGACCATAGGTTTTCCAATGCGGACCCGTCAATTGCTCCGACGGATAAAATTCTTTATCCGCCACAAGGGTCTGCGGCTTGAATAGTTCCTTGTAAACTTCAGCGGATAATAAGCGCTTTCCGTCGGACGCTATGGCGCTGTCCAGCAGGAATAACATCCATTTATCCATATCGTCCGCACAGGACCATACTCCCCCGGCCGGCCCTATATTTTCGTAGGAGATCAGCGGTATTGCCTGCAGACTATCATCAATGATGAAATGAGGAGCCTCGTGGCTCGCCTCCTTTTCCGACCTCTTAAAACTGGCATAGGTATGTTGCATCCCGATCGGCGCAAATAATCGTTGCGTAATAAAGTCCTCCCAGGTCTGGCCGCTGAGCTTGCGGATCAGTTCCCCGGCCGCGATATACATAAGGTTTTGGTAAATGAAGGAAGATCGCAGGGAATAGGCGGGGGGCAATGACTTCATGCGATGCAGGATCTCTTCCCTCGGATACCCATAAAACCATAACCAGTCGGCATTACCCAGCCCGGCATTGTGGGTAAACAGGTCCCGGACGCTGAGTTCGGCGGCCGCATAGGGATCGTATAACCTGAATTCGGGAAAAACATCCTTCAGCTTATCGTCCCAGCTTACTTTCCCTGCATCCACCAGCATGCCCATGCATGCCGCCGTCATAGCCTTGGTGGTAGAAGCGCAGATACACTCCGTTGCAGTAGTGAAAGGAGCTGATTTTCCTGATTCGACGACACCATATCCTTTTCTGAATACCACTTTGTCATCCTTTACCACGACCACGGATATTCCCGGAGTTTTCCACAGGGATAAAGCCTGCCCGATATACTGATCGAAAACAGCCGCCTCGTCGTTCACGCTCGCATGGGCCTTCCTGCCGGACTTTCCGGAGGAGACAGGCGCCTGACCATAACAAAATAAATCGCACAGAAATAACAGGGTAAGCAGGTAAAAAGCGGACGATCTCATGCCGTAATATTTGGTAGACGACAAGTTACGTCAAAGGTCAATCAGGACGATCGCCTTTTTTGAATTTTTTAAAACTGTCGCTGATAAATACAAGAATATCCACCGTGGCCGCCTTCCTGCAAAAGTCATAGGTAGGACGGTAGCTTGTAACGAATTTCTGCAGCGAATCTCCCTGCAGATGAGTAAGCCGGGAAACATATTCGCGGTTATACCGGGAATCGACATAATATTCCTGCTCTTCTTTCAGGAGCCGCTTCTTCAGCCTTTCCCGCTGCTTGTCTATAGAACTGGCATTCTTGAACAGGTCGATGCTCACTCCTACCCCATCCGCTCCTTTTCGATCTCTCTCCAACCTGCCGACATTGCCATGCTCATAGATCCAGGAATATTCATTTCTCCGGGCCATGGAATCCAGCTGGTAATTGCTGAGGCTTCCTACTGTTACAGCCTGCAGGGTCTGGGCCTTGGGCTCCAGGTACACCGGGTAATCCCCCGACAGCATATCACCCGTGACCGTGATCGTATCCGCTCTGTATCCCACCGAAGAAAAGATCACCCTTTCCCCGGGCGCTACCTGGATCCGGTAGCTGCCATTCTCTTCGGATAGATCATGAAGCCGGTGGCTAATGCTATAAATGCTTACGGAAACGAGGATCTCCGTACTTTCTTTTTTAAAGACCTTGCCGGTCAGGAATTGCTGCGACTTCCCGCTAAAAGAAAATAGCAGTAAAAATGATGTTACACAAATAATAATACGCATAGTTCTGTCAGGAGGGGGGCAAATTAGGGTTAATGATCGGATTTCATACTAACAATTTTCAAAGCTTTTGTTAAAACGATCTAACTGCTTACATTTATCCCTCGTTACTTTCCCGCATCACTTAACACTTATATCATGAGAATAGTTACAATGAGAATAGCCGCTTTTTTTTCCCTTCTTTTTATGCTAAATCCTTCGATTTCTTTTAGCAACCCGTATAACAGCTCTTCGATGGCTCCTAAACAGGAGTTCTACTCGATCCGGATCTACCAGCTAAAAACAAAGGAGCAGGAAGAAAGAGTGGATAAATACCTGCAGACCGCTTTTTTACCGGCCCTGCACCGGATGGGCATCCCAAAGGTCGGCGTATTTCATCCGGTGGGAAATGATACGGCTGCCGTCCGCCGCATCTATGTACTGATCCCCTTTCATTCCCTGGAGCAATTCGCCGGATTCCCGGCCTCCTTGCTAAAAGACGCCTCCTATCTCTCCGATGGAAAGGATTACCTCGATGCTACCTATAACGAGCCGCCCTATGCCCGGTTCGAATCCATCCTTTTACAGGCCTTCCCCGATATGCCCCGCCTGGAAGCGCCGGCTGCCCTCACTACACCCGCTTCGGAGAGGATCTATGAATTACGCAGCTATGAAGGACCCACCGAAAAATACTTCGCCAGTAAGGTGCAGATGTTCAACCAGGGCGGAGAAGTCTCCCTATTCAAGCGGCTGGGCTTCAACGCTGTTTTTTATGCGTCCGTTCTATCCGGAGCGCATATGCCGAATCTAATGTACATGACCACCTTCGACAATATGGCTTCCCGCGAATCGCATTGGAAAACTTTTGGAGAAGATCCTTTCTGGAAACAGCTCGTCGCCGCTCCCGAATACCAGCATAATGTCTCCCATGCAGACATTGTATTCTTACATCCAACGGACTATTCGGACCTGTAATCAACCCATTTCCCGGACCTATTTTCTCTCCATTTTGAATTCGCTCCGCAGTGCGGAGCGAATTCAAAAATGGGTATATCTTCCCCTGCCCAAAAATATAGGATATCCTAATTTTACCTTGCTCAAAACCATCCTATATGAAACAGATCGCCCCCATTTCACTCTACGAGTCTATCAAAGACGTACTGCACCAGGCACGCAATAAAGCCTATTACGCCGCGAACTCCTCGATGGTGCTGGCTTATTGGGACACGGGTCGACTGATCGTGGAAAATGAACAAGCCGGCCAGCGCAAAGCCGCCTACGGAAAATCCGTCATAAAAGAGTTATCCCTAAGACTTACCGGGGATTTCGGCCCGGGATTTGGTGAACAGGCTTTGCGGAATTATCGCCAGTTTTACCTCACCTTTCCAATTCGCGCCTCACTGCGGCGCGAATTGACCTGGACCCATTACAGGACCCTGATCCGGGTATCCAATGCCAAGGCCCGGAATTATTATCTGCAGGAAGCCGCCGCCCAGCAATGGAAGGTTCGCACCCTGGAGAGGCATATTCACAGTTTTTACTATGAACGATTACTCAACGCCCCGGATCAAAAGCCCCTTCAACAGGAAATGGCAGCTCCCTCCATGCAGCCCCGGGACATCCTGAAAGATCCGCTGGTACTTGAATTCCTGGGCCTTCCGTCCAATATAAACTACAAAGAAAAAGACCTGGAGACGGCAATCATCAGCCATATCCAGCATTTTATGCTGGAATTAGGGAAAGGCTTTGCCTTCGTAGGCCGGCAACAATATATCCGAACCGAGAATTCGGACTTTTTCATCGATCTCGTTTTCTACAATTGCTTACTGAAATGTTATGTCCTGATCGACCTGAAAATGGGCGCCCTCACACACCAGGATATCGGCCAGATGGATATGTACGTACGCATGTACGAAACTTTCAAAAAAGCGCCGGACGATAACCCTACCATTGGCATTATCCTCTGCAGTGAAAAAGACCAGGCCGTGGCGAAATTCTCCGTCTTACAGGAAAACCGGCAACTTTTTGCCACCAAATACCTGCTCTACCTTCCCACTGAGGAAGAATTGCAACACCTCGTGGAGACCGACCGCAACATCCTGGAAGAAGCCATTGCCACGTATTATACCTGGCCATCGCCCTTCCCATCGTAGGACCCTAAAATCGGCATTGTAAAAATTCATGCAACAACATTCCGCTACAGGCACACTATTTGCCTTCTACCTTCCGTTATCCAGGTATAATCCTACTTCACCCTCATATTATTGCACATGAAAAACGCAGACAAACCATTCATCGGACTCATCTTCCTCTCTATCGTCCTTCTCTACAGTATCATAGCCCTTTTAAGCTGATCACGAAGGGCGCCGGGACTTGCTTCCTCTCCTGAAAATTTTCAGGATCGGGGCCAGATCGTATCTTTACCGTCATGGAAATCCTGATCCGGGCAATACAACCCGCTGATAACAAAGACATAGCATCTATCGTCCGTGGCGCCCTTGCGGAATTCGGAGCCAACAAGCCCGGAACAGTCTATTACGACGAAGCTACCGACCATCTCTACGAAGCCTTTCAGATCCCTGCCAGCAGGTATTTTATCGCATTGGCTGAACAGGAACTGCTGGGTGGAGCGGGTATCTTCCCTACGCCGGGCCTGCCGGAAGACACTTGTGAGCTGGTAAAAATGTACCTGACGGCCCGGGCCCGGGGAAAAGGATTGGGCAAACGCATGATCGAAAAATGCCTTGAGTTCGCCAAAGAAGCCGGTTACAAAAAGGTCTACCTGGAAACGATGCCGGAACTGCAAAAGGCCGTACACGTTTATGAAAAATTCGGATTTCGCTATCTGAACGGCCCGATGGGCAATACCGGCCATTTCGGCTGCAGCATCTGGATGCTGAAAGAGTTGTAGAATGCCTCTGGCATCTTAGGGGGCGTCTTACGCAGAAAGGTTTTTGGCAGGTACCGGCCTGACCTCGTAAATAGGGCTGAAAAGATATAATTTTCCGGTAGCCACCTCCACACACTGGAATCTCTTTCTCAGCTTCTTCCCTTTCCGGAATACCCGCCCATCCTCTAAACTAAAGCAACCGCCTTCCGCGACCTGCTCCACCAGCAACAGGCTACCCGGGTTGACGTCATATCGTTTCAGGATACGCATCAGCCCCTCATCCGCACAGCTGCTGGCGGGCAGATCATGCAGGTTCTTTTTCAGCGCGGCCAGGATATCTTCCGGGAATACCGACAGTTTGATAAAATCTTCCAGCGCCTTCCGGTAGAGCTTCTTCCATTCCTTACCATGCGACTGGACGCCATTGCCGAATTCCATAAAAGTGATCAGGTGAGCCAGTTCATGGATCAGGGTGATCAAAAAGGAGTATTTATTCAGGTTGCCATTGATGCTGATCCGGTGATTCGACGCATGGGTAGCATGCCGGTAATCCCCCAGGACACTCTTCCTCTCCCGGGTGATCGTAAGATGCACCTGGTAGTGATTGAGATAATCCAGCACCAGGGGAGCGGCCTGTTCCGGGATAAATTGACGGAGATATTCTAGCGGGGCTTCTTTCTTAGGCATTTTTCGGTAGCTTCCTGATTAGTCGCATTAAAACTTTGACCTCCACGTAGGTATAGAGGACATAAAGGCTGAAACACCCGATAATGGCGGATTTGCTGACGGCCGCACCCGCAAGAAAAAGATAAAGCAGGGTCGCTGCGAGAGAGAATACCATTTTTATCAGAAGACTTGCATACAGCATACGCAGGAATACCTGCACATTGGCATTACGTAATGCCTTGGAATACAAGTAAAACGACAGCGCTGTCGCCAGGAATAAGATCCCATTGCCGGACAGCAGCACGATATAATCCATATTCCTCGCGGCCAGCCATTGCCTGGCGGCCAAAAAGAACAGGCTCGACACGATAAAAATTATTACAATAGGCAGAAAAGGCCTGCCGGGGGCTTTATTTTTCATCTTTATTCCTGGAGGTTTCCTTTACCAATTTTATAATCAGGACTACAATTACCAGCAAAGGTAAGGCCCAGGAAAATATGGGAAAAGAAAGAGCTACCCATTTATCGGCTTTTATCCCGATAAACAGGGAAAGCCCCACAGATACAAAGACCTCTGAGGACAAACCCGCATATCGTAACAGTTCCCGGCGATTGCCGGAAGACCGCTTCTCTTTCGGATCTCCGGAATTATCCGGCGGCGAGTTCTCCATGTTTGACCTCCCTCTTTACCTCCTGGGCAGGTTTACCGGCAGCAGCGGCACTGGTATTCACTGCCCCCGTCATATGACATTCTCCATTAAAATTAGCGGTAGGCTCGATCTGTAATTTGGTGGCCTTTATATTCCCGCTCAGGTGGCTGCCTCCTTTTAATTGCAAAAGGTCTTTCACCGTGATGGTACCAGTGACCTTGCCCATAATATCGGCTTGCTGGCCATTGATATCACCCTGGACAACACCATTCGCGCCGATCACGACCTTCGCCGAGCAATGGATATTGCCCACCAAAGTCCCGTCAATACGCAGATCGCCATTGCTGGTAATATCGCCCTTCATAGAAGTGCCAGCCCCGATCAGGCTGGTGCTGGTGCCGGTGGAAGAGGATATTTCCCCAAGGCCATCGGATTTGGTTTTTCCGTTGAACATAAGTATCAGATTTTAATTGAACATTAGGATTTTAGACAATACTATAATAGAATCAGCTTCTAATCATTGATCTTTTCAGGCTTCGGAATCTTCAGCGTCGTCGTATCCAGCTTCACCGTCGTATTTCCCTGCAACACATTACGAATACTCTCCAGATATTGATCCTTATACCTAACTTCCTGCTCTAACGAATCAGTACGTATTTTTAGTTCACGCAGGTCTTTGGTATTGCTCACATCTCCATAACCGGGAATATACAGTTTCAAAGGTGTGAACACGATCAGCGCTACCGTCAGCCCCGTCAATAACACAAAAATCGTGCAGAGAACGATATAGACGCTCAACCGGGATAATTTAAAAGTTACGACCTCCTCGTAGGTATCATCATTCATCACCACAAGCCGGTAACGGTTTTGGAGGCGTTTCAACGTGGAATTGGCATCGAATTTGGCCATATTATCTGATTGCCGATAAAGATAAATAAATAATCCGGGTGGGGAAGAGCCCTTTTGAAATATTTAACCCCAATAAAAAAAGGCCTTTTTTCATAATAAATTCCCTGAAAATCAGTTATCGCTTGGCTGGGCCGGGAGAATCTTGTTCTCCCGATATTTACTTAGCTTGCGGTGCAAACCAAGGACATTGTGACTCATAGTAAAATTCTGCTATTTGCTGTCTTCACCTTTCTCTCCCTGAGTGTTCTTGGGCAGATAGGCGTAGCCTATGACCTGAATAAGCCCCCAAAATTCGAAAACAGGGTCCTGGCTTCCGAAAAATCCAATACCGGAAAAAGGATCAAAAAGCCCCGCCGTTTCGTACAAAATACCATCACCCATTATAATTTCTTTTTTAACGCCAACGTAAAATTGAATACGGTGATCGCCCGGGCCAAAGCGCAAAACAGGGACGATTACACCCGCCTCCTCCCCTTCTATAATTATAGTCTCGATGCCACCGCCTCCCAGAAAAAAGAGCTGGACTCTGTCATCTATAAATGCACGATGGGCATCCTGATCCATGATACCCGCAATGACTGGATCGACAACCTCTACATGCTGATCGGAAAGACCTATTATCTCAAAAAGGACTTCGACTCAGCTTATATCACCTTTCAATTCATTAACTACGCCTTCGCCCCCAAAGAAGAGGACGGCTACGATATCCCCATCGGCAGCAATGCCAATGCAGACGATGGCGGCAGTAACAATATCGTTTCCACCAAGGAGAAAAGGAACATCCTCCAAAAAGCTTTTTCCATGCCCCCCAGCCGGAATGAAGCGTTGATCTGGAAGCTACGCACCTACCTGGCGAAAGATCAGTTCCCGGAAGCATCCGGCCTGATCGAAGTGCTCCGGCGCGATCCGCAATTCCCGGCCCGCCTGCAGCCCTCCCTGCAGGAAGTCAGGGCCCTCTGGTTCTATAAACAAGATATGTATGACAGCGCCGCCTTTTACCTGGAACGGGCATTGCCGGCAGCAGAGAATAATGAAGAACAGGCCCGCTGGGAATACCTGATCGCCCAGTTATATGAAAGGGTCAACCGCTCTTATGAAGCAAAGACTTTCTACGAAAGGACCATACGGCACACCTATGACCCCGTCCTGGAAATCTATGCCCGCCTCAATTCCATCCGCCAGAACAAAGAAGGCGGGGACGATTTTATCGCCAGGAATATCCAGGCGCTGGTCAGCATGGCTAAAAAAGACCGTTACGAATACTATCGCGACATCATCTATTACACGGCCGCACAAATGGAACTGGAAAGGAAGAACAAACCCGGCGCAGAAGCCTTTTTGCTCCTCTGTATCCGGTCTTCCGGGGGCAACGGCACTCAACGGAACAAAGCTTTTTTGCAACTGGCCAACCTATCCTTCGAAGACAAAAAATATAAAGCAGCCAAAAGCTATTACGACAGCCTGAACATTATTGAGTTAGGCTCCATCAGCGATATCAGCTGGCTACCCGATCGCAAAGCCGCCCTCTCCATTATCGTCACCCAACTGCAGATCCTTGAACGCCAGGATAGCCTGCAACGCATCGCAGCGCTCCCCCCCGACCAACGGGATGCCTATGTAAAAAAACTGGCAAGGGCCCTGCGCAGGCAACAAGGACTAAAGGACGATGATCAGTCCGAATCGTCCGGTACGTCTTTTAATAACCCCAACGCCCCTGCGCCCGATCTCTTTAACACCGGATCAGGCAATGCGGACTGGTATTTCAATAACGCCTCCCTGAAAGCCAAAGGTTATAATGACTTCAAAACAAAATGGGGCAACCGGCCCAATGTCGACAACTGGCAACTATCCTCCCTCGCCAAACAGCAACAATTGGCCAAAGCAGCGGAAAAAGCCGCTATGCCCGATATCAATGCTGGTAAAAACGGCGGCCTGACCGGCCCTCCCAAGATCGATTTTAAATCCCTGATGGATAATCTTCCCCTGACCCCGGAGAAAATGAAGAAACTGACCGACTCGGTCGATAATGCTCTTTTTGCCCTGGGTAAGGCTTACCAGGAAGGAATATCGGACTATCAATCCGCTATCGCTACCTATGAGGGCCTGCTGGAAAAGGCTCCGGATTTCCCACGGGAAGAAGACATCCTGTTCAACCTCTACTACTGTTATAAAAAGATAGGCGACGAAGCGGGTGCCCAACGGATATTGGCGCTCCTGAAACAAAAATATCCCACAGGCCGGCTGGCCGGCAAGGCCATCAATCCCGACACTGTCGACAATGCAGCGAACAGCCTTAAAGTCAATGCCACCCATCAATATGAAAAGATCTACAACTCCTTTATAGAAGGAAGATTCGAGGAGGCCCTGGCGCAAAAAAAGGTGGCCGATAGCCTCTATGGAGACAAATACTGGACCCCCCAACTGCTGTATATCGAATCCGTTTATTATATCCGCAACCGGGAAGACCAGCGAGCCATCGCCACCCTGACCAATATACCGGCGAAATATCCCAAAACCCCGATGGCCGCTAAAGCCGCAGCCCTGATCGATGTACTGAAGCGACGCAAACAGATAGAAGAGTACCTGACCAACCTGCAGGTACAAAGAGTCCCGGACGATTCCATCGTGATCGACGCCACCAAATCTGCGGCTACCACAGCCGAAAACGGGACAAGGCTCACCCGCAATGACTCCAATATGCTGGTAAAAGAAGATACTACCCAATTGGCCAAAGCCAGGATCCATCTTCCGGCCTCCCCGGCTGTCCAGGGACAAAAGCCCTCCCCGGCCCTCTCCGGAATGGACAAACTACAAGCCAATACAGCGAATCTGAACACTATAAAGATGGATGCGGATCAACTGGCCAGGCTGCAACAGCAGGTCGATTCTATACAGGCAGCCATGCAGAAAGCAGCGGCAGACTCCCTGCAAATGGCCAAATTGCGGCACCAGTCCGATTCCATACAGGCGGCTGTAAAAAAATTACAGGCAGATACCGCCCAGTTGCAGGCCAGGGTCCGCAGTTCGAACTCCGTTTTTGCCTATACCCCGGAAAAACCGCATTCGGTAATGATCGTCCTGGAAAAAGTAGACCCGGTCTATGTCACTGAAACCCGCAACGCCTTTAACCGATACAACCAGGAGAACTTCTACGGGCAGCCCCTTACCATCGATAATTCGGCTGTAAGCGATACCCTGAAACTCGTAGTGATCAGCTCTTTTGAAAATGCGGCGGCCGCACTGGAATATATGCACAAAGCACAGGCAATGGCTCCAAGGGAGATCGTTCCCTGGCTGCCCGCCAACAAATATTCCTTCCTGATCATTTCTGGTCCGAACCTTGATTTATTATTAAATAATAAGGATATGCCGGCATACAGGCGGTTCAATGCCCTCATTAACCCTAATGACCGACACTGATTAATTTTTTTTTAAGAACCTAATTATAATTTGACCTTAATATGTCGTCTAAACTGGTGCGCATTTTCTGGAGGATCTTTTTATACGGGCTTGGCGCCTTTATCCTCTTTCTGGTCCTGGTCAATCTGGGTGTTTTTGGCTCCTTACCTTCTTTAAAAGAATTGGAGAACCCCTCTATTACACTCGCCACAGAGGTCTTTGCGGAGGACGGTACAGCCATGGGAAAATATTATAAGGACAAGGGCAACCGCAGCAACGTAGAGTTCAAAGATATATCCCCCAATGTAGTGAATGCGCTGGTAGCCACGGAAGACGAACGCTTCTACGAGCATTCCGGCATAGACGGCTTTTCCGTCATGCGCGCGGTGATCAAACTGGGCAGGGATGGAGGCGGTAGCACCATCACCCAGCAGTTGGCCAAGAACCTGCTGGAACAGGGGTCCAAAAATTTTATCCGGCGATTCACCGAGAAACTGAAAGAGTGGATCATCGCCATCAAACTGGAACGCAATTTTACCAAACAGGAGATCCTGGCCCTGTATCTGAATGAAGTTCCTTTCGGGGATAATGTATATGGGATCCGCAATGCCTCCCGGACTTTTTTCCAGAAAGAACCCGACCGCCTGAATGTCGACGAAGCTGCCGTCCTGATCGGTATGCTGAAAGGGAATACCTTATATAACCCCCGAAAAAATCCCAAAGCCGCCATAGAAAGACGCAACACCGTGATCAATCAAATGGTGAAGAATAACTATCTCACCGCTCCCGATGCGGCCAAGCTGAAAGTCATCCCCATCGACATGAGCAATTACAAAAAAGTCGATGAGAACAATGGCCTGGCGCCTTATTTCCGGGATGTCATCCGGGACGAGCTGAGAAAATGGTGTAAAGCACACAAGAACCCCGCTACCGGCGAACCCTATAATCTTTATGAAGATGGCCTGAGGATCTATACGACGATCAATCCCCGGATGCAATTATATGCCGATGAAGCCGTGGCCAAGCAAATGCCCATCCTGCAAAAATCCCTCAGCGCCCAATCCAGCCTGCGCAAAGGCATCATCTGGAAAGATCACCAGAACATCCTGGAAGCCGCCATGCATAACAGCGACCGTTGGAAAAACCTGGAAGACGATGGACTGAGCGATGCCGATATCCGCAAGACCTTTTATCAGCCGGTATCTATGAAAGTATTCGCCTGGAATACCAAAAGAGAAAAAGACACGGTGATGACGCCGATGGATTCCATTAAATACCACCAGCAGATGTTACAGACAGCCTTCATGGTAATGGACCCTGTCACGGGGGCCGTCAAAGCATGGGTGGGCGGCATCGACTTTAAGACCTATAAGTTCGACCATGTCAATATCAATACCAAACGCCAGGTAGGCAGCTCCATTAAACCCTTCCTCTACAGCCTGGGCATCGAAGATTTTAATTTCACACCCGAGACGCAATGCGAGACGGGACAGCAATACTTTCCCGGCTTTGGCTATGTACCCGCCCGCCCCGACAAACATGAAGGCGGCTCTATGACCATGGCGACCGGTCTGGCCTGGTCCATCAACGGGGTGGCCGCCTATATCATGAAACAGGTAGGCCCCAAACGGTTTGCCGAGTATATTAAACAGATCGGCATCCCCACGAAGATAGATCCCTACCCCTCCATGGCCCTGGGAGCCTGTGACCTCTCCCTCTATGAAATGCTATGGGGATATTCCATGTTCCCTTCCGGAGGCTTCAGCACCAAACCCTATTATATATCCCGCATAGAGGATAAGAACGGGAATGTGCTGGACCGCTTCGATATGAAACCGGTACGCAAAGAGGTCATCAGCCAGGCCACTGCCTATACTATGACCCGCATGATGCAAGGCCCGGTGGACTTCGGCACGGCCGCTGGCCTGAGGAACCGGCTGGGCGTCTCTGAGATGGGTGGCAAGACCGGAACGACCAACGATAATTCCGATGCCTGGTTCATGGGCTACACTCCCCAATTGATGGCTGGCGTATGGATTGGTTGTGATGATCGCTTCATCCACCTCGAAAGCGGATTGGGATACGGAGCGCAGGCAGCCCGGCCGATCTGGGAATATTTCTTTGCCAAAACATTGGCCGACAAAACCCTCGGCATTGACAGACAGGCCAAATTCATCCAACCGGAAGACATGCGTAAGGAGATGATGTACGATTACATGAACATCATCGACAAGACAGCGCCTCCGGGAGCCGAAGGGGCCAACCAGGGCAACGGCAAAGCCAATCAGTACCTGGATACGACCGCTCCTACCGTACCCCTCGATTCCAAACTTTCTCCTGAGGAGCAAAAAATACTGAAGGAAGCCACCATACAGAAAAGCGACAAACAGGGATCCATTAAAATCACGGTGACGGATACCAAAAAAGAAGAGCCGAAGAAAAAAGAAGGATTTTTCAAACGGCTCTTTGGAGGCGGTAAAAAGGATAATTAATTCAAAAGACGCCACGGGCGTCTTGGCCATAACCGAGAAGAAGCAAGGGACGATGCTTCGCCGAAGGTTACGGGCGGAGCCCCCATCATTAGACGCTTAAACGAGACGGTTACATTTGGAAAAAACCGGCTCGTTTAAGCCAAATGCGCCCGTAACATCCAGGCAGTAGCCTCGTGTTTCTCCATCAGGCCGGTGATAAAATCACTGGTTCCTGCATCGCCGTATTCATTGGCAAAACGGTTGATGTTCTCCCGCAGAAAGATGATGATGTTCTCGTGGTCAACGAGCAACTCCTTGATAAAACCAAGGCTATCATTCTTCTCACCCAGCTTCTCCGTC
>DASWFF010000132.1:0-294373 GCA_036394375.1 Puia sp.
CGCATTGGATGCATTCTGCACGACTACATTATCCGGCAAGACCAGGCCGCTTCCCTGCAATTTATAGTTGCTAAGGGATTTGCTGGTCAGGATGCCCTTCGTGTAACGCTCCGACTGCAGGGGGGCGCCAACCATATTCCTGCTCACCATGGAATCAATGGCGGCCAAAGCTGTACCGGTCAGGGAAATGCTGCTATTGATAGCCGTCTTTTCGAGCGCGGTTCTCATATAGGTCAACACGGTATCCCCCTTGCTATTCAGTGCCACGGTCCGGACCGGCTGCATGTTCAGGGTGTCGTCATAATAATAGTTGGTCGCCATTGTCAAAGAGTCGCCGGTGGCCGTATTATATGACGTTTGCACAGATTGGGTATGCTGGACTTGATTTGAATAATCCGTGTAAAAAATCCTATAAAGCAAACTGGATAGATAACCATCGGCCGAATGTGAATAACAACCGCTCAGGTTATTGGATTTGTAAGCGACTTTATATGTTTTAATGCCTCCACTGCGGCTGATGTACTGGTAACTATTTTGTATTTTTGAAACGAGCGCATTGGCTGCAGTATAGGTATCCTGCTCCTGCAGTAGCCCCCTTTGATAATCCAGCGAGACAATGGCCGGATAAGGAAAGCCCTTGGCCGAAGCTACGTTGCCGTCTCCATAGTCCGTATAGTAATACACATTCTTGCCATTTTCCGCGTTGGCCCCGAATTTTTCCGTCACCTTGCCGTAACCGATCGTCCCTCCCTGTATGCTGCCCAGCGCAAATTTAGTGGAAGAGCTCCGGCATTGATAGATCACCGAATATGCCCAACAGCCCGGTATGCCACAACTGGTCATAGTACCGCCGCAATCATAGGTAGCATCCGTAATCGCGGTTACAAAGTCGTTAACAGGGTCTACAGGGGCAATAACGTCGGGATTTTCGTATTGATAATACTTTTTGATACTCTTCGTTGTATCGACATTGTCGTAGTAGAAAATACTTTTTATTCTTACTCCCCCCACCGGGTGATTAACGACTTTATATCCGACAGAGCCTGCATAAGAATAACTGGAGCTGAGGTCCACTGTTTGAGAAGTGGAGCCAAAATCGCTTTGCTGTGAAATACTGCTGATCGTAAAAGTATAAGTACCAGGTGTGAGCAGGATAGTGACACTTTTGGTAACATTATTGTCCGTCTTTACCAGATTGGCTGAGCTCACTGACGTTCCGGAAGAATTTTTGAGTACGGCCGAGGCCAGGTTAGTAGTGGTGCCAAAATCATTTAAGTAGATTGTGCTGAAACTACCTCGGAAAGTATAGGTGATATATTGATTCTTCGTCAGGGTAAAAGTGTCAGTATGAGTGTTACTGAAATTGGATTGACCATAGGTCATGTACAGGTGAGGACTGAGGGACACGGTCGTAAATTGTTCCTCGTTGGCGGGATATCCATTTGGTTCAAAGTTGAACTGACTATATCCACCAGTGGGATAGGTGATGCGGCTCAGCATTTCCGCCTGCATGGAAGTCGAATCGGCAGATCGGTTGGCATAAACGTATTTGTCGGGGCTAAAAGCTTCCACATAGGGTAAAAAGTTGGTATTGGACGTAGCTCCGTTAAAATAACCCCAGTAATCCTGGGCATACGACTTCCTGGACGGCAGATTCCGTGGATTATAGGAAAACTGCCAGTATTTATGTGGTGTATTGTCTATAGGGATTTCTTCCAGGCTGTCAAGTTTAAGTCTGTAAGGAATGGAAGTGTAGCCGCCTGAATACGCATTCCCGCTTACCGCGGCAGAGTAGCCATAATATAATTTGTAGGATTTTATATAGGTATTTTTTAGCTTGGAAAAAACCTTTATACCGGTGACGGCCAAAGATCCTGGCAGGTCGATTCTGCCCGTCGTATCGAAAACTATCCGCCCCAGGTCCGATTCGATCGAAGCCAGCGTCAACTGGGTCACGTTCATGTCGTTGAGTCTATTCTGGGCTGATTTTGAAGTGGAGGCCAATCCGCTGCTAATGTATCCCAAATCAACATGATCCAACAGGAAGTCCGCCTGATAGTAACTACCATCCAGTTCGATGGGTGCGGAAGCATAATAGGTGAAATTGATCACTTCCCCGGTTGGCGAAGTAATGGACTGCAGATACCAGGAAGAAATATACGTATCGGTTAATACATTAAGCAACTGGCTATGTGTCGTTTCTTCATATCCACTTCCCCCGCCAAATAATAGTTTAGTTCCGTCTTCTGTTGTAACTAACCAGGATTCTGCTGACACATTAAAAATGATTTTAAGATTGCTGTAGGGTTGGGTTACAATTATGCCGTTGCTGGAAAAGAAAAATTTATAAGACCTACCCAGAGCGGAGATCATGTACAAATCAGGCTCACTATCTGCATTCCCGTTAGCAACGCTGAACTGTAAAGCGGAGTCGGAATAGGCGGAGGTACCGGTGGCCATGGTACCCGAAGACAGATCCCCTGGGTTATTGTAATAGCTGCGCAGGTTCAGGTATCCTAGCCCACCAGGGTCTTCGTCTGCCAGTCCTCTTACAGACCTGGTTATGACCCCACCAGCTTGCAGACTCCAGCCCAGGCCAACGCCGGAGGCATTCTCACCTACCTTGATACCGGACGCATGGTAGCTTAGAGAGATAGGCACAGATACCTTTCTGCCTTTCAACTCATAAATGGGAATGTCGATCCCCGGCAATCCCGTATACAGGTTCACTGGCCAATCCGCATACTTACCCAGGCTCGAGGCATTGGGAGAGGGGGGGATTACATTTTGCAGTTGATCGATACGCTGATCTGTCTGCCCAAATGCTGCTGCCGTCCACAATAACAGACAGACTACATTCCATACTAATTTACTTTTCCGCATTTGTTCCCTATATTTTTTATAAGAATTTATTAAAAGGTCCAACCTACCCTGAATTTAAATGCTTGCATACCAGCCGCTTTGTTAGCCAGGAAGTCGTACAACAATTGGATACTGCCCTGTTTGGCCTTACCGATCTGATATTTTTTGGAGATTCCCAACAATGCACTCTTTTGCCAGACAGAAGGGCTGCCGATATCGCTGAGTTGGGAAAATTGCTGCCAGTAGTTGTATTCAAATCCACCGGTCACCCAAAAGCTGCCTTTTGCCTTTATGTCCAGGTAACCGCGAATACCGATGCCCTGGTTGGAAAAAGATACATGATCGATCCGTCTGCCTAATCCTAGTTTGTAGCTGAGACCCGTGCCGATGGTCGCATTATCGGCCAACCTATAGCCAATGCTCAACCCGATATCGCTGATAGCCGGCAATAATGCGGTGGCGCCGCTGGTTTGAAAATTAAACCCATATTCCAGCCTTTGGAGAAAAGACTTATTTTTTTGATGATCGGGCCTAAAATCCGGCATCACCATATCCCCGCTTCCGCTATTGCCTCCCAGCTCGCTGACCCTGGACTTCAGCTTATTCAATCCGTCCTGCGCCGCCTGCACCTGCTGTTGGACATACTGCCCCGGGTCCGTCCCGGGCCCTGCGCCGGCCGCCACCTTTTGCAAGACCTGCTGGATATCCGCCCTGGCTTGAAGCCCTGCCAGGGCCTGCGGCGTACCTAAATTGTCCGGCATGGGAAATAGCTGCGCCAGGTAGCTGTTCTTTTGAAAAAAGCGCTGAAAGGCAGGCAGCTGCCTGATTACACCCAGCAAGACCTGCTGCATTTTCCCGGGGTCCTTCCAGGCCGCTTTATACTGCTCGAGTTGCTGTTGGTAATAATAAGTTTCCTTGTTCATGTCCAGCAATTGTTTGCCCATGCCGTACCGGCTCAACTGTTCCTTCAACAGCGCCATTCTTTGCCGGCCATATTCCTGTATATCGCTGAGTTGGCCGAACCTGGCTTGTAATTGCTGCAAATTGGACGTAGCAGCCTTTAACGCTGCATTGTCCGTTACCGACGAAAGAAGGGCCGGTTGCCGGCCAAGAAAGTCCAGGCCTGTCTTCAGGGAGTCCAGCCCAGACAGATAGTTATTAGAGAGGATCGTATTGCCGGAAACCAGTTTGCATTTCAAGGACTGCTCCAGAGCGGCATATTGTTTTTGCGCGTCCCCGAACAAAGCTTTGGCTTTGACGGAATCTACCCGGTAGAGCCGACGGCTTAACTGCTGCTCGGTTTTGCTCAGCCGCGCAAGATATTTTTCTGATTCCGCCTGCATTTTGCTATCGAGGTTGGCGGCCTCTTTACCGACACGCTCAAAATATTGAGGGGGAAGATGAAGTGCACCTGTCAGGTCAGAGGGACGGTCCTGGGCGGGACAGACAGAAACGATCAGGCATAATCCTAATGTTAAGCCGGGGAAGGCAGATTTCATCGATTGTCAGGTTAGGAGATGATAAATGCAATGAAGACAGTGGTGAGAAACAATAGAATTACATGGGGATAGGAGATGACCAAAATGATATTGTGAATATATGCTCTTAGATGAAAACACCAAAACTATCCGATCAATAATTAAAAATACCGTATAAATACGTGGTGTTTACAGGGTGTTTTAACCCATATCGTTTAGTTCAATTTCTATTGGGGGCTTAATACCTCTCCCGGATCCTCTCTATCAGCTTCTCTATATGCTGACGGATGGCCGTACCGCCTGCCGTATGATTGTTAATGAGTACCGAAAATATCAATAAATGGCCCTTTTTTGTGATCAGGTATCCACTGAGGGCAACCACGCCTGTAAGGCTACCGGTCTTGGCAAAGATATAACTGCTATCCTTTTTGTAATAGTTGGCCAGAGTGCCTGTACCGCCGGTAGGCAGGAGGCCTTCCATCCTGGCGAGGCCAAACTCCTTTTCCATTTTATCCAGGAGCCATACAAAATCCTGTGGCGTGAACAGGTCATTGCGGCTCAGGCCGCTGCCATCTACCCAGATGGGTTTTTGCGGGAGTCCTTTGAGGTCATTGTTTAATAAGGTATCGATGATCCGGGCATCATTCATCGATCCCAGGCGTTCGTTGCTGACCATCAGCAAGGTCTGCTCGGCGAAAAAATTGTCGCTATGAACCATCATCGGCCGGAATAAAGAGTCTGTCGGCCGGGAATGAAGAACGCTAAGGCTCGCATTGCGGGGGTCGCTGATCCCCACATTGCCTGGGTCGCTGATCCCGGATGACCGGGAAGGAATTCCGGAAGAGGTAAAGATCACCCGGCCCACCGTGTCTTTCAGCAGGATAGCGGCGGAGGCGGTCCCATTGGTGATAAAAGGTACTTTCCTCTCTTCGTTCCTTCCCTGGCCTTCTGTTATTTCGAAGGCGTTATTATTAAGGTCCCTATGTACGAAGAAGGCCGATTTCAGGGTGTCTGTCGTAAACCGGACCTCCCAGTTTACTTCCGGGATCGAATAAAAAGAGGCGGAAGCCGAGTCCTGCACCCAGCGGATCACATTGCCATATACGGGCAGGGGGCTTCGTTCGGGCATGTAATCGTCGTTATAGTCATCCCAGGACCAGCCCCGGCCCAGGGCCCGCTCACGCCAATTGGCATCCGTGAGGTAAGTATTTTTTTTTGTCTTTTGGAGAAGATCGATGACCGGCTGTTCCGGGAAGTCAGGGTGCAGCAAGGTCGGATCTCCGGACGGTACGATAAAGAGCGCGGTATCTGTTTGCCGATAACGGATACCCACCAGGGAGTCTCCCAGGTATTTCATACCGGCATATAAAGTAAACAGCTTGGTATTACTGGCGGGCACAAAATATTTACTTTCCTGCCAATTATACAGATACGTCGCTTTCGCAGGATCATAGAGGCTTATGCCTACCTGGGCGGATTGAAGGCCGGGCTGTTGCAAAAGCTCTTTTTGGGCAAATTGCCCGATAGAACGCGAAGGTGAGCAAGCCTGCCAGGTCATGCCGGTAAGGAGCAGGAATAAGCCGAAAAACTGCTTCATGATAGTTTGAATAAATTCTTTGATCGTAAAGTTAGGTTTTATCCTCTTTCCTGGGCCCGCAACCATCTTTCCGGGATCTGGTTACTGCTGGCCAGCAGGTAATCCTGGTAAGAGCAGGCGATATATTTATGATCCGGCAATTGCATCCACCAGCGTTGCGTCTTTTTGCTCTGCAGGAAAGTAGTTTCGACCTCTGCAAAAGCGGTATGATATTCTACGAAGAAATCTCTTTCCGTCAGGGCGGCTTCCCGTCGGCCCCGGCTTTTGCCGTCTATCAGGTACCACAACATATGGCTGATCTGGCGGGCGGTGAGCTGGTCTTTATCTTTCGACGGAATATAGCCGTAGATCCCTACCGTATTGACGTTATGGCTTAATCCGGCATAACGCATCAGTATGCAGGATTCTTCCCCGCTGAAACCGTTCGGGGAGAGCTGGTTGGCCGGAGCATAGGCATTGGCGATAGCGGAAATATCGAAGCTGAATAAATGGGAGTTGCGGATAACCGGTTCCATTTCTTCGATATTTTCTTTCACGCTACCCAGGCGAAAGCAATCAAACCGCAATTTATCCATGGTCTCGAGCATGTGGGGATGCACATAATAGCTTTGGAAGCCGATATGATTATAATGATGGATATAATTCGGCTCGCCCGTCAGCATTTCCATGAGGAAGTTATCACTGCGGTGAAGGGAATGGATATCCAGGTCTATCAATGCATCTACGCAGGTAGCTTCAATAATATGTTTTTTGTCCGCATAGGTATAATACTGGGACAGGGTGAGGTCATGGGAGCCTCCCAGAATGACTACCGTCTTGCCGATGCCCGTCAATTCCCGGAGGACTGTTTTCAGCGCTGCGTGGGTATCCGCCAGGGTAGCTCCGGTCCGGATATTTCCGGCATCGGCCAGCTTGATATCCGGGTGCCAGCAAAAGAGCTGGTAAAATTGCTCTCGAATGACGTTGGGTGCTCCGTGTTCCTTACGGCTTCTGCCGGCTCCTCTTTCTTCTTCACAGCCTACGATCACCAGATCCGCGTCATATACGTCCGGGAAGAACTCGTCATAGGCATCGATCTGTTTACCGATCTGTCCATCCTTATATCCTTGATCCTGTGATAATTCCGATAGGTTGACAGGATCCAGAAAATCACTTATATGGAGGTTTGGCGGCATGTATTTGCAATTTGGGGCAAAACTACAGGAAAAATCGGGGAATGAAGAGGGACTAATCAGGGACAGAAGGTATCTTTGCGGCATGGAGCAATTGTTACAACAGATTGAGGCTTACCGGCAGGAGATCGGGTCCATTACACCAGATGGCGCGGAGGCACTGGAAGCATACCGTATAAAATTTCTCGGGACCAAAGGGATTGTGAAGAACCTGTTCACCGAGATGAAAAATGTGCCGGGTGACCAAAAAAAAGAATTCGGCCAGATCCTGAATGAATTCAAACAGCTGGCGGAATCCAGGTACGAAGGCTGGAAGAACAACCTTGCCGCCGGTCCGGCGGCTTCGGCCATCGATATTGACCTGAGCTTGCCCGGCGACCCCCTGCCCCTGGGTACTCATCATCCTATCACCCTGGTGCGCGACCAGATCGTTCATATTTTCGGGAGGCTGGGCTTCTCCGTTGCAGAAGGTCCTGAGATCGAAGACGACTGGCATAATTTTACCGCACTGAATCTTCCTGAAGATCATCCTGCCCGGGATATGCAGGACACTTTTTATATTCATCAGAAACCTGACTGGCTCCTGCGTACGCATACCAGCAGTGTACAGGCGCGGGTGATGGAGCAGCAAAAGCCCCCTATCCGTATCATCTGCCCGGGACGCGTATACCGGAATGAGACCATCAGTGCAAGAGCGCATTGTTTCTTCCACCAGACGGAAGGCCTGTACGTAGATGAGAATGTATCTTTTGCCGATCTGAAGCAGACGCTCTATTTCTTTGTCCAGGAGATGTTCGGAAAGGATGTAAAGGTCCGTTTCCGTCCTTCGTATTTCCCTTTTACCGAACCCAGCGCCGAAATGGATATCAATTGCCGTATTTGCGGGGGAAGCGGCTGCAGCGTATGCAAACATACCGGTTGGGTAGAGATCCTGGGCAGTGGCATGGTGCATCCTAAAATGCTGGAAAACTTTGGCATCGATCCTAATAAATATACGGGGTTTGCTTTCGGCATGGGCGTCGAACGTATTTGCCAGCTCAAATACCGTATCAACGATCTGCGTTTGTATTCACAGAACGATGTACGATTCCTGAAACAGTTCACCGGCGCCGTGTAAAAAATGAGCAACGAACCGAACTTCCCGAAAATCATGATCCAAACAATCTGCATTTGCGGAGCGGGCACTATGGGCAGCGGAATTGCCCAGGTTGCCGCCATGGGAGGCTATCGTACCCTGTTATACGATGTGGATGCGGCCATGGTGCAGAAAGGCCGGGCAGCCATCGAAAAAAACCTGCGATCGCTGGTAGAAAAGAATAAGATCCGTCCCGAAGACCAGCAAGCCATCATGGGCCGTCTTTCCTTTGTAAACAATCTCCCGGATTGCCTGGCGGATCTCATTATCGAAGCCATCATTGAAAAGCCGGAAGCCAAACTGGACCTGTTCCATCGGCTCGCGGCGATCAATCCTGCCAATACTATTCTGGCTTCCAATACTTCGTCCTTATCCATTACAGACCTGGCCGAAAAAATACCTCATCCTGAACGGGTGGCCGGTATGCATTTTTTTAACCCCGCCCCCCTGATGAAATTAGTAGAGGTGGTCCATACGAAATATACGAATGAGCTAACTACCCGGATCGTCGTCGAAACGGTGCGGCAGATGGGGAAGACCCCGGTACTATGCAAAGATGTCCCGGGCTTTATTGTAAATCATGTCGCGCGTCCTTATTACCTGGAAGCGTTGAAGCTGGTAGAAGAGGGTATGAGTGATTTTGAAACGATCGACACCCTGCTGGAGGCCTCCGGCTTCAAAATGGGTCCTTTCCGGCTGATGGACCTTATTGGAAATGATGTGAACTATGCCGTAAGTTGTTCGGTATATGAGGCCATGGGAAGGCCTGAGCGGCTGAAGCCCTCTCCGATCCAGGAGCAAAAAGTTCAGGAGGGGCAGTTGGGAAGGAAGACAGGGAAAGGATATTACGATTACCCCCCCACCCCCTAAAGGAGAGGCCGCCCCACCTCCTAACAGGGAGTATTAAGATTTTTAAATGTCCTTTGATAAAAGGAAATTTGCGGCTTACATAAATGGAGAATGAACGAATACGATAATAAGGCAGCAAGTTACCAGACTCCCCCTTCTCATCCCCCATTAAGGGGCGGGGGGAACGTCGTGTTAGTCACAGGCGGCACCGGCTTTCTCGGAGCTTACCTTATTAAAGAACTGGTGGAAAGAGGGCATACGGTACGGGCTATCCGTCGCAGTGATAAACTGCCTTTTTATATTCCTCCGGCTATTTTTGAGAAAGTGGAGTGGTTGCAGGGAGATATCCTGGATATCGTCAGCCTGGAAGAAGCGCTGGAAGGGGTAGATGCCGTCATACATGCGGCGGCGAAAGTCTCTTTTTCCCAAAAAGACCGCCGGCAGCTATTCAACACCAATATCGAGGGCACGGCCAATATGGTGAATATGGCCCTGGCGCAAAACCTGAAACGTTTCATCCACGTCAGCTCCGTTGCGGCATTGGGAAGAACGGCCAAAGGCGAGCGGGTGACAGAAGATAAGAAATGGGAAGACAGCAAACTGAATACGAATTATGCGATCAGTAAATTCCATGGAGAAATGGAAGTATGGCGGGGCATCGGGGAAGGATTGCCGGCTGTCATCGTAAACCCAAGCACCATACTGGGCTATGGGGACTGGGATACTTCCAGCAGCGCCCTTTTTAAAAACTCATTCCGGGAATTTCCCTGGTATTCCAATGGTATAAATGGATTTGTCGATGTGGCCGATACGGCCAGGGCGGTAGTAGCGCTGATGGAAAGCGATATTAGCGGGGAGCGTTATATCCTGAACGGGGACAACTGGTCATTCCGGCAGTTATTCAACAACATGGCGGCGGAATTCGGGAAAAAGAAGCCCTCCCGGGAAGCCACTCCTCTTTTAGGCGCGATCGCCTGGCGCCTGGAAAAGGTAAAATCATTTTTTTCCGGCCATCCTTCGCTGTTGACCCGGGAAAGCGCCCGGATAGCACAGAGCAAGACCTTTTTTGATAATGGTAAGATCCTTCGGCAGCTACCGGGATTTGCTTTCACCCCCCTGGAACAGACCATACGGGAGGCCTGCAAAGCTTATCTCAGACAGGCCTCTTCCGTATAAATCGAAAAGACACCCCGCAAAAGACATCACGGAGCCCCGTAAGACGCCTCGGGGCCCGTATAAGTGTTAAAATACCGATTATGCTTCTAAATTCCGCCTACATCCGCTATCTTACTAATCCAAAATGATATCCATGAACCGCGGCTTTCCAAGACCCTTTTTTATGAGCGTCATCGCTCTCTTCTTTTCGCTCACCGTTGTCTCCCAGGAAAAAAACTTCTTTGTTTCCGGTAAAGTTATAGATGAAAAGACCAGCCAGGCGCTGGCCGGAGCATCCGTATTCTGCCAGAATACCACCATTGGAACGGTGTCTAAAAGCGACGGTAGTTTCTCCCTTAAACTGGCGAATGGGGGTTATGATATGGTCGTATCCTATACGGGGTATGAAACCAAAGTAATCCGTATCGGGAAAGGTAATAAAGAGAATGATTCGCTGACCGTCGAATTAAAGGAGCAGGATAAAAGCCTGGGGGAAGTCGTCGTAGCCGGCAGCGCCGAAGTAGCCGACGGATGGAATAAATACGGGCAGTTTTTCCTGGATAATTTTATCGGGACCACCCCGAATGCGGGTAAATGCGTCCTTGAAAACAAGGAGGCGGTAAAATTCTATTTCTATAAAAAAAGGAATAAGCTCAAAGTGAAGGCCGTGCAGGATCTGATCATTACGAATAATGCCCTTGGCTATAAAATAAAATATCAGCTGGACTCTTTTGTATATGAATACAATACGAATGTAAGCAGTTATACGGGCTATCCGCTGTTCGAAGAATTGGCAGGAACGCCGGAGCAGCAGGAGACCTGGAAGCAAAACCGGCTCTACTCTTATTCCGGCTCCCGTCTTCATTTCATCCGCAGCTGGTACGACAGTACGTTGAAAGGGGAAGGATTCGTGCTGGAAATGGCCGACAGTAATAAAAAGAATGCCTTCGCCCCCATACAAGACCCCTATGACCCCAAATTCTATGCGGTGGATAGCGGGGATGTGGAAATTAACCTGGGGGGAAGGCTGCGGGTGAGCTATACCAACCAGGTGCCGGATAAAAAGTACCTGCAGGAAAATAAATTTCCTGCAGGTACGCGGGTTCAGATCTCTGCCCTGGATATTCTCAATGGATTGGAGATCGAGGAGAACGGGTATTTCTACGATCAGTCGGATGTAACCAATATTGGATATTGGTCATGGAAAAAATTAGCGGAAGTACTGCCTTATGACTATTTGCCGGAATAGGTGGCTTCATAAAGCTGACCTGCGGTCAGCTCCAGGTTGGGCCTTCGGCCGGCTGACCTGCGGTCAGCTCCAGCGAATGCCGAACGGATGGACCGTTCGGCATTCGGGTCTCATGTCTGCGCTTCGCGCGGGCTGACCTCCGGTCAGCCCATTACCTTCTTCCAGAGTTCCGGTATGCGCTTGATCCAAACAAGTTCCCTTTTTTTGAGAGAGGCGTCTTCTGCCGGGCTGCCAAAATATGTTTTTCCGGCTTCCAGGTCACCAGGTATCCCGCTTTGTGCGAGTACCACGGCATTGTCTCCTATAGAGAGGGTCTTGCTGATCCCTACCTGGCCCCAGAGAATGACCCCGTTACCGATCTCCACAGCCCCCGCTATGCCCACCTGGCCGGCAAACAAACAGTTGTTACCGGTGACGGTATCATGTCCGATATGGACCAGGTTATCTATTTTAGTGCCTTTGCCGATGCGGGTATCATGACTCACGCCCCTGTCGATGGTACAGCCAGCCCCTATTTCAACATCATCTTCCAGCACTACCCGTCCGCAGCTTTCCATTTTCTTATACCAGGTCCCCCGGTCCTTTTTGGTATTATAATAAAAAGCATCCGACCCGATGACGGTGCCGGCCTGAATGATCACATTATTACCGATGATACAATGATCGAGGATGGTGGTATTGGGGTGGATGACGCAGTTATCACCGATGATCACGTGATGCCCGATGAAGGCGTTGGGGTAGATATACGTGTTTTTACCGATAGTGGCGGAGTCGCTGATCATCTTCGTGGCGGGCTCAAAGGGTCGAAAATGGCGGACGATCTTCAAATAGGCCTCAAATGGTTGTTCTACGACCAGGAGCGCTTTTCCCGGAGGAAGGGGTTCCACTACTTTATTAATGATGATAAAAGTGGCCGCCGATTGAATGCATTTGTCGTAATACTTCGGATGATCGACGAATACCAGGTCGCCTTTTTCAACTTTATGAATCTCGTTAATGCCGCTGGCATGGCCATTCTTATCGCCTACGAGTTCAGCTCCCAGGAAATCCGCTACCCACTGAATAGATACGGGAGAAGGAAATTTCATAATAAAAAATTTGAGCAAAGGTAGTCCGGAAAGACGGCGTAATGGTTTCGCTTTTCCACAGGCCAAAAAAAAATGTGAATAAAATTTATTGGAAAATTTTTCTAGTTAGAGAAAATTATTTTTAATATTGTGTAGGGAAATTTATTTCCCGGTACTTACTAACCCATCCATATATTGAAAGCCCGGTTTAATCGCCGGGTTTTTTGCTTTTAAAAACGGACCATCAGCTCAAACAACGGACCTCCGGTCCGTTGACCGAAGGTCCGACGAAGTTCTCCCAACAACCACTACCAATCGTGCATCAATATTACATCGTATATAAACCCTTCAATGTTCTTTCGCAATTCAGTTCCGAAGAGGGAAAACCGACATTAAAGGATTTCTTTTCGGTGCCGGTCGACCTGTATCCCGTTGGCCGCCTGGATTTCGACAGCGAGGGCCTGTTGATCCTCACCAATGATAAATCTCTCAATCATCGTTTGCTGGATCCTCAGTTTGCCCATGAGCGGGAGTATTGGGTACAGGTAGAAGGTAAGATCGGTCAGGCTGCTATGCACCAGTTAGAGTCGGGTGTAAGCATCTCTGTCGGGGGAAAGTCCTATAAGACCCGGCCCTGTAAGGTGGGATTATTAGGGGAGACGCCCCCCGTTCCGGAAAGAAATCCGCCGATCCGCTATCGCGCCCATATTCCTACCAGTTGGGTGAAAATGGTGCTGAAGGAAGGAAAAAACCGGCAAGTGCGGAAAATGACAGCCAAAGCAGGTTTTCCCACTTTGAGATTAATTCGCCACCGGATTGAAAAGATCAGTCTGAATGGGTTGCAACCCGGCGAGATGCGGATGATGACAAGGCATGAGATCTATCCGCTACTTGGCTTGTAACCGGCTATGAATGACAACCACAAACTATTTTCCTTACCTTTCCGTTATAAAATATTGATATTATGCTCAAATCGATGACAGGCTTTGGACGGGCTGAAGAGACAGTAGGAGACAAGACTTTCCAGGTAGACATAAAATCCCTTAATGGCAAGCAATTTGAATTGCAATTAAAGCTACCTGGTTTTCTGAAGCCATTTGAGTTTCCCATTCGCAAACTCCTCTCGGAAAAATTAGGGCGCGGCTCCCTGGATTGTACGATCAGTCTGAAACAAACAGGTAATGCCAAACCTGTCAGCATCAACACGGATCTGGCAAAAGCCTATCACCGGGCCCTGGCGGAACTTTCGGCGGAACTGAATCTCGACCCTTCCAACATTTTAAGCACCCTGGTAAAATTACCCGAAGTGATCACTCCTACCAGCGATACGCTCACGGATGAGGAATGGCAGCAGTTCGAGAAAGTGATCCAGTCCGCCATCGACGACCTCAATGCCCATCGTCTGAATGAAGGGGCATCCCTGGAAGAAGACCTGCTTCTGCGTATCGACAATATCCTCCGTCAACAGGACGAAGTGATCAAACTGGAGCCTTTACGCCAGGTAAAGATCAAAGAAGGCCTTAAAAAATTGCTGGAAGAACATGTAGGCAAGGATAATTACGATGCCAACCGGCTGGAGCAGGAACTGATCTATTATATAGAAAAGATCGACATCAGCGAAGAGCAGGTAAGGCTGAAGAACCACTGCGACTATTTCAAGGGGATCATACAGGAGCCCGAAGAAGGCAAGGGTAAAAAACTCTCCTTTATCCTACAGGAGATCGGCAGGGAGATCAATACCACGGGTTCCAAGGCTTATGACTCCACCATTCAGAAATGCGTGGTATTGATGAAGGATGAGCTGGAAAAGGCGAAAGAGCAGGTGCTAAACGTGCTTTAGAAGGATCTGCCAGCCTGGAAGAATTCTCTGTTAAAACCATCGTTATGAACTTTTTTTGCAAAAAAATAATCTTTTGAAAAAGCTTTTTATCCTGCTTACCGCTTGCGGCCTGCAGTTGTCAGCCTGTACTTTCCCTTCGGACGTTTTTGAAAAAGATGTAGTTATCCCAGGTCAGCAATGGGAAAGCAGCTTCAAACCCCGGATCGATTTTACCATAAAAGATCAGGATACGACCGCACTTTATAATGTTTACCTCGTGCTAAGGCATTCCGACGCCTATAACTATAATAATATGTGGGTGAAAGGCACGGTGCAGCAGCCCGGAGATACGGCTTCCAAAACACAGCGTTATGATCTTACCCTTGCCACCAATGACAAAGGTTGGCTGGGCAGCGGAATGGACGATATTTATGAACATCGTATCCTTATCCAGCCGGAGACAAAATTCAGCCGGCCCGGCACCTATTCCTTTATGCTCGAACAAATAATGCGCGAAGACCCCCTTAAACATGTGCTGAATATCGGGGTGCGCGTGGAAAAAGCAAAATGAGCCCTTTTAAAAAGAGAAGACTGGCCATCGCCATCACCGTATATTGGGTGCTGCTGATCTATATTGTCGCGGGGCTGGCCTGGTGGTTTATCGCCCTGCAAACGCAGAACCGGCAAATGACTACCTATAAGCTACAGGAGTTGAAGATGGATGACCCCCGCTATGAAGCGAAGCTAAATGCGATCCAGGCCGAGCAAAGCCTTAAGACGGCCAGGAATATAGGCGAGGGCAGCACTTTTCTCCTCCTGGTCCTCATCGGGGCCCTCTTTGTATACAGGGAGGTGAGAAGGCAGATTCGGCTGCAGCTCCAACAACAAAATTTCATGATGGCTGTCACCCATGAGCTGAAAACCCCCATTGCCGTCACCAAATTGAACCTGGAGACCTTACAAAAACACAAGCTGGACGAACAAAAGCAACAGAAGATCATCCAATCAGCCCTCCAGGAAACCAGCCGGCTGGATACCCTGGCCAATAATATCCTGGTCGCTTCACAACTGGAAGGCGGGGGGTATGTCCAGGTAAAGGAAGAAGTAGATCTTTCCGCCTTAGTCCTGCGAACCTTCCATGATTTCAGGCATCGCTTCCCGGAAAGAAAATGGGAAGACAGTGTCGAAGCAGACTGTACGGTCCCGGGGGATCCGTTGCTTTTACAGATGCTGGTCAATAATCTTACAGAGAACGCCTTAAAATATTCTCCGAAGGAAGGCCGTATCCGGATCGCCCTGAGAAAGGAAGGAGCCCGGATCATTTTATCGGTAAAAGATGAGGGACCGGGAATCCCTGATAACGAAAAGAAAAAAATATTTTCTAAGTTCTACCGTACCGGCTCTGAGAAGACCCGGAGCACCCAGGGTACGGGATTAGGACTTTATTTATGCAGAAGGATCGCCAGCGACCATAAGGCGACTATTAAAGTATCCGACAATTCACCTATTGGAAGTATTTTTACCGTAGTATTTTAAGACGCCGGTGGTCCCCGGATCCAAGGCCTTTCGGACAAAATTCAATCCATGAGCGCAAAAATTTCCATCCTGCTGGTAGAAGATGAAGAAAACCTCCACGAGGCCCTGAAGCTTAACCTGGAGCTGGAGGGTTATGAGATCACATCGGCCTTTGACGGAACGCAGGCTTTAAAAGCCGTCCAGTCGGAATATTTTGACCTGATCATCCTGGATGTTATGTTACCCGGTGTCGATGGGATCAGTGTTACAGAGACCATTCGCGTCCAGAATAATGGCGTCCCTATCCTGATCCTCAGCGCCAAAAATGCCAGCGCCGACCGGGTACTGGGGTTAAAGAAGGGGGCCGACGACTATCTTACCAAACCTTTCAACCTGGAAGAGCTACTCCTGCGGATCCAGAAGCTGATCGAAAAGAATAAAAAGATGCTGGAGAAAGACTCTCTGGGCGATACTTATTCTTTCGGAAAGAATATCATTGATTTTAAAGCACAGGAGGCCACTACCAAAAAGGGGGAGCGTATCCAGCTGAGCAAGAAAGAAGCCATGCTGCTGAAGCTGCTTATCGAGAACAGGAATGAAGTGGTGACCCGGGAAAAGATATTGCAGGCCGTATGGGGGTATAATGTCTATCCTACCACCCGCACCATTGATAATTTTGTATTGAGCTTCCGGAAATATTTCGAAGAGGATAGCCGCAACCCCAAATATTTTCACTCCGTAAGAGGGGTAGGGTATAAATATACGGAGTAGCCTTTCCCGGTTCCCGTCAGGCCGGCTCCCGCGGTTCCCGTCAGGCCAGCTTGTTCAGCATGGATTCCGCCTGTCTCAGCAACTGTTGCATGTTATAGGTATCGTAAGCCGGCGTATATAAATTCATCTCGCATTCGTTCAGTACATTCTCCAGGAACAGCGTAGTCTCCGTATCCCAGCCTTTGGCCTGCAATTTCCTGGCAATATTATTCTTATTCAATTCACTGGCCGGAAGGTCGAGTTTTCGGGTGAGGGCTTTCCAGATAGCCCGGTTGACTTCCCGGTAAAATCCTTTGTAATCGTTCTTCTCAAAAAGCAGTTTGGCTTCCTGCAGGGGATCCGTAACGATGAGGGTCGCCGTTGAGGAAGGTTGCAGGCCGGAGTCCCCGATAGAACGCTCCGCCTGTTGTTCCGCGAGCAGGTCTGCCTCCGTCTTCTTTTCCGTCCCTTCTTTTTCTTTCTGCTGTTGTTCCGCTTTCCGCAGGCGGGTATTCTGCCGCCAGAGATATCCGGCCAGTCCCGAAAGGATCAGAATGGTAAAGATCCATTCAAGATGCTGCTGTACAAATTTTTTCATTTCACCCGTACCCGCCGTGTCAGCAGATTGGATAAAAGCCGGGGTCTTTGTTTTCGCTCTCTTTACAGCTTCCGTTACCTGGAAATCCAGCGGCTCGGTGCCGACCGTCTTATAGGAATGCGTGGAGGGATCGAAATAGGGGAAACTCACCGAAGGGATCGTATAATGACCGGGCGTTCCGGGAGTAAAGACATAAGAGAAGGTCTTGGAGCCGCTCATGGGAACCGTTGTCTTATCAATATCTTCTTTGGCGGTGGGATCGAAAGCCTCCGTTCCGGAAGGCCATTGTACCCGGGGGGCATTGATAACAGGCAGGTTGCCTTTGCCTTTCACGATAAGATCCAGGGTCGCTTCGTCTCCGGCGGCAATGGTTTTATTAGCCAGCGAGGCCTGTAGGACGAAACTGCCTACGGCTCCGTTGTAATCGGCCGGTTTTGCTTCCTCCGGCAAGGGCTTTACGGTAATGGATACAGGTTTGGTATCCAGCGTTATGTTCTCATCTACTTCCGGTCCCATGGCATTGTCATCGGACAACTGATCGAAAAGGTCTTTTAGGGAATTGCCGCTGCGCCGGGATTCCTGTTTGCTCCCCTTGACAAAATGAACGGTATTCTCCACTTCTACCGGGTCCAGGTCGATGGTGCCGGCCTGCAGGGGTATCAGCTGTGTTTTGCGGATGATGTGGACGGTAAAGGCCTTCCCATTCAGCTTTTCTACAGATGCGGCATCTGCATTCGGATCTACCATATCGTATACGCTGAATCCATTCAGGGACGGACGCTTGGTCACCCTGGACTCAGAGCTGAGCCGGGAATATAACTTATACGTGGCGACGATGGGTTCCCCAACATAACAGGAGGTCTTGTCTACCTGTACTTTCAGGAATAAATTCTTACGGATCTTTTCTTTTACATTCTCACCCGGCCTTAACACAAAATCCCTGTCGACTTCCGCCGGCTCCGGCGAAGGATCGGGCCAGGCGGGCTGCATAAAGGGGTTATTTCGGTTATTATTGCCATTAGCGTTATTATTAGTGGAGCCTGAAGAGCTGGTATTGACCGTTATCGTAACCGGATTGGACCGCATGTGTTTGCCATCTACCTGGGCCGTGGCGCCTTCAATAACGAATTTTCCCGTTTTGGCGGGTTGCAATACAAAAGAGATGGCTTTATACTGGGACATATTGCCATTGACAATACTCATTCCGCTGGATTGGATAGGTCCCTGTGCTATATGGAATCCCGGAAAATCCGGAGGGTTGAGCTGATCGATCTGTTTGGCGTTCTCCACGACAAATTCAACCTGGAGATAGTCACCCCGGCCGATCTCCTGGCTACTGGCAATAGTAGTGAATTTCACCTGCCCGGAGGCAAATAACCCGGGAAGTAAAGCGACCATCACTATGAACGGGAAGCGTAGAAGTGTAACGATAGCTGACAAGTTTATTGATTTAACAGAACCCATATCTCACTATTGCAAATATAAAATTTGATTCGCAGGGAGTCGCACCTGGCCTGGATAAAACTTAGTTAAAGATCGCCCAGCTGCGGGCGCAGAACGATATCTTCCACCACTGCCTGCCCGGACAGGCGGCTGGCCGCATAGACCATCTCCGCAATGTCCCCTGCTTCCATGATGCGGCGGGGGTCTATACCGCTGCCTGCCCAGGAGTCAGTGTAGGTGGCGCCCGCATAGATAGCCGTCACTTTGATGCCATAGGGTTTCATTTCCTCCCGTAAATTCTTTGAGAATCCCGCCAGGGCGAATTTGCTGATGCTATAAGCGCCGCCATTCGGATAAGCCTGGAGCGAAGCAATAGAGCAGACATTAAAAATATGCCCTTTTTTTTGGGCCATCATACCGGGTAACAGGACCCTGGTAAGATGGTAAGCGCTGTATAAATTGACGCCTATCATTTTTTCCAGTGCGCCCTCTTCTTCATTATGAACGCTTCCCGGGATGAACTGACCGGCATTATTCACCAGGACGTCTATGGGAATTTTCCAACCCAGTATCCAATTCCCGAACTGCCGGGCCTGCTCTTTATCCGCCAGGTCAAAAGCCTTGGCCCTGATCCTGATCCCGGGGTATTTTGCGGCCAGTTCTTTCACCGTCGCCTGTAAAGCCGCCTCTCTTTGGGAGCAGAGATACAAATCATGGCCATTGGCAGCGAATTTTTCCGCTATCGCTTTCCCTAACCCCCTGGAAGCGCCGGTGATGATACTATTCATAATTTCATTATTTTGCGCGTGTGCAATATAAACACCTTTTCTTCGACCTGGATCATACCTTATGGGATTTTGAGGCCAATAGCCGCCAGACCCTGGAGGAGTTATATCATTCGCTCCACCTGCGGGAAAGAGGGATATCCGATTTCGATCAATTCCATAAGAACTATATTATTCATAATGACAAGCTTTGGGAGCGCTATCGCAACGGCTTTATAAAAGTCGACGAACTGCGGTGGAAGCGTATGTGGCTTACCCTGCTGGACTTTAAGATCGGGGATGAGCCCCTGGCCAGGAAAATGGACACCCTGTTCCTGGATGCCTTGCCTACCCGCCGGTTATTATTCCCTTATACCCTGGAGATATTGGACTACCTGGGGGGGAAGGGATATCGGCTGCACCTGATCACCAATGGATTCGAAAAGACGCAGCACAGTAAATTAGAGCATGCGGGGCTGACAAAATATTTTGACGAAGTGATCACTTCGGAGGGTTCGAACAGCCTTAAGCCGCATAAGGAGATCTTCGAATATGCCTTGCGGAAAGCAGGGGCTGAGAAGCCTGAAAGTATCATGCTGGGGGATAATGTGGAAGTAGATATCCAGGGGGCGATGAATGCAGGTATCGACCAGGTATATGTCAATCACCTGGACCAGCCCCCTTCCATTCAGCCTACTTATACGGTGCGTTCACTAAAGGAGCTGAAAGGGATCTTTTAGCTCCCTTTCTTTTTACAGCATTCTTTGCCGGGGCAGCTCTTTGTACAGGTGGGTTTCGCTTTTTTTCCCTTTTCTTTACCATTATCATGGGCAAAAGTAACGCCGGAGAAAAGGAAAGCGACCATAGATAAAACGACCAGTTTTTTCATTACCAATGATTTGATTAATATTTAAATATACACTATTAGCTCCATTTGGCCAATACGGTGACGCCGCCCTGGACGACCTGATCCAATTGTACGTTGACGGCGGTACCCACCGGCAATAGGATATCCACTCTCGATCCGAATTTTATAAAGCCCATTTCAGCGCTTTGTTCTACTTTTTGTCCGACCGACAGGTAATTGACGATCCGTTTGGCAAGGGCTCCTGCAATCTGTTTCACCAGTATTTCGCCGTGGCTATTCCGCAGCACTACGCTATGCCGTTCGTTCTCCGTGGAAGATTTAGGGTGCCAGGCCACCAGGTATTTCCCTTTATGATACTGGTTGTATACGACTTCCCCGCTCATAGGGTTACGGTTCTGATGGACATTCGCCGGACTCATGAAAATAGAGATCTGCAGGCGCCGGTCCTTGAAATATTCTTCGTCAAATATTTCTTCGATAACGACTACTTTCCCATCAGCCGGGCAGATCAACAGGTTGTCTCCGCTCGTCAGTTTGCGGTCCGGCACCCGGAAAAAAGAAATAAGGAATAATAATACGGCCAGCGTGACAATAAAGATCAGGTAGCTGAGCCAGGGCTGATGCGCGCTGATAAAATAAAAGGAGGGCAGGTTGATCAGGGCAAAAGCCAGGGCACTGATAGCGATCGTCTTATAGCCTTCTCGGTGAATAGTCATTATAAATGATTGAAAGTCAAAATTAAGTAATTTGTTGTTTATGAATTACTGATGATCCACATCACGTATAGCCAGACGAACGGGGTCGCTACCAATAAGGAGTCAAACCGGTCCAGGAAGCCTCCATGTCCCGGCATCAGGTGGCCGCTGTCTTTTATATCGGCCATACGCTTCAGCTTGCTTTCCAGCAGATCGCCGAAGGTTCCCGCCACGGATGCGATAGCGGCAATGAGAGCCCATTGCCCTACCCATTTCCAACCCGTCATATTGTTGAGATACTGGTTCAGGAAATAACCGATGGTCCCCATCACCACTACCGACAGGATGATGCCTCCCAGGGTGCCTTCCCAGGTCTTCTTCGGGGAGATCTTCGAGAAAGGCGTTTTTCCGATCATCGATCCAACGATATAAGCCATCGTATCGTTGACCCAGATCGAGACGATGATCATCAGCACGAGCACCCAGCCCCAGTCACTGACGAATTTGCCATAGAACAGGGTCCTGAGGTTGGTGAGCAATCCCAGGCTCAGGGAAATATAGACAAGGCCCAGGGCGGAATACAGAATATTTTTAAGATCAAGCCGGCGGGACAGCAAAATTTCCCCGACAGGAAGCACGAACAAAAAAACCAGCCCGACCCACCATCCTATAGCGTGTAAAGAAGTCCCGCCGATATGATATCCTTCATTCATGAAATACCACATCAGGCACCAGCCGGCGATCATAACGCCGTACCGGTGAAAAGGGGAGATCTGCGCATAATTCTTATCGATCAGGGCAATGATCTTCTGGTATTCATACCAGCATCCGAAATGGATGAAGGAGAATAATACAAAAAAGCTCCATTGATTCCACAGCAATCCCGTTAGCATGACGACTACGAATACTAGGGCTGTGAGTGACCGGGTCTTAAATATGGAAGGGTTCAATGCCATTAAAAAAATTTTATTCGTATACCCGTTCATAAGTCGTCCCCGACATCCTGCGCATCACGGACAGCAAACCTACGACTATTACTAAACTTATCAAGGCGAGATAGCTGGGTACAGAGGGATTCTCGTGGATCATTTTCGGATAAAAAGATACGGCTATTACCTGGATGCCGTTGTAAAAAAAATGTGCCAGGATCGACACCCATAAGCTACCGCTGTACCAGTAAATCGCGCCCAGAATCATCCCCAGGAAGGCGCGGGGCAGAAATCCCAGGAATTGCAGATGAATGGCGGAAAAAATCAAACCGGTCAGCACGATGCCTCCCCAGGGGCTCCTGGTCAGATTGATCAGGATACGTTGCAACGCGCCGCGAAAACACATTTCTTCACAAATTGCCGGCAATAGGGCCATCACAAATAAATTGACATAAACAGTGAGCGGGGAATCCACCCGCAAAAACAGGTTTAACTGCTTGTCAGCCGATTCCTCCATTTTGATCAGCGACGGGGGCAGGTGAAACCCCCTGTTTACTTGCCCCAGCCAGCCTTCTATGGGGAAAGAAAATAGCAAGGCGGCTACTGCCAGTAAAAACCAAAGACTGGTTCTTACCCGCCGGAATCCCAAAGAATGGAAGGTCTGCTCCCGGAAGGTCAGCCAGGCATACAAAATAGCCGGCAAGGCAAAAATGACCACAGTGGAAAGCGCCTGCAAAAGCTTCAGCAGGCTTGCCGTCACTTTGGGATCGGTTAGATCCAAGTCTCCATGGCTGGTATCTATCCCCTTCGACGTGAGAATCAACATGGAGAGTACGCCGGCTACGAGGACGGACCCACCCAGCATAAGCAAAAAAAGTCCCAGTTGCGACCAGGGTGAAAGGCTCTTCCGATAATTTTTCATCATATAGACAAATCCAGGAGTAAGTTGTAAATTTGCGAGTTCATCGTGATAAACATCGGCAATATACAAATTCCTGCATTCCCGCTCCTCCTGGCCCCCATGGAAGACGTGAGCGACCCTCCTTTCCGCTATGTATGTAAGCATAATGGCGCCGACCTCATGTACAGTGAGTTCATTTCCAGCGAAGGGTTGATCCGGGATGCGATCAAGAGCCGGCATAAGCTGGATTTTTTTGAATATGAGCGCCCTTTCGGCATCCAGATCTTCGGGGGAGATGAAGAAGCCATGGCGATGAGCGCCCGGATCGTAGATACGGTGCAGCCCGACCTGGTCGATATCAATTTCGGATGCCCGGTGAAAAAAGTAGTCTGTAAGGGCGCAGGAGCCGCCGTATTGAAGGATGTGCCCGGGATGACCCGGCTGACCGAAGCCGTTGTCAGAAGCACCAAATTACCCGTGACGGTAAAAACCCGGCTGGGCTGGGACGATGCGTCCAAAAATATTGAAGAAGTGGCCGAGCGTCTGCAGGACGTAGGCATTCAGGCACTTACGATCCATGGCCGCACCCGGGCGCAGCTCTATAAAGGAGAGGCCGACTGGAGGCTGATCGCCAAAGTGAAAGAAAATCCCCGGATCCGGATCCCCATCTTTGGCAACGGCGATATCGACTCTCCGGAAAAAGCAAAGGAATACAAGGAAAGATATGGAGTGGATGGCATCATGGTCGGTCGCGCCGCGATCGGCTATCCGTGGATCTTTAACGAGATCAAACATTTCCTGAAAACCGGGGAACACTCGGCCCCGCCTACCATCGAACAACGTACCGGCGCCATCCGGGATCACCTGTTGCGTTCCGTCGAGTGGAAAGGGGGGGTCGTAGGCATCCTGGAAATGCGCCGCCATTATACCAATTACCTGAAAGGATTTCCCCATATTAAAGAATTCCGTAACCAGCTCGTGCAAATGAAATCGGTGGAAGAAATAGAAGAGATCTTACAACAGGTGCAGCAACGTTATGCAGGGTTTGTGCCGGAGCGGGGCCAGACTCAGTTCTCCCAAAGCCAGCTGGAAGACTGCGCTTATTAGCGGAAGAATAATTTAAACCATTTTAATTTCCCTTTAAAAGGAGGGTATTTAATCGCCGGATCGATCCCTGTGGGCGTCCGCATGACCGGCTTGGCGTGGGTGAAAGTGTCGAAGGTATATTTGCCGTGATAGGCGCCGATGCCGCTGGGGCCGATGCCGCCAAAAGGCAGGTGATGGTTGGTAAAATGCCACTCCGCATTATTGATACAGCCGCCCCCGAAAGGCAGTCTTTCGATCCAGGCTCTTTGTTTGCCGGCATCCGACGTGAAGAGGTAAAAGGCCAGTGGATCGGGATTGCGCCGAATGATCGCCAGGGCCTCTTCCATCGTCCGGTAGGTGAATACCGGCAACAGGGGACCGAAGATCTCTTCCGTCATCAGGGGCTGGTCCAATGCCACTTCTTCCAGGATGGTGGGGGCAAGGAAAAGGGCCGACCGTTCATAGCGACCTCCCGTTATTATTTTTCCCTGCGATAAATAACTGACCAGCTTATCGAATCTTCGCTCATTGATGATCTTTCCATAATCATAGCTTTCTTCTGCTTTCTCTCCATAAAATCGTACGAGGGTCGCCTGTATCTCCAGGAGCAGTCTCTCTTTTATGTCCTCGTGCAGCAACAGGTAATCGGGTGCGATACAGGTTTGTCCCGCGTTGGTGAATTTACCCAGGACAATGCGCCGGGCGGTCGTTTTTATATCGGCGTCGCTTTCTACGACGACCGGGCTTTTCCCCCCCAGTTCGAGGGTGACGGGCACCAGGTCCTGCGCGGCTAACTGGTAGATGGCGCGGCCTACGGGAATACTGCCGGTGAAAAAAACATGATCGAACCGGAAGGAGCGCATCAGATCCGGCACGATGACCGATCCATCTCCTTGTATGACGCGGATAAAGCCGGGCTGTGAACCGGACACGGAAGCCTTACCCGAAGATACCGAAGCCTTACCCGAAGGCACTGAAGCCTTACCCGAAAAAGCCAGCGTAAGGATCTTCTCCAGGATCGCTGCGGTAGCGGGGGCCATCTCCGAAGGTTTGAGCACGACGCAATTGCCGCCGGCAATGGCTCCGGCCAGGGGGATCAGGGATAGTTGAAAAGGATAGTTCCAGGGAGCGATGATCAGCACCGTTCCCAGGGGGTCGCGGTAGATCCTGGAAGAGGAAGGCAGGTTCACCAGGTTGGTTCGTACGGACCGGGGCCGCATCCATTTGCGGAGATTTTTCAGGGTGTTGTTTATTTCCGCCAGCACCAGGCCTGTTTCCGTACCATAGACCTCTTCGGGACTCTTTTTCAAGTCTGTGTACAAGGCCTGGTTGATTTCGTCCTCGTGTTGAAGGATAGCCTGTTTCAGCAACAGCAGCTGTTGTTTGCGCCAGTCGTAGGACCGTGTGGCGCCTGACTGAAAATATTGCCGGAGGGGGAGTAGTTCTTTGGTAAGATCGGGGTTGTTCATGGCAATTAATTGAGTGAGAGCAGGCAATACACCTCCTCGAATTTCCCGAAAATTTGCGGGATTAAGATATATTTTTGTATTCGTAAATGTAGGTAGCTATGCCCATTATAAAACAGTGTTCGATAGTAAACTAAACTATGCTGGCAAAAAATCAAATAATATCGGTACAAGGAGTATCTATAGGTATTATCCAACAGAATAAAGCCGATTACATATCGCTTACTGACATGCTTAAAGCAAAAGATGGTGATTTTTTTATTTCAGACTGGCTTAGAAATAGAAATACCGTTGAATTTTTAGGTATCTGGGAAAGTGTTCATAACCCGCATTTTAATTATGGCGAATTTGCCATAATTAAAGGTCAGGCAGGTTTAAATAGTTATAAATTAAGTGTGAAGGAATGGGTGGAAAAAACGAATGCCTTTGGCTTAAAAGCTACTGCAGGCCGATATGGAGGAACTTACGCACATAAAGATATTGCCTTTGAGTTTGGCATGTGGATAAGTGCGGAGTTTAAAGTGTATTTAATTAAAGAGTTCCAGCGCCTAAAAGATGAGGAAAACGATATCAAAAAACTCGAATGGAATTTACAGCGTACATTATCCAAAATCAACTACCGAATTCACACGGATGCTATCAAAGAAACATTAATTCCTCCTGTTATCACCAAAGAGCAAACCGCAATCGTGTATGCAAATGAAGCTGATCTGTTAAATGTTGCGTTATTTGGGCAAACTGCCGCGAAATGGCGCGAAAACAATCCCGACAAAAAGGGTAACATCCGTGATGAAGCCACTCTGGAACAATTAGTGGTGCTTACTAATCTGGAGAGTATTAATGCCTTATTAATTCGCCAGGGGCTGCCACAAGATGAACGTTTAAAGAAACTTAATGAAACTGCTATCCAGCAAATGAATTCATTGCTATCTAATGCTGCTATAAAAAAACTCCCTCGCTGATCCTGTTTCAATCCATTGCCCAAATTGCCAATAAAAGCTACTTTCGCAAGTATGATGAACGCTATGAACGACGAACATTACATGCAACAGGCCCTCAAAGAGGCCCGGAAGGCTTATGAGGAAGATGAAGTGCCGATCGGCGCGGTAATAGTGATGGGGGACCGGGTCATTGCCCGGGGGCACAATCAGACGGAACGGCTCACCGATTCTACTGCCCATGCGGAGATCATTGCCCTTACTTCGGCTTTTAATTTCCTGGGCAGCAAATACCTGCCGGAAGCCTCCATCTATATTACGGTGGAACCCTGTCTGATGTGCGCCGGGGCGCTGTACTGGAGCAAGATCGGCCGGGTAGTCTATGGAGCCGATGACGAGAAGAATGGTTACCGGAGAGGGCTCCCGGGCGCCGGACTATCGGCAACAGGCTCCTGGCCTTTCCATCCCAAAACAACATTGACGGGTGGCATCCTGAAAGAGGAGTGCGTTCGGCTGATGCAGGAGTTCTTTCAGTCCAAGCGTTAGCGCTTGGACAACTATATATCAAATGGACGTGACTATATCCTGTTTCTTTACCTTGTAAACACCAGATACAAAACTTCGTCGTATCTTACCTTAATGATCTTCCATGAATTTCCCGATCTTACCTGGCTGAAAAGCCAGGTTTCCCAGGGATTTAGCAATCGGCTGGGATGGGGTAACCTTCCGCTGGATACCGAAGGTTTTCCCAGTGTTATCATTCATGCAAAGGTCAGGGAATGTTTCCGCCCTGATATCAAAGGTCCGGTTTCCTTTTTTTTGAATATACGGGGAAATAGCTTTTGCAGTGTAGACCGGCAGACAACTCACATCGATGAGGACAACTATTTTGTCAGCAATCGCTCCCAGTTGTATACCCTACAGGTAGAAGAAGGTTCCGGCGGTACCGAAACTTTTAATATCCATTTCGGGGATTTCTTCAGCGAATCGGTTCTTAATTCCCTGGTAACTCCGACAGACAGGATTTTGGGTGTGGGCACAGAAAAACAATTGTCCCCTTTTTTGTTCTTTAACCAGTTGCATCGTCGGGATGCTACCTTCAACGCCCTGATCCGGGCGATCATGACTTCGTATAAGGAAACAGGATTTAACAAGCTCCGGTTTGAAGAGCAGTTGACTGCCCTGTTGTCCCATCATTTGCAGCAGCACCGCCACATCGCCGAAATTGTAAACAATCTGCCGCCTGTACGGAAGGCCACACGCGTCGAGCTCTACAAACGCCTTTCCCGCGCCATGGATGTCCTCCGTTCCGGCTTTTGCGGAGAAATAAGCCTGGACCAGCTTGCAGCGGAAGCCTGTCTTTCCAAATATCATTTTTTGCGATTGTTTCGTATGGCCTACGGCCTGTCGCCTTATCAATACATCCAACACCTCCGGCTCGAAAAAGCCAGGGTCTTACTCGCCGATTCCGTCATGCCCATAACGGATCTTGCCGGACTGTTAGGATTTGACAATAGCCAGTCTTTCAGCCGTCTTTTTTACCAAAGGATGGGGCTTTATCCCACCCAGTACCGGCTCCGGTCAAAATAGCAATTTTGGTTATCCGGCGGACCGCCAGCCGTCAGAACTTTGTATCCTAATACGACCCAACAATGTCCAGATCCATTTTTCGCGGGACTGCAGTCCTGCTCATCGCCTGGCTAATACTGCTCGGCGTATTGTCGATACGTGGTTTTTTTGCCGATTTTTCCGCGCTGCCTCCACGACTGGCATTTGCCATGTTGCCACCTCTCCTCCTGGTGCTGCTCTTCACCCGCTCACGGGCGGGCAAAGAGTTTTTGCATCATATCCAACCCCAATGGCTGATCTATCTCCAGTCATTTCGCATCCTGGTTGAAATAGCACTATGGTTACTCGTGCGCAATGGGTCACTGCCCGTGCAGATGAGTTTTGAAGGACGCAATTTCGACATTCTCACCGGCTTGTTAGCCTTCCCAGTAGGCTACTATTGTTTTGTAAAAAAGACCTGGCCTCCGGTTGCAGCGCTGTTATACAATATTGCCGGTCTTATTTTGCTAGTGAATATTGTCACTATTTCCACCTTATCCATGCCAACTCCGCTGCGTGTCTTTCATAATCAACCTGACAGTTCCGTGCTGACAAGGTTCCCCTTTATTTACGTGTCCGGTCTGCTGGTCCCCCTGGCCTATACACTCCATATCCTTTCTCTCCGGCAATGGAGGATGTATCGCCATTCCGCGCACCATTAAAGGTATTACTATGCGATCAATCATGACGGCTCCGTTCCAAGCATCATTTTAGCAAAAGAATGGTTTAGTGCGGGTAGCCGACTCCAGGTGACCGAAGCCGAATTGGCCGAAGTACGGGATGCCATTAGAAGAAGGAACGGGGCGCTGTTTCTTCACTATGCCGCCGGTTTTGCGGACGAACATAAGGCAAGTGGAGAACGGAGTGGACATACAGGTACTACCCGGAGGGCACATGATAACAATGGAGCAACCACAGTTATTAACGGATAAAAAATTTAGCAATTGCAAAATAATCTTTAGTCACCAATAAATTATACAAAATGCAAATTGTGGAATTATGATTTTAATCTTTTTTTCAATCTATTTGTGCTGGTCGCTACTAAACGAATCCCTGAACATTTTCCATCCGTCCGGGGTCTTCTTCCATAATACCAGGAATTTACCATTATCAAACGGCTTATTGTTAGCATCAAATAATTGCCAGAATCCCACTTCTGTAACAAATTCCACGCCATCCCCAAATACATCGATAGTAATAAATTTGCCATTTCTGACGCCAAACTTATTGTAGGCCGTTTTAAAAAACTCAAGCGGCGCGTCTGCACCGCAAAGTGCTGGGGCATTTGGCAGCATGATCCAGCAATCCTTTGCATAACGATCGATAAATATGGATGAGTCCCCTTTGGCGAAAGCCTGGAAAAGAATCTCGTTACTCGCTGCTATTGCCTTTTTTGCTTTTTCTAAGTTGGCATTAGTTGTTTGCTGCGCCTGGCAATTAAAAAACAAAAATGACAGCAAAATAATTTGAAAGGATGTAATAAAAAATATCTTTTTCATAACAAATATTATTACTGTGTCCTCAGCCCAAAATTATAAGTCCCCTCTTCAAACAAGGGTTACATTTCCACTTTTTGGATAGGGCGCACTTCAATGTTTGCATTCGATTCTAAAATAGGGCAGCCTTTTGCAATTTCAACGGCCTCATTAATATCTTTGGCCTGCACAATGGTACAACCCCCAATAATTTCTTTTGCCTCTCCAAAAGGGCCATCAGCTATTGTTTTTTTTGTGCCGCTAACCTGTTTGCCGGTGGGTTGCAATGGTTCACTGGCTATATGCACCCCTTTTTTAGAAAGGTCACCTATCCAATGAATCAACTTTTGTTTAAGAGCTTGTAAAGCTTCAGGAGACTGGCCTGGTTGATAGACGTCGCTACCTCTGAATAAGAGCATAAATTTTTCCATGATAAGTTAAAATATTAATTGTTAAAAACTAATGACGATTGAGTTTTTAGAATTGGACAAACTTTTGAAAATATTTTTTTAGTCTGTATCATATATCCAGCCAAAACTACCTGTATGTCAGGTTTGGTGGTATGTAGTATCTCTTTTATTAATAAGGCCCATCGGCCTAAAAAGGAAAGGGAATGGCTGGACCGGAAGCCGCCGGAATTAAGAGAAGAAATTGAAAAATATAATCAGAACATACGCCCGGCAGGCTGACCCGAAAACGAAGAGTAAGGCGAACACCAGCGATAATAGTCCCTTGACTGATCGCCATAGGGAGCAACGAAATTCATAATTTGGGACGAAAAAATTCTCCAAAGTGCCAGAGGATTCCAGAAGGGTCGTGCATAAAACATTCTCTACCCCAATCATATTTCCGAATGGGGGTCAATTTTACATTTTCATATTTAGTTGCCAGGTCTAAAGCCAAAAGTTCGTTCCAATAACGACCGACATCTTCCACTTCCAAAAAAATCATTAAATTATTTATCCAATCCTGGACGTAAGCATCTTGTAAATAAAATCCTATTCCCTCGGTTTTGAAATAAGACATATTATGCGTCAAAATATTTTCCTGAAAACCCAGATCCCGGTAAAAACTCCTTGACAGTTCAAAGTTTTTAGCTCCGATGAATGGTCGAATTGATTTAGCGTTATGCTCCATTGTTTTCGTTTTTAATTGCGGCCCACCCTTAAATATACAAAATACGGATGCGCACATTCTTGATTGAAATCAAATAATATTTGGGCGCTACAATTGTCCACTACCTTTCAATTGGCATCAGCTTTCATTGACCTATTTGTGCGTTTAACCGCTGGTAGCGTATTTCCAGGAGTTCCTTGTATTGCTGGCGATACCCTTCTGATAAAAAGGACTGGTCCACCCAATTTATAGTAAGATCGTGGTTCCTTTCCATCCGCCTGAATGAACCATTAATCTGCCGGTCGGTAAGGCCCAGCTTTTGCCCGAATTGTGCAAAAAGCGTACGGGTAAGCTTGCTTTTTTTGGCATCCAGGGTCAGTGCTAACTCTTCCTTATCATCTGGGTTGACAATACTCACATTTAGCAGGTCATAAGCTGGTGCTATTACCCATGACCCATTCTTGACGATCATGGAAAAATTTTTCAAGTGCATGTCATTGTTGCCGGTAAGAAAACTGAAAACGGTCAAATCAAAAAAATATCCCAGGTCCAGGAGCGGGTTGTCGGAGTATGTGGCAAAGGCTTTCCCCACTCTTTCCATCGAGCTCCTGTATTTATCGAAAGCTTCCAGGATCTGGAACATATCAAGCATATGTATCTTCTTCCCGTCTGCGGTCCGATCAATGCGTCTGGTAATGTAGGCCAGCTCTCCTGAAGATAACCGGATCATGCTGGAAGGGACTACAGGTATACCGAAAGCTTCAGCGATCCGCATGGTCAGGTGCTCATTCTGCGGCATTTCAGGATAATCATTATGTGGTGGTTTGAAGATATAATTTCCACCTAAAGCGCCAACTACCGTTAAGCGCCCTCGAGCGCCGTCCATCACGGTGTCTTTGACAAGGGTTAAGGACAGTTTGGGTTGTACGCCCGGCACTGATACACTGCGTTCCACAATATTCTTGGCCAATTCTGCCATTTGATCCAGGGAATAAGCAAACTCCGGCGCTTCAGCAGTACCAAAAAAAGCAAGGCTGCAACGTTGGTGAAAGTCTTTCTCGCTGTTGTCAAGTGGCTGGTAGCAATATAAGCAGCGTTTATTCATGGTTCTGATCAATTGGTATTACACTAACTGCTCCTATACAGTTGCGGCAACAGGCTAGCAGCAGACCCATTCTGTCGTTGGGATTTAGCTTCCAGTTCTTAGAGGCGATGTCCAATAGCCATCCCTCCGGGATAAGCCCTTCAAAAAAGGAGAACAACCTTTTATCGACATAAGGCTTTGTTTGTACAGGCATTGTGAACGTAAGAAATTGTTTCGGATAGTGCTCTATATATTGGGCACTGTACTCAAACACATATTCCCCATCGTCTGTCTCTGTCAGTACCCCGGCTACGACATCGTTGTAATATATTTCCGCTTTTCTCATATTCCCTGTTCCTGGTCGGTTGAAAATGCTTTCAAGGTTACTGGCGCCAGCACATGGCCGAACATTTTCAGCACCTGATTTACTTTCTCTAGTTGTAAATTGCCTTTACCTTGTTCAATCTTTCGAATTACAGTAAGGGCAACACCAGCCCTTTCCGCAAATTCCTCCTGCGTCAGACCCGCCTCTTTTCTTCTGCTCTTTACAAAAGCCTCCAAAGTTTTCACAGCTATATGCATTAAGATATAAAATTAACTCAAAAATATATATTTATACGCAAAAACATATAATTATTAGAATGTTTATAAAAATATATTTATTTCCATATAATTTATGAAAATACACAAAAAGTATATCTAAGAACGTATAGTTACTTATTACCATACTGCACAGCTTTTCTACATAGCAGTTCGAGAAGATGTATGCAAAGATGAAAGAATTCAATATGAACCCCCAGGTGATCGCTGATGGCATACTTGATCTCATTCAAATGGAAAAAGGAACACGCCCCCGACAGTATCCGTTGGACGCAGTTGCCCAAGGAACTGATTACGAATATATCAAGTCAAGGGAAGCGATAAAATTGAAATGGTTCGAAAATCATCAATAACATCGCACAACCAGCCTGGAGCCTCCGCCAATGCGGAGGCTCTATATATTTTGAGTGCAGGTATTCTGCGGGACCTGAAGCTATTTGATCACCCGGACCTTTACATTCTTAAACCAGATCCCGCCACCATGGTCCTGGAGATCGATCAATCCTGTTTTTGCATTCCCATAATCCGGATAATCTTTCCACTTGCCTGTTGTTTTCAGTTGTTGCCATTCCGGGGTCCAGGCTTTGAAATCCGCCACTTTAACCCCATTGAGCCAATGTTCCACATGGTCCCCGTTGACTACGATCCGGGTATGATTGTAAACGCCCTGTGGTCTGGAAGCTATCTTCAGGGGAGGGTGCATGGCATAGTCCGCTCCGCTTTTCTGCCAGTCCTCTAACTTCCCGGGATATCCCAGGTCGTCGATCAACTGGTATTCCGGTCCGGTCTCATAGGGATGTTCATGCGTCTCCAGGACATGGTACAGGACCCCGCTATTCGCTGCTTTATCCACTTTCCAATCCAGCTCCAGCTCAAAACTGGCGTATGGATCATTGGTCACCAGGTCGGCCCGGTGCTGCACATCCTTTTGTTTGGCATGCAATTCCCCGTTAATGACCTCCCAACTGTCGGCAGCAGCATTCTTGTAGGTGCGCCAGCCTTCCGTCGTCCTGCCATCGAACAATAATTTCCAGCCGGCTTTTTTTTCAGCGGCCGTGAGCGTATTGTCTTTTTTTTGCAGGGGAGGGCAGGCCGGATACAGGATGGGACAGACCGAAAATCCCATCAGGGAAAACGATAGGGACAGACAGGCCATTGCCAGGATCCCCGTTATTCTTTTTGGCATGAATAAAATTTTAAGGACAGAAAGTTACCGAATAAACCTTTTCATTCACCTGTTTGTTCTGATAGGCATCTGTTCTTTGCCGATTTGGCATTTTTACGTAGGTTTGTTACCCCTTCAGGCATTGACAAAATTTATTTTTTAAATAACATTAAAAACATCCGTTATGGCATTTACATTACCAGCGTTGCCTTATGCATTCGATGCATTAGAACCGCATATTGACACGACTACCATGCAGATACATCATGGTAAACACCATCAGGCTTATATAGACAATTTGAATAAAGCGATCGCCGGAACCCCCAATGAGGGTAAATCCCTGGAAGAGCTGGTCCAAAAGGCAGGCAGCATCAGCCCTGTAGTCCGCAACAACGGCGGGGGACACTGGAATCACAGTTTTTTCTGGGAGATCCTGGCTCCTAAAGCGGGTGGAGCGCCTTCCGCTAAGCTGGCAGATGATATTCATACTACCTTCGGCAGCTTCGATGCTTTCAAAGAAAAACTCAATGCCGCCGGTATAAGCCGTTTTGGAAGTGGCTGGGCCTGGCTGATCGTGAAAGACGGCAAGCTGGAGATCAGCTCTACCCCCAACCAGGACAACCCACTGATGGATGTAGCCGAAGTGAAAGGCGTTCCCCTGCTGGGAGTGGACGTTTGGGAACATGCTTATTATCTCAAATATCAGAATCGCCGCGCCGAATATCTCGGAGCTTTCTGGAATGTGGTGAACTGGGCTAAGGTAGCCGAACGTTATGCCGCTGCAACCAAATAGATTGTTTCAAGAATTTTTTGTTACTTGCAATCCCGATAGACCCGAAATCTATCGGGATTCATTTTTTCAAACTTGTACTATGCAACGACTTTCCGGCGCTTTATTATTTTCCGCTCTGCTTGCCCTTACGGCTTGTAAAGGACACGATAAAAAAATATTGGTCTATGCCAGCAGCGATATACAGACGGATAATACCAAAACCAATATCACGGTTACGGATGGCACCACGCATCATGAACAGGAGCTGGATTTCAAGGGCTCGGGCCCGGTGACCCTGAATGTACAGTCCTCTGCCGGAAAGATCACCCTGGAAGCCTCCGACGACGGCCTTTATATCGCCAATCTTAAAAATGATACCGTGATCGGCAGCTACCAGCATGTAGGGGCCGAAGGCGGGGAGGCCAAGATCACACAGGACGCGTTGAAGCAGAAGCTGGACAGCCTGCAAAAGCTCGTGGCAGGACAGAATGTGAGCACGGCGAACAGGAATTATTTTATCGCTCCTAATAAGATCGTAAAGATCACGTCAGATACGAAGGCTAAGATATTCGGGCCTTTTACCACGATCCCTGGCGCTTTTGATGCCGGATCCGTGCCGGAGATCTACAAATTCTACAGTATTAAGGAAATCCATGAGATCATCGCCAAATTGAGTGTAATGGCGGGTAATTCTAAAGACAAGAAGACAGAAAGCCCGGTAAAGTAAAATTTCAAGGCACCGGATCTTCTCCATGCCCTCCCCAGGGATGACAGCGGCTTATCCGTTTAATACTCAGCCAGCCCCCTTTAAAAAGGCCATATTTTTTCAATGCTTCCACAGCATATTGCGAACAGGTGGGCGTAAAGCGGCATTTGGGCCCCAGCGCGGGAGAAATGACCCATTGGTAGAATTTGATCAGGGCGATCAGGGGCAGGCTCAATATGCGCCAAAGGGTCTTCATGATCCGGGTTCCTTCATTAATTTTTGCAAGGCAAGTCCGATCTTGTCTTTTACCACTCCATAATCGGGTAATTCTTTCCCTGTATAAATAAAAAATACGGCCAGGGTACGGTCCTTCTCCTTCAGCCATTCGCAGAGGGGGTGTTTCTGCATGCGATAGGCTTCCCGGGTGAGTCTTTTGATCCGGTTGCGGTCCACGGCTTTTTTAAAATTCCGGCTGCTGGCGCCGAAACCGGCCTGGAGACGGGGGGATGCGGAGGGTAAAGAATCGGAGCGGGGCGCCCCGGGCGGTAAGGGAGCGTAATATACCCTGAACGGGAAAAGGGCAAAGCTTTTGCCTTCCCGGAATATCCGTTCGATCAATTTGCGGCTTTTGAGCCGCTCGTCTTTCCCCAAGGTAAAGGAATGTCCCGTTGTCGTTTTTTTTACAAAAGTAATAAATGTGCCGGGCCAATAAGCCGCTTCCGGCGCCCATTAAAAAAGCGAATTAACGCTAAATAGCACTAATTCGCTGCTTTTATACACTACCCTGTTCTCCCCTTTAGGGGCGGGGGAAGGTTATTTTAACTTTGATTCGTCAGAAACGGTCAGTTTCTTACGACCCTTTTTACGACGGCTGGCCAACACTTTGCGGCCATTGGCTGTCTGCATGCGCTGACGAAAACCGTGAACGCTCTTGCGGCGGCGCCTGTGTGGCTGAAATGTACGTTTCATTTTAAATATTTTGTTTTTTTAGTGCCTGAGATCCGCTTTTGGAAATCTAGCGAATCTCCGGCAAATAGCTAATGTCGGTCCTTCGGACAAAACGCTTCCAGCGTTTTATTGTCGGAACACCGGAATTTCTATCAGTACCACGGGCCACCATACCCGTCGGCGGTGAAAGGGACGGCAAAATTAGGGAAAAAAAGGCTGACGGCCAATAGAAAAACAAATTATAGCCTTAATTATACTTGACGGAGAAATAACCGCTGGTAATCTGGTTTTGGACAGCCGGATTCAGGGGGTTTGAAGCCTGGAACTGAAAATTCCCCCTTATCCTCCCGCTGGTGCTGTTCTCCAGGATCTCCAGGGTGCCGCTGGATGACAACAGGGATATCGTTGCCGTTGGATTGTAGATCGCTATATAGGTAAGGCCGGTATAATCCAGGGCATAGGCGCCCGGGGTAATAGTAAGCGGGATGAGCAGACCGATGGACTGAGAGCCGTTCAATGCTGAACCGGTTATGGCCAATTGGGGGGCGAGGGCCGTCGCTACGATGCTTTGCGCTTTCCAGCTCGTCCCGTCAATGACAGCCCGCATACTATCCAGGCCACTGGCAGGGGGCAGGGTAGTGACATAGGGCAATTTGTAAAACACCCCTTCCGTGATCGTCTTTTGATGTTTGTCAATATCGCGGTATACTTTAAAGGCAAAAGTCCCCGACAGGGTTTTATTCACCCTATCGATTTCCGTGACGGTGACCAGGCCGCCGGCCTGGGATGTATCATTGCCCTGATTGGTCGTAAAAGCATAAGAATTGGAGGAATCTGCATAAGCCGCCAGGGAGGCAGAAACCTGGCTTAGCTTATATACGCCGGGCATAGTATCATTCAGGGTAATGCTCAACTGTTTGTTATCCATGCTGATACCGGAGATATTGATCATTCCCAGCAGGATGGAGGCCCCTTTGGTACTGTCTGCCGCTATCCATCCCACTCCGTCGATGTTGGCTGTAAAGGTTCCTGCCAGTCCATCTTTATGTTCCATGCTTGTCTCTTTCCGGCAGGAAACCGAAGACAGTATAACTGCCGCCGCTATCATGATATGGATAATTCTTATCCTCATAAACTGATGTTAAGGTAATACTATGTGTTCTGACTGCAAAGTTTTCCCGTAAAATATGCTTGCGTGATTGTCAAAATCCTCTGTCGAATCCGTGGTGAAAAAACGCTGTTGCCCATTTTTGCTGCAGCGGTCTTCTATTTCAGGATGACGTTGCAGGTAATCCGCTAAGCTGGTCGCCACGATGTCTCCCTGTGCAATGAGCCTGGTGCCGGCAGGCAAGAATTGCCCGATCTTCGCCTTCAGCAGGGGATAATGGGTACAGGCCAGCAGAACGGTGTCAATGCCTTTCTCCTGCGCCAGCAAGCCGTCCATGTATTCTTTTACAAAATAGTCGGCGCCTGGCTTGTCGTGCTCATTATTCTCGATCAGGGGTACCCATAGGGGGCAGGCCTGCTGAAATACGTCCAGGTCCGGGAAGAATTTGCCGATCTCAATAGGATACGACTCTGATTGTACGGTACCGTTGGTCGCCAGCACCCCTACTTTACCCGTCTTTGTGAAATTGCCTACGACTTCGGTAGTCGGGCGGATCACGCCCAATACCCTGTTGTCAGGAGCGATCTTCGGAAGATCGTTCTGCTGGATGGTACGCAGGGCTTTGGCGGAAGCTGTATTACAAGCCAGGATCACCAGGGGGCATCCCTGCTGGAAAAACCATTGTACACATTGCAGGGTATAATGATAGACCGTCTCAAAGGACCGGGTCCCATAAGGCGCTCTGGCATTGTCCCCCAGGTATATATAATCGTAGGATGGCAGACGGGCCACCATTTCCTTCAGGACGGTCAGGCCGCCATAGCCGGAATCAAAAACACCGATAGGCCGTTGTGGAGACTGCATATTTAGTACAAAAGTAAAAGAATATGCCGGAGATTCGCCTCCGGCGGCTCATAAAAAAACGCCAGGCTTCATACCTGGCGTTTGGCGTACTTATTAAAGTATGATTAAGTCTTATTTAAGGTTTAAGGCCAAGTTTCTTCTTTACCAGGGGCAGAAGATCCTCCGCAGGAGGGGAGACCAGCAGCGCTTCCTTGCTGAAGACATAGGTAAAGCCATTTTCTTTAGCTACGGCATTAACGGTCTCTACCGCTTTCTTTTGGATAGGAGCGATCAGGTCCTGTTGTTTCTGCTGGTACAGTTGTTGAGCCTGTTGCTGCCATCCCTGTAATTTGACCAGCATCTCACCCATATTCTTCCTTTTCAGTTCCAACTGGGCTTTGGTATATTTAGTCGTATCCTTGGAATTCAAAAGGCTATCCTGTTCGTAATATTCCCTTTTCATATCCTCGAAGTTCTGACCTAATGCAACCTGGTAGTCATTCAGCGCAGTGTCTGCTTTCCTGTATTCCGGCATAGAAGGGATCAACTCCTGCAGGCTGATAAAGCCAATTTTACTTTGAGCCTTTGTTGAATTGCCCGCCATTACCAGGCCCAAGACCACTAATACAATGGTAACAATCTTTTTCATTTGTTTCATGTTTGTTTTTTGGTGACTTCATGAAACATTTAAAAGCTGTTTCATGTTCTTTTATTGTTTTTAAGTTGTTTGATCCCTTAACATTATAAATTTATTTAATTCCTAATGTTCGCAGTACATCTTCGCTTTTGTCCAGCTTTGGGTCGGCAAATATAACAGTAATTCCCTCACTTTTGTCCAAAATAAATTCATACATCCTGTTAACGGCCAATTGCTGGATCGCGTTGTAGACCTTATCCTGTATGGGTTTTACCAGCTCCTGCCGCAATTTGAACAGATCGCCTTCAAAACCAAACCGTTTGCGCTGCAGGTCACGGACTTCCTTCTCCTTGTTAAATAGCTGATCCTCCCTTTTTTTCTTCAGGGTATCGCTCAGCATTACCTGCTCGGCATCATAGTCCTTATACATTTTATCCAGGGCCGCCTGCCGGTCATCTATTTCTTTCTGCCATTGCAGGCTGGTCTGGTCGAGTTTCTTTTGCGCGTCCTTGTATTCCGGCATTCTATCCAGGATATACTTGGTATCTACCACAGCGTAGCGCTGGGCGTTCCCGGCCAGGGCAAAGGCCAGCAGGAAACAGACAACAGAGAGTGTTTTTTTCATTTCGCAGGTATTTAGCAACCCAAAATAATCATTAATCCGGTTCATACCCCAGCATAAATGTAAATCGACTCGCCCCCTTCAGAGAACCATTCTGGATACGGTCGAGACCTATTCCATAATCGAAGCCTAACAGGCCGAACATGGGGAGGAAGAACCGTGCGCCCAATCCAACGCTCCTGCGGAGACGGAAGGGATTGTACGTCGAATAGTCATACCAGCCGTTGGCTGCCTCAAAAAAGGCCAGTCCGTAAATGGTGCTGCTGGGATTGGTGGTGAACGGATAGCGTAATTCCAGAGTATACTTATTGAATATGGTGAAGAACTGGCTAGCCTGTTGCTGGTCAGGATTCACTTTGGGGTCGGAGTTCTCGTAAACGGGATATCCTCTCTGGGAGATGATATCATACCCCAGCAGGCCAAAGTTGTTGGTCAGACCGGCATCTCCCACCTGAAAACGTTCGAAGGGAGAAAATCCGAGGGCGCTGTTGTACCGGCCCATAAAGCCGTATTTGGCGGAGGCTTTCAGGACGAACTGGCGGCTTTTATCAGCCCCCATGGCATTCCCGATAGGCAGATACCAGTCGCTGGTCATCCGCCATTTATGATATTCCGGTAATTTATAGCTATCCGCCTGTGTGAGATTATGATCGATCCGCGAGTAAGGCGGGGTGAACTGAACGCTCAGCAGGAGATTGGATCCTCTCCTGGGATAGATCGGCTGATCCAGGTCATACCGGCTCAGGGCCAGTTTGAAACTGAAGTTGGTGGAATAGCCATTCCTGAATGCGGAAGTGAACAGGGCATAGTTGGTCAGGTCATATTGGGTATAGTTCACCGAATAGGTGAGCGTAAAGAAGTCGTCCGGCCATTTCAATTGTTTTCCCAGGGCAACCGTAACCCCGAAATTCTTCAAAGAGTTACTATCACTAAAGGCGTAGGTATTACTTCTGTAGTTATACCCCCCTGTCCGGAAAATACTCCGGTAAAGGCTAACGGTCAGCGAGTTTCTTTTCTTACCTCCCAGCCAGGGCTCCGTAAAAGAGAAGTTATAGGATTGGTAAGCTTTACCATTGGATTGAATACGTAAGCTCAGTTTCTGTCCATCGCCGCTTGGTAAAGGATCCCAGGCTTTTTTGCTGAGGATATTCTTAATAGAGAAGTTGTTAAAGGTAACGCCCACCGTACCTGTCAGACCGATACCACCTCCCCAGCCGGCGGACAATTCGAGCTGGTCGGCGGATTTTTCTTCCACGCCCCAGTTGATATCCACGGTCCCATCCTCTTGATTGGGGTTAACTCCGGGATTGATCTTCTCCTGGTTGAAGAATCCCAGGTTGGCGATCTGCCTTTGGGAGCGGATCAGGTCGGACCGGCTGAATTTATCGCCCGGAATGGTGAACAGCTCCCTGCGGATCACATATTCCTTGGTCTTTTCGTTACCGGAAATAGTTACGTTCTTAATGGTGGCCTGCGGGCCTTCCGTCATCCGGATCTCGAAATCGATCGTGTCATTATATACGGAAGTTTCCACGGGGTCGACACGGAAGAACAGATAGCCGTCATCCATATAAAGGCCGCTGATATCTCCGCCTTCCGGGGACATTTGTTTACCTAGCTTCTTGTTCAGGATATCCAGGTTGTAGACATCCCCCTTATGAATACCCATGATCAGGCTAAGGATAGAGTCCGAGTATTTGGTATTTCCTTTCCAGGCGATGTTGCCGAAATAATATTTATGGCCTTCGTCGACTTTGATATCGATGTTCATCTGGCCTTTTTTGTTGGTTATGGGCGTATCGGCAACAATGGCCGCATCGCGGTAGCCCTGGGAATTATAATAGGCCAGCACCTTTTGCTTGTCCCCTTCGAATTTGGAGGCATTGTATTTAGCCGAACTGAATAATTTAAAGCGGAAATAGGGATCTAAGAATTCCTTGCTGCCCGTGAAAGACAAAAAACCCCAGTTATTGAGGTATTGCTTGAACGTCATATATGAACGCGGCCCATACGTAGTATCGGGAGGCGGCGGATATAACGTCAGCCGGCTCAGTTCCTTGGTATCCTTCAGTTGCTTTTTGAGCTTTGCTTCCGTGATCGCCTGATTACCGAAAAAGTTGACTTCGCTGATCCGAACTTTAGGGCCTTTTACGATGTTAAAGGTTAGTATCTCTGAATTCGCGACGGAAGGATCTTTTGATTCCGCAGTAGTTACCTGTGCATCCTGGTAGCCTTTTTCGGAATAGAATTTCCTGATGGCCTGGATGGCGGAGCGTTTCATATTTTCCGTTATCACTCTTCCTTTTACCAGCCCCGTTTTGGTGGTAAGGTCATCCCCATCTCCTTTTTTTACGCCTTTAAAATAAAAATTGGACAGGCGGGGACGCTCTGACACATTGATCTCTATGTAAATACTGTTGCCGCTCAATTTGGTAAAATAGATGGCGATATCGGCAAAAAGGTTCTGTTTCCACAAATTATTGATCGCCTTGCTGAAATTGTCGCCGCCCGGGATGGTGACTTTATCGCCTACGGTCAATCCTGAAATGGAAGTCAGCAGGGCCTCGTCGAGGTATTTGGTGCCGGAGATCTTAATACCGGCGATGATATATTCCCTGGGAGGGTTCTTTGAATTGGACAATGCCATTAAATCCGGATCTACGGAAACCCCTGGATGCGTGGTATCGGTCACCTTATGCGTAGTGTCGGTCACCTGTGATTTGGCAGCAGTCAAGTTCAGTAAGCAGTAAGCGGTTAGTAAAAAAACACAAATCAGTGATCTTCTTTGCATCCAGTCGGTTTTTAGAGCGGCAAATTAAGGGGAATTATTAAAAGTCTTTGTTAAAAAGTGGTGGGAGTCGCGGTGATTGGCTGTTGAATCTGAGCGCTGGTCTTTCCAAACCGTCTTTCCCTCCCCTGAAAATCCAGGATAGCCTCGTATAAATTTTCCTTGCGGAAATCAGGCCACCGGACATTTGTAAAATATAATTCGGCATAGGCGAGTTGGTATAGAAGAAAATTACTGATACGATATTCTCCACTGGTCCGGATCATTAGTTCCGGATCGGGGAAATCCCGGGTGCACAAATACTGTTGCAGGGTGTCCTGGGTAATGCTGTTGGGGTCCAGCTTACCGCTCTGTGCATCCTGCGCAATACTCTTTACGGCTTCCGCCAGTTCCCAGCGACTGCTATAGCTCAGCGCCATAATCAGGTGCATGCCTCCATTCCTGGCGGTGATCTCCAGCGCTTCATTCAATTCGGCCCTGGCATAATCGGGCAGCATGGTCATATCGCCGATCACATGCAGGCGTATGTTGTTCTTATTAAGGGTCTCCACTTCCTTGCGGATCGTCTCCACCAGTAATTCCATCAGGCCGGTGACCTCATAAGCAGGTCTGTCCCAGTTCTCTGTGGAAAAAGCATAGAGGGTCAGGTAACCGATCCCTAATTCTGCACAGCCCTCTACAATATTCCGCACGCTCTCTACCCCATGAAAATGGCCAAATAACCTATCCTGGCCCTTTTCCTGGGCCCAACGACCATTCCCGTCCATGATGATGGCAATATGGCGGGGCAACCTTTGCAGATCTATTTTCCCCTTTTCCGATTCCATAGAAGGCTTTTTGAATTGGCCGGAGATATGCTCCCGGCCTTGTTCACAACCGGGTATAGCCCGGTTAGGGGCACAAAGATATGAAATTTAGAGGGTTGACCACGTGTGAATAAGCCGGCAGCAGCACTTTTTGTGAGAAATATAGCTTTTCCCTGCTCAATTTCTCCCATTGTGCCTTCAGCGAAGTTCTTCTGTCCTCTTATCTGGCGGAGGAAGTGGGGGGCGAAGGACATTTATAGGAGGTCAGATTAAAAGAAAGGGTGAATTCGGCCAGGATATAGCTGTCTTTTTGATTGGAATAGCCTCTCTGGCGGTCTTTTATGCCGATAGGGGTGCCTGTCTCATAAGAGCGGTCCTGCAGGGCATACCATAAGGTGGGGGAGCCATTTGGCAGAAAATGAGGCTGGGCGTCCGGCGCATAGGTAGTGCTGACGTCATCGATATAGTCCGTAGTGGTAAAACGGTAGACCACTTCAAAGCCCAGGCTCATCTGTCGATTGAGGCTGTATTTGACGCCCATCCCGATGGGAAAGCAGACTGCCATGGAACCATAAGGCTTCCGCTTGGGGTAAAGAGCCGACCCCTGCCCTTCCGTACCCAGGGGGCGCAGGTATACCTTTTGCCCTTTATAGTACGTATACGGATCATAATTGAAAGCTCCTATACCAAAGGTGACATAAGGGGTGAACCGGGAATAATTACTTCCGGGAATGAACTTAAAGAAATTGAAATCGCCCTGGACAGCCAGTTCCCAGATATTGGTATTGAAGCTGAGGTTCCTCCTCAGCATGAATTCATTGCCGGTATTGTACTTATCTGAATATCCCAGAAAGGTGTAATGACCGGCAACCCGTACGGCCACATAATTGCCAAACTGCTTCCTGAAGAAAGCGCCTAAAGCTATATTAGGCGTATTGAACCGGGGATTCGGGTTCAGATCTCCAAAATATTGAGAAGCGCCGGTCGAAATGCCATACTCACCTTCCTGTACGATCGCTTCTTCCTGTGCACTGCCCTGTAAGAAAGCAAAGGAGAGCAGTATGCCGGCTAAAAAATGCTTCTTCATATAATGAATATAATATTTCCTGTCTGGAAACGAAATTCAGTATTTTTTCGTTCCCCCTGTAGTCCAAACAATATGTTAAAGTTCTCCACCAATTTCGTGCCGGCCGGGTCATTCCTTTCCGGTCAATTCCGGGTATCCAGGCCCCAGGAAAGCTTACCCCGGAGGGTTTGCAGAAAATTATTTTCGTTCAGACGTATCAGGCTGAGGGTAAAGGCTTCGCTGCGAACAGCCAGCTGAACCTGTTTATCCACAATTTCTTTTCGCGAGTCCAGCACACAGATGAAGTTTTCAGCACGCCCTTCTACTTCGAATGAGATAATATTATTATCCGGGACAATGATGGGGCGGACATTCAGGTTATGAGGGGCTATGGGAGTAATGACAAAGCTGGCAGATTCCGGGAATACGACGGGACCTCCGCAACTTAAAGAATAACCCGTGGAACCGGTAGGGGTGGCTACGATCAGCCCGTCGGCCCAATAGGTATTCAAAAACTCCCCGTTCAGATAGGTATGGATCTTGATCATCGGGGAGGTATCGGTCTTATGAATGGCAAATTCATTCAATCCATATGGGACCTCCCCGAATAAGGGCTTGTTGGCGTCCAGGTGTATCAGGGACCGCTTGTCCACCACAAAAGTGCGGTTGACCAGTGAGGTAACCGCCGTTGTCAACTCTTCCTTGCCGATGCTGGCCAGGAATCCCAGGCGGCCGAAATTTATTCCCAGGACCGGAATATTCTTGTCCCTTACCAGGGAGACGGTATCCAGAAGGGTGCCATCTCCTCCCAGAGAAATAAGAAATTCGATGGATTCATCCAGGTCGTCCGAGTCGAGAAAACTGGAGATATTGGAAGGAAGAACGAAGGTGGCCCTTATTTTCTCCAGAAAAGGCTGATGAATGACCGGCTGAACATTCTGGCGTATCAGTTCGTCAAATAGTCGTTGAACTCCGCCCTGCTGATCATATTCAATAATGCGGCTATATATTGCTACTTTCATTTCAAAAGTCGTTTCGGATATGTAAAAATAACCCGTTTTGCCCTAATTGATTAAAGCTATAATCAAATCCGGCATAGAAATTTTCATTATAGGCATATCCGCCATCGGAGAAGGCAGTGGCATAGATCCGGAAAGGGATCCGGTCAAACGAGGAGATACGCATGAACGGTACATTGAAATTAAATAACTCCCCTGATAGCGATCAGCCGATCTGATCAGATGTTCAGGTAATTCATCAGGTGGTCGTAATTGTTACGTAATTCGTTCTCGTACAATTCTTCGCCGAAGTAATTCTTCACCTGGTAATCATACCGCTGAAAGGTAGCGATGATATCAGAAATTTCGAGTTTATTGATCCGCAGGGTAATATAAAAATTTCCGGAATGGGCATCTGTGTAGGTATTCAGCTGAGTGATCTGGGCGTCGTTGGTCTCGACCAGTTTGCTGATCTCGGAAAAGGAAAAGCTTACTTTTTCCATTTCCAGTACGATCACGCCGCCAGTGTCGTTCACGCCGCTTACTTTACTTAAATGTTTCAGGAGGTCCGACGCAATAATGGATCCCGTATATTCCGACTCCCCGGTAATGACCGGTATGACGGTGAGGCCGGATTCATTTACCATCTGTATCGCTTCAAAGAAGAAGGAGTCGGCATGTGCGGCTGTCCTGGAAAAAGACGCCTGTAATTGATCAAGGCGGGTGGTATCGTCTTCTATGTTCAGGAGCCCGTCCTCGCTGACCAGTCCTGCCAGTTTGTCTTCCTCTACAACGGGTAAATGCATGACATGAAAATCCGCCATCAGATCCAAAGCCTGGGAGACCGGGTCATTCAGATGCAGGGAGGGGATAGTCGCAGATATGATCTCTTTATTTAACAGGGTCTTATTTTATGTTAAAAGTAGTAAACCGCTTTGATACTAAGACGTAATAATTCAGGCTACCGCTGCGGGCTCATTCAATTTTCTCAAAAATTTATGTAAAATCTTATTGAACTCCTCCGGTGTTTCCATCATGGGCGCATGCCCGCATTTATCAATAAAATGCAGTTCGCTGTTGGGAATCAACCTATGGAAGTCCTGCCCTACGAAGGGCGGAGTGATCGTATCGTTATTGCCCCAGATCAACAAAGTAGGTTGTTTGATCTGGTTGAGCTCCTCCCCTAAATTATTCCGGATGGCGCTCTTGGCCAGGGCGATGATCTTAATGGCTTTCAGGCGGATATTCACCATTTCATAGACCTCGTCCACCAGCTCTTTGGTGGCGAGTTTAGGATCATAAAAGGTTAATTCCGTCTTTTTGCGGATGTATTCATAGTCGCCCCGTTTGGGATAAGTATCTCCCATCCCATTCTCAAAAAGACCGGAACTTCCGGTCAGGGTGATGGATTTAATACGTTCAGGGTGTTTAAGTACATGCATAAGAGCGACATGGCCCCCCAAAGAATTACCCAGAAGGTTGATATTCTTATAATCCCGGTGTTCGAGGAATTTATGGACGAATTTTTCCAATCCCCCTACCGTAGTATGTAAGAGATCCAGTTCAAACAATGGCAATATGGGCACCACTACCTTATTGTGGTGGCGGAAATATTCGATCAGATCCATGAAATTGCTTAAAGCCCCGAACAAACCATGTAGTAATACCAGCGGTTCGCCTTCCCCTTCCTCGATGAATCTGAACTTTTCTTCCTGTTTGATTTCGTATTGCATCGGCTAATAGATTCTATCCCTGTAATTATTCGCTAAAATAAACGATTTAACGCAAAATGGATTGCCGGAAATGTGCTTTTTAAAATTTAGCCCATTTCCGGCAAAGGGCTAATTTCTGCCCTTCGGACAAGATGCCTCCGGCATCTTATCATTGCGGGAAAGGCGCTTTTCAAAATTTAGCGCCTTTCCCGCAAAAAGCCAATTATTGAGACCTTCGGGCTGAGCCCTCGGTCGTAACCTTCGTCGAAGCATCGTCCCTCGCTTCTCCTCGGTTATGGACAAGATGCCTCCGGCATCTTAAAGCATCTTACAAAGCAAAGAACAATTTTTGTTCACAGCAAATTTACAATAACTATGAACGATAATATTTTAAATAGTTTTTAATCATGTTTTAACGAATAAAATCCCGCTCTCATAGCCGATTGATTTGCCGGAAATGCGCTTTTCAAAAATTAGCGCATTTCCGGCAAATGGCTAATGTCTGTCCTTCTGACAAAACGCTTCCAGCGTTTTAGTAGTGGAGTCGCCCGAAAAAATCTTCCAATTGGGCGAACATGCCTTTGAAAAACGGTACAAATTTACCAAATCCATCGATCACTACCGGTCCCCAGGGACGAATAAAAGAATAGGTCACCGAAGAAGAGAGCGTGGCGCCGGATATCAGGTGTACCTGCACGGCATAAAAGAGTAATACGCTCAATATTATGGTATAGACCCCGGCATATAACAGGACACCGGCCAGCTTGTTGAGCCAGCCCATCATCGCCAGATCGACGGCCGCTTCTATCAGCCGGGCACCCCCTCTCACCAATAGTACCACCCCCAGGAAAACAGCTACAAATGCCAGAACCGGCAGCCAGCGGGTAGATACATGCACGCTGTCCTTTAAATAACCCGCAAGGGCGGCTGAAAGTTTAACCGCGGCAGCCAGCCCTACGATAAATGCCACCGCCGAAAAAACGGCAAGGAGAAACCCCTGCCGTAATCCTTTAAAAACAGCCAGCACTATAAAGAGTAAGAACAGGACGTCGATCCACATTATTTAGACAATAGCTCTTTTACCGTGGCGCTGATCGTCTTTCCATCCGCCTGGCCTGCCAGTTGTTTGGTGGCAACCCCCATTACCTTTCCTATATCGGCAGGAGAAGAGGCTCCGGTATCTGCAATGATCTTTGACAAAATGGCCTTTAGTTCCTCCCCATCCAGTTGTTTGGGCAGGAATTTTTCAATCACCGCTATTTCTTCCAGCTCTTTCTTGGCCAGGTCCGGTCTTTGCTGCTGCTGGTAGATCTCCAGGGAGTCCTTTCGCTGCTTGATCAATTTGGTAAGCATCCGGGTCTCGTCTTCTTCTTTCAGTTCTCCCCCGGCGCCTTCTGCAGTCTTTGCGATGATGATCGCGGCCTTGATCGCACGAAGGCCACGCAACGCGCCTTCGTTTTTTGCCAGCATGGCTGCTTTCAGATCAGCCATTACCTTTTGTTCTAAACTCATACCAACGTTAATTTAGCGTTATGCTTTGTTTGATTTCAACTGTTGCTCCCGGAATTTAGCATAAAAATCTTTAGCGAACTGTTTCATGTCGTTCACCAATGCCTGGTCCTGGGTGGCGCGATGATAGGTCTCGGCCATGGTCATGAAGGTCTGGTAAAAGAAATCGGCCATTTCATCCACCATCATATCTTTTGTCCAGAGGTCGATACGCATGGCGGTCTTGTCAGCGCCATCCCAAAAGGCCAGCATCATCGCTTTGGCTTTGCGGGCTGCTTCAGCGGTCGTATCTGTTGCATTCCAGCTGATCTGTTCGGGGACCTTGTCCGCGTCCAGCAGCACTTCGATATTTATAGAAGATCTTCGCATAGAAAAAATTTAGCAAGCCGCAAGTTAGTTGTTTATTGCTGATTTGGTGATTTTGGGGGTTAAGCCCTTTACCGCTCCTGTTATTCCTGCCCAGACCCTCCCAATGGACCGCTCCCAATTGAAAGATCGCCCCTGTTCTGTTCCTTTTCCGATCAGCTTGCTGCGCAGGCCTTCATCCTTGTAGATCAACATCAACTGTCCGGCCAGCGAGGCCGGGTCTCCGGGTTGAGCGTACAGGACGGCGTCAACAACGTCCGGCAGGCAAGCCAAAGCTGTTGTAATGACCGGCACTCCGGCTTTCCAGGCATTCAGCAGGTCAATACCCAGGTTATCCCTGTCGAAAGGGAAAACGATGGCATAGGAAGCTCCAGCCAGCCGGGATCCATCCTCCTGCGAAAGCTGACCGACCCAATGAATATCCCCGCGGTATTTATAGGTTGCCAGGAGATCGGCCAGCGGCTTATCCGATGCGGGATCCTTGCCGGCCAAAACGAGTTGCATATTGGATCGCTGTCTTTTCTTAAACAGGGAGAAGGACTTCAGCAGCCCTACTACGTCCTTCTGTCCGACACCGGAAACAGCCGTAAAAAAATATTCTTTCCCTTCCGTATACGTTTCTTTTACCTTTTCCTTTTCCCCCGAGGTCAGGAGGGGCTGTTCATCGGCAGCGGGGGGCACTACGAAAATTTTATCGGCGACGGCTGCACCGACTGACTGGCCGATAAAAAAATCCTTATCCTTCTCTGAAAAAGAAAAGATCGTCTGCGCCTGCAGCAGGCTTCCGGTCAGTCTTTTCTTATAAATCCGGTCATAATTCTTCTTTCCCGGCCCTTTTCCGGCAGCTCTTTCAGGCATCCATACGCATTGAGGTACCCGCAGACGGCCAGCGGCTATACCACCTGTTGTCATGACCAGGTCCGGCTTGTATCTCTTTACTGTTGAGGGGATCTGCCAGTCATACCATAACTTCCATCCCCCCATGCCCGGAAGCGTCCGCTTCGTGAGTACCCGATGCCCGCCGGCCGCCGAAGGCTTGCCGGAGATACCCCGCAACCAATCCGCCCCGAAAGCCCTATCCGCTAAAAAAAGCCATTCCACTCCCTGCTCTCCGGAAAGAATATTTATGCAGGAAATAATAAAGCGGCTCTTTTCGCTATCCGGGCCCTCCTGTTGTAAAGGCCTGCAATCTAGTAAGATAAGCATGACACAAAGGTAATCAGGCGTCCCTCGTTAAAAAAATACTCCTTAATACACTGTAAATCAAATATTTATATGGATTTTATACGGAATAACCCGTATTCCGGGATGTGGTTTTTACCATGCCGTTTAATTAGGTATAAATGCTTTGGCCCCATTCTTGTACTTATTTAACTTTGTTTTAATAATCCGAATACTCATTTAAAATCCGTGCTTATGAAACGTGTGTACCCAATGGTCATTGCTATATATATATGCATGACATTAATCATTTTACCCCGGATTTCTTTCGCCCAATGCACCTGTGCAGGCGGAATTCCAGCCACAGCCGTCTCACAGGTAGTCAAAGTCGACACGAATACGGCCCCGACCGTCCTGATCACCTTCAATAAATTTACAGACACCAGCACCAATACGCCCCATGAGGCGCTGACCTGTATGACCATCTTTGATACGATGACCGTCGTATCCTCGACGGGGGTGCTCAATACGATCCCCTCCACGCAGTCAAATGTTATTTTCAAGCCAGATGTAAACTATACCATCAAAGGCCCCGGAGGTCTTTTTAGCTTTAATGATAATAACACTTCACACGGTCCTTATACACTGGGCCCTGTCGGCACTCCTTCGGATAGTGTTTTTCTCGGACCGGATACGTTATTCAATAAGGTGCCAAGCCAGACCACTCCAAGCAATGTCGCCCCTTATTTCGGGACCGGAACGGTAAGCGACACCGTTGCATTTGGCGGAGGAACGACCACCATCAACGGCAACAATTTCACCTTCACTGAAAAAGCCAAATACTGGGGCACTTTCCGGATTACCTATTACTGGTGCCCCCAGGTAATCCTGGCCACTTCCATCACCGACTTTACAGCTACCCAGAACGGCAATTCTATATTATTACAATGGTTAACCAACAATGAACAAAACAATAGTAACTATGAAATCCAGGTCAGCACAGACGGCAAACAATTCAGCAGCGCCGGGGAGGCGCAGAGTGACCCTGCTACAGCAGGTGCTACTTCAAAACACCAATATCAATACAACACTGATCAGATTAATGTGGGCAAACTCTATTTCCGGATCAAACAGACCGATGCCAGCGGGAAAGTCAGCTATTCTGCCATCCTTATAATTACTCCGGGGGGATCAGGGGACGCACCCACCGGTTTTCAGACCTATCCCAACCCGGCGGTCAATAGCCTGGTATTCCAGTTCAACAGCAATCAAACGGGGCATTATCTCCTGGAGCTGGTCAATACAGCCGGGCAGATCGTGCAGCGGAAATCGGCTACCCTGACGGGAACCAACCAGATAAGAATGGATCTCAACCCGCATCCTGCCAAAGGATTGTATTTCATGAGAACCAGCGATCTTACCCATAACCAAAGCTATGTGAGTAAGGTGCTTATTAACTAGATGCCTGTGAAAGACCAATAAATCCATCCTGCGAAAAGCCTGCCTTAACCGGAGGCTTTTCTTTTTGTTTTTGGGGGGGTCGCTGAAGCGAAGGGTCCGGGGGCCCGTGGCGTCTCTTTGTTCGCTAAAGCGAACAGCCGGAAGATGAACTTCCGGCCGTTCGGGTCTAATAATGGCCCTTCGGGCAAAACGCCCTTGGCGTTTTATTGGTTTTCCTGTAGATTTGTCTTAATATATGAATAATACTGAACGTAGAGTTATGAATGTAGATAACATGGAATATAATACCACGCGGAATCATCTGGTGATGCGTGAATACGGGCGTCACATCCAGAAGATGATCGAATATCTGCTGACCCTGGAGGATAAAGAAAAGCGCCAGCGGAATGCGCATGCTGTCATCGAGCTGATGGGCTTTCTCAACCCGCACTTAAAGAATGTAGAAGATTTCCGACATAAATTATGGGATCATCTCTTCCTGATCTCCGACTTTAAATTGGAGGTTGCCTCCCCCTATCCGATCCCTACCCGGGAAACTTTAAGGGCCAGGCCCAAACCCCTCCCCTATCCGAAGCGTTATCCCAAGTTCTCCCACCTGGGTAAGAACCTGGAAATAGTGATCAATAAGGCGCTGGCAGAAGAAAATCCGGATAAGCGAAATGGTTTCGCCAATGCAGTTGCTTACTACATGAAGCTGGCCTATAATAACTGGCATAAGGAAACGGTGCATGATGACGCTATCCAGAGCGAGCTGACCAATCTTACCAATGGGCAGCTGGAATTCACCAATACCCCTTACGTGAAAAGCTTCCGTCCCAATGAGAACAGGGAAAGAGAGCGGGGAGGGTATGGCGATTATCGCAATAAGCGCAATAATCAGAAGTTCCAGCAAAGGGGCGGCGGCGGCAGCAGCAACCGCAATGACAGGAACGATCGGAATGACCGGAATAACGATCGCGGCGGCGGCAAATTCAAAAAGAAAAGATTCTGATATCCATTTTTAATTTATCAGCTATATTAACAGGGCCAACCTTGTCGATATAGCTTTTTTTATTCCATAAAAACCAACCTTGTGCATTCATTTGAAGTCATTGGTGGCCAGAAGCTGAAAGGGGAAATTGTCCCGCAAGGGGCCAAAAATGAGGCCTTGCAGATCATCAGCGCCGTATTGCTTACTCCGGAGAAGGTCACGATCACCAATATACCCGATATATTGGACGTCAATCTCCTGATCGAATTATTGGGGGAGATGGGGGTGAAGACCGAACGTCTGTCCCGGGACACCTGCAGTTTCCAGGCGGATAATGTCGATATCCAATATTTGCGCAGTGAGGCTTATCGTAGTAAAAGCAGCAAGCTGAGAGGGTCTGTAATGCTGGCAGGTCCCATGCTTGCCCGGTTCAGAAAAGCATTTATTTCCAAACCGGGCGGCGACAAGATCGGCCGGCGACGGCTGGATACGCATATCATCGGTTTCGAAAAGCTGGGGGTACAGTTCAACTACCACCCGGAGGAAGGTCTTTTTCACCTGGAAGCCCCCCGGTTAAAAGGCTGTTACCTTCTTCTGGATGAGCCTTCTGTTACCGGCACGGCGAATATCATTATGGCAGCCGTGATGGCAGAGGGTATTACGACCATTTATAATGCCGCCTGCGAGCCCTATATCCAACAGTTATGTAAGATGCTCACCCGGATGGGTGCCCATATTCAGGGCATCGGCAGCAACCTGCTCCATATTGAAGGGGTAGGTTATCTCGGGGGTACGGAACACCGTATGTTGCCGGATATGATCGAGATCGGATCCTTTATCGGTCTGGCGGCTATGACCCAGAGCGAGATCACCATCAAAAATACCAGCCTGGACAACCTGGGCGTCATTCCGGATAAATTCAGGCAATTAGGCATCCAACTGGAATTCCGAGGGGATGATATTCATGTGCCCGAACAGGATGTCTATGAGATCCAGAATTTCCTGGATGGATCGGTGCTCACCATTTATGACCATCCCTGGCCCGGCTTCACCCCGGATCTGCTAAGCATCGTCCTGGTCGTTGCCACCCAGGCCATGGGCTCTGTACTGATCCACCAAAAGATGTTCGAAAGCCGCTTGTTTTTCGTAGATAAGCTGATAGACATGGGCGCACAGATCATTTTATGCGACCCTCACCGGGCCGTCGTTATCGGGATGGCCCGGAAGCAGAAGCTGAGAGGCATTACGATGAGCAGTCCCGATATACGGGCCGGGGTAGCCCTGCTGATCGCCGCCCTGAGCGCCGAAGGCAAAAGCATCATTCAGAATATCGAGCAGATCGACCGCGGATACCAGCAGATCGATGAAAGGCTGCGCAGGTTGGGGGCTCAAATCAACAGAATATGAGCAAGGATCAGAAGATCATCATTATAACGGCGCCTTCAGGAGCGGGAAAAACCTCCATCACCCGGCACCTGCTGGGGAAGTATCCTCAATTATCTTTTTCCATTTCTGCGGCTACCCGCTCTCCCCGGAGCCATGAAAAGAATGGGGTAGATTATTATTTTTTAAGCCTGGATGAGTTTAAGCAAAAGATCCAGCAGAATGAATTTGCAGAATGGGAGATGGTGTATGAGGGGAAATATTACGGCACCCTGAAAGAGGAGCTGGAACGTATCTGGAATAGCGGAAGAACGCCTTTACTGGATATCGAAGTCAAGGGAGCTATTCATTTACAGGCTCAATATCCCCAGTCTACGCTGTCAATTTTTATCGAGCCTCCTTCCGTCGGGGAGCTCAGACGTCGCCTGGAGACGAGGGGCACTGAAACGGCCGAAAGTCTCCGGGACCGGGTCAATAAGGCCTCCTACGAACTGTCTTTCAAGCATCATTTCGACAAAATCATCGTGAACAGCGAGCTGGAAAAGGCCTGCCAGGAAGCGGATGAGATCATTAAAGATTTTTTATCGCTATAAACCGGAGATTTTCAGGGATTTGGCCTAAATTAGGAAGATGCAGGATTTTCGATTTTTCCGATTAAATTCATAGGAAGTATGATCAATACCAATACCCTTATCTGGATTGTTGTAGCCTGGCTGATGATCGCTTTTTTTGCGGGAATCGAAGTGGCTTTTGTAAAAGCCAATAAGCTGGCTATCGAGTTAAAGAAAAAACAAGGGCTCAGCAGCGCTATTATCCTCTCCCATTTTATGGAACACCCGGCCCTGTTTATGGGCACTACGCTGGTGGGCTTCAACGTATTCCTGGTAATCTTTGGCCTGATGGTAGGGGAGACTTTCCTGCCTCTCTGGAACCTGCTGATCACCAAGATCCATATGCCCGGCAGTTATGTGAATGCCATCCGTCTTTTTGTGGAGACCCTGGTAGCTTCAGGATTTATCCTTTTATTCGGAGAATTCATTCCTAAGGCTTTATTCCGGGCCAAAAGCGATTCCATGTTATCTTTCTTTGCCAGCACCATAGATTTCCTCAACCGGTTGTTTTATCCCATTGCCGGCTTTTTTGTGGCTATTGCCCAATGGATCCTGAAATACGTTTTCAATGTGCGGATGGATGACCGGAAGGGCGTTTTTTCCAGCACGGACCTGGAACATTTTATGCAACAGACCCGGGACGCGATGGAAGACTCCAAGGACCTCAATAAGAGCCTTTTTGAAGCAGCTCTTTCCCTGCCAAAGGTCAAAGTGAGAGAGTGCCTGGTCCCCAGAAAAGAGATCGAAGGCGTCGACCTGAATATGCCTATTGAAGAAGTAAGGAAGAAGTTTGTCGAGACCAAGCTAAGCAAACTCGTAGTATACGATGGCAACCTGGATCATGTGTCCGGATATGTGCATCAACTGGATCTTTTCAAAAAACCGCCCTTTATCAAATCGATCTTACATACGATCCCCGCAGTACCCGAAAGTATGAGCGCTACGGACCTGATCAATAAATTCAGCCGCGAGAGAAAAAGCATTGCCTGGGTAGTAGATGAATTCGGCGGCACCGCAGGGATCGTCACCATGGAAGACCTGCTGGAAGAGATCTTTGGCGAGATCAGGGACGAGTACGATACGGAGGAATTCGAAGAGAAGAAATTGTCGAATGACGAATTTATTTTTTCCGGCAGGCTGGAACTGGACCATCTCAATGAAAAATACGGGCTGGACCTTCCGGTAAACGAATCGGAGACTTTATCGGGCTATATTATCAATCAGCATGAGACCATTCCCCATTTAAAAGACCGTATTATCATCGGGGACTACGAATTCGAAATCCTCAATGTAAGCGATACCCGGATAGAAATGGTCCGGCTTAAAGTCCTCAAATAACCAGGCCCGCCGCGAATAACCGCGCAGCACATTAATTTGGCATTAAACCCATGTTAACCCGTGGTTAAACACCCTTCATTTCTTTTTCTTCCCCTTCTTTTTGGTCAAATTTGTTCCAGTAAGGCGCTGATCCAAGGGATGCCTGGCATCCCGGCCGAAGGCCAAACTTTAGATGATTTGACGGAAGGAGCTATATTCCTAACTATGCGACTTCCCGGCAAATAAAGACAGCCTTCCAATTAAAATTATTATCCCTCTAACCAACCGGAGGGAATGTTTTTCATAGGTCAGTTAGGAGTAAACAATGCACTCTGTCATGGAGTGCTTGTTTTTTTTTATATACCCGTGCCGGGGTTGGCATTTTCAAATTAACTTCGCGGGCGTTACTTAGCTTACAAACTGCGGGTCGCAGGGTTCAAGTGGCATTATATATATTTATTAAGTATATGGCTTTAAATCTGTTCAACAGGAACCTGGGCGAGGAAGAAATGTCTTTTGTAGACCACCTGGAGGCTTTGCGCTGGCATATCGTCCGATCAGCCTTTGCGATTGTAATAATAGCCATCGCAATATTTATCAAGATCGACTGGATCTTTCAGAAGATCATCAGTGGCCCGATCCGCAGCGATTTCGTCAGTTATGTCGGATTATGCCACCTGGGCCGGAAGCTGGGTATGGGTGAGGCCCTGTGCCTGCAATCCATTGACAAACTCAGGCTACAGACCACCCAGTTCAGTTCGCAATTCATATCCAGTATCAATATTGCCGTGATCGGGGGATTTATAGTGGCTTTCCCTTATGTGTTCTGGGAATTATGGCGTTTTATCAAACCGGCCCTTTCTCCCAAAGAGCTGAAAAGCAGCCGGGGCGCCATCTTCTGGGTGACTTTTTTCTTTATGCTGGGAGTAGCTTTCGGCTATTTCTTATTAGCCCCCTTTACCTTCAGTTTCCTGGCTAACTATTCCCTGGGGGTGCCCGGACAGATCCAGACCGTTCCTACCCTGGACGATTATATCGAGAACCTGGTGGATATTATCATAGGATCGGGGCTGGCTTTCCAATTGCCGCTGGTGAGTTGGGTGCTCACGCGTATTGGCCTGATAACGCCCAATTTCCTTCGTACTTACCGGAAATATGCCTATGTAGCCATTCTCTTCATAGCAGCCATTATTACCCCGTCCCCGGACTGGATGAGCCAGACTATTGTAGCGCTCCCCCTGATCCTTTTATATGAACTGAGTATCCGTATTTCCGTAAGGGTCCGGAAAGATCAGGATCGTAAGGATAAGGAAGAATGGAGCTAATCCATAAAAGCGAAATAGCTTGCTTCGCCGGTAGCTAGTGGCGGAGCAAGCTATTTTTTTATGGTTAGGGTTGTCCGGCGTGTTTTTTCGCGATCTCCGTCTTCATTTCGCATCTTTCGATGTCCTGCCGGTAGTCCTTTATTTTCTCGTCATTCTGACTGGCTAAAATAGCCTTCTCGAAATAACGGATCGCTTTTTCGAAATTCAGCTTCAGTTCTTCTGCCAGGGCATAACGTCCATAGACCCAGGATTTGTCGATGGTGCGGGTACGCAGGCATTTATCCAGGTGAAAGCCCAGCTCGTCAAAACGCTCCATGTCCATAAGCAGGGCGGCAATATGAAAATAAGAATGCGGGTAGGAGGGATCGCACCGGATGGCGGTGAGGAAATGATTTTCCGCCTTCGCATAGTCGTCGAATTGCGTTTTATAGAGCCAGCCCAATGAATTATGGGCCGGGGCGCTATCCGGCTCTTCATAAAGAATACTCTCGTATTTCTTAAATGCCTCTGCGTAGTTGTTGTTCTTAATATCGGCTTCCGCCTCCAGGTACAGTTCTTCAGAATTTGTAGTCATAATATTACGTATTTACCAACCCAGCACCCAGGCAAAGATCAGGGGGGCGACAAGGGTGGCGTCACTTTCAACAATAAATTTCGGCGTATGAATATCCAGCTTGCCCCAGGTGATCTTTTCATTCGGCACCGCCCCGGAATAAGATCCGTAAGAAGTGGTGGAATCCGAGATCTGGCAGAAATAGCTCCAGAAAGGAACATCGTGCCATTCCAGATCCTGGTACATCATCGGTACGACACAGATGGGGAAATCCCCGGCAATGCCGCCTGCGATCTGGAAAAAACCAACCCCTTTTCCACCGCTGTTTTCCCGGTACCATCCTGCCAGCCAGGTCATGTATTCGATACCACTCTTAACGGTACTGGCTTTTAGCTCGTTCTTTATAACATAGCTAGCAAAAATGTTGCCCGTGGTGCTATCTTCCCAACCCGGAACGACGATGGGGATATTTTTTTTGGCGGCGGCCACGATCCAGCTGTCTTTCGGGTCGATCTCATAGTATTGTTCCAGGTCGCCGCTCAGCACCACCTTATATAAAAATTCATGGGGGAAATAGCGCTCACCTTTGGCTTCGGCGTCTTTCCAGGCTTTTACCAGGTGTTTTTGCAAACGGCGGAAAGCCTCTTCTTCGGGGATACAGGTATCCGTAACGCGGTTATAGTGTTTTTCCAATAAATCCCATTCGTCCTGGGGAGTCAGATCGCGATAGTTCGGTACTCTTTTATAATGGCTATGGGCAACCAGGTTCATGACATCTTCTTCCAGGTTGGCGCCCGTGCAGCTGATAATCTGTATTTTATCCTGTCGTATCATTTCGGCCAGGGAAATGCCCAGTTCGGCTGTGCTCATGGCTCCTCCGAGGGTCACCATCATCTTACCCCCTTCCAGCAAATGCGTTTCATATCCTTTTGCGGCGTCCACCAGTGCGGCAGCATTAAAATGCCTGTAATGATGTTGAATGAATTGCGAGATGGGACCTTTGTTCATAGCTGTTTTTGTTTTTTAATCGGTGATTATGTAAGCCGCAAAAGTACGCAAAAAAAAGATCCGGCCTTCAGGCCGGACCGGGATCCAACTGGAACTCAATATAAATAAGCCTTTATTATTCCATATCCTTTTTCGTTTTGGCATATACGCTCCAACTCTCTGTACCACTGGATCGCAGCACGATCTTTTTGTCGGCGTTTTCCAGGGTGACATAATAAGTTGTCTGATCATCGGATGCTATTTCAAACAGATCGGAGATCCAGAAGCCGTTATACTCTTTTTTCAGATCGCTCAGCAGGTTGATAGGAAGTTGCAAGGAAACAATATTGCGGACAACGGCCTTCAAATCACCGTTATTATTGTAATAGGCAAACAGCACCTGATCGTTGATCGTGAACGTTACTTTTAAATAGTCCTGTTTTTGCTCCCACACAATGTTTTTGGCACTTACAAATTCTTTGTGAAAAGCGTTTACAGCCAACTGATTGACTTCGTTATTTTTTGCGGCGAAAGTGCTGATCCCCATCATAAGCACGGTAGCGATGGATAAAATAATTTTTTTCATTTTTCTTGTTTTATAAATTTTTTATAGTTGTTTCGAATTTTCTCTTGGTATAAACTGCCACAGGCAACTCTCATATATAAGACGCGCAGGTTTCTCCAATGTTGCAGCTGCGTAAAAAAAAATTTTGGCAAGGATCCTTTCGACGTTTATAAAGAGCTTTTTCTATAAAACGCCACAGGCGTTTTGCCCGAAGGGCCATCATCAGACTTTTGCGGGCGATAGTTTATTTTTACAGAAAAACTATTGCCCGCATATCTAAGACGAGAGCAAAGCTATTTATGTTACACTTCGGTTGCAAGCCAATATTGATCAATGGCTGTCCATGTTATGGAATCGTAAACAAATCCATTTCCCCCTGATGAAAACAAATTTTTCTTTCCTCTGAAACCCTTTGCTGACCAGCATGAGAGCTGATTTCTTAATAAAAGTTTAAAATCTTCGTGTTAGGTGTTAAAATAATTTTTCGGTAAAAGGAATGCGGTTAACTTGTAAGAGTGAATTATTTAGCGCATGCATACCTGTCTTTCAGCATACCGGAAATAGCGGTAGGCAACCTGATCAGTGATTTCGTGAAAGGGAAAAAGAAGCTGGACTACCCGGAAACCATTCAAAAAGGCATTTTGCTGCACAGAGCCATCGATGCCTTTACAGACGCCCATGAAATCACCCGTCAGGCAAAGGTCTTTTTCAGGCCGGACTACGGTCTCTATGCCGGGGCGCTGACAGACGTCGTATACGATCATTTCCTGGCCAATGATCCCCATGAGTTTGCCGGTGAAGGAAGAGACGCCCTGGGTCCGGGGACCGGCAGTTCCGACGGCGGCCTTGCCGCTTTTGCGGAAAGGACCTATGAACAGCTGGCGCCTTTTCAGTCGCTCTTCCCCGAAAAATTTGCCCGGATGTTCCCCTATATGCGATCGCAGAACTGGCTATATAATTATCGCTATAAAGAAGGTATCTTTTCCAGTTTCACCGGTCTGTTCCGGAGGGCGGCTTATATGAGCGACCCGGAGAAGGCCTGCCGGTTATTCGAGACCCATTATAAAGAGCTGGAAGCCTGTTATGCCCTTTTCTTCCCGGCCCTTAAAGATTTTGCCTTTGCTACCCTGGGACAGCTGATGGATTGAAAATCCCGGATATGGAAAAATTGAATAATTTTGTGTTATGAAGCACCTTGTCATTCTGGTAAGTGTCCTGGTAAGTGTCACCCTGGCACCTGCACAGTCCAAATCTCCCACTATGGATAAATCTCCCCTGGATATCAGTTATTACCCGGTGGATTATCCTGTGTTGAAGATCCAGGATAAGGTGAGCGAGCCCCTGGTAGCCCGGGTCCTATACAGTCGTCCGCAGAAGAACGGGCGAAAGTTATTCGGGGAGCTGGTGGGCTATGGGCAGGTATGGAGACTGGGGGCGAATGAAGCCACGGAAATTGAATTTTTCAGGGATATAAAGGTAGCCGGTAATAAAGTGAAAAAAGGGCGTTATACCCTTTACGCGCTGGTCGATTCGGACAAATGGACGATAATCCTGAATAAAGAGACCGATACCTGGGGTGCTTTCAAATATGATATGAGCAAGGATCTGTTGCGTATCCCCGTTCCGGTAGAGAAACAAACAGCCATTACGGAAGTCCTTTCTATAGCGTTTGAAAAATCCGGAAAAGGCGCCAACCTGGTGATGAACTGGGACGATGTATTGGTAAAGCTTCCCATTACCTGGTAAAATATGTGTGGAATTGCCGGCATTCTATCCCCTGACCCGACGAACATAACCCGGGAGCGTCTGCAGAAAATGACAGATGCGATCGCTCATCGTGGTCCTGATGGTGAGGGGGCCTGGATCAGTGGGTCGGGTCTTGCCGGCCTGGGGCACCGTAGATTGTCCATCATCGACCTGAGTTCGGCCGGCTCCCAGCCCATGCATTACCTGGATCGCTATACCATCGTCCATAACGGGGAGATCTACAATTACCTGGAATTAAGAAGCCTGCTGCAGTCGAAGGGTTATTCTTTTGCATCGAGGTCGGACACAGAAGTGATCCTGGCTGCTTATGATCATTATGGGCCTGACTGCCTGCAATATTTCGATGGGATGTTCGCTTTTGCTATCTGGGATGAAAAGGAAGGTAAACTATTCCTGGCAAGAGACCGGTTTGGCGAAAAACCTCTTTTTTTTTACAGGGATGCCACCCAATTCATTTTTGCCAGCGAAATGAAGGCCCTCTGGGCGGCAGGAGTTAAAAAAGAGAGCAATAAAAAACTGATCTTCAATTTCATCACCATCGGTTACACCCAAAACCCCGCCAATGGTTTTGAGACTTTTTACCAGGGTATTTCCAAGCTGCCGGCCAGGAGTTTTCTCCTATACGATGCGGCTACCCAGGAGATGAAGACCTCTCTGTACTGGGACATCCGGATCGAAAATACCCATGCTCCGGGAGATGAAAGCGTGCTCATGCAATTCAGCGGGCTGTTGTCCGCCTCGGTGAATAAACGGCTGAGAAGCGATGTCCCCGTTGGAACCAGTTTAAGCGGCGGCCTGGACAGTTCTGCCGTCATAGCCGCTATCTGCGGACAGCAGAAGCCGGTACAGGATCTCCGGACTTTTTCCGCCGTTTTTCCGGGTTTTGAAAAAGACGAATCCCCCTTTATCAAATTGATCACGGACCATTTCTCGCTGGAAAACTATACGACCACTCCCGACGCTCATGACCTGATCCGGGATTTTGAACGGTTGGTCTATCACCAGGAGGAGCCTTTCGCGTCATCGAGTATCTATGCCCAGTTCAAAGTATTTGAGCTGGCCGGTCGTCACCAGGTAAAAGTACTGCTGGACGGGCAGGGGGCCGACGAGCTCCTGGCCGGCTATCACAAGTATTATCACTGGTACTGGCAGGAATTATACCGGAATGATAAAAAGGCATTCGCCCTGGAGCTGGAAGCGGCCAGGGAATCCGGCATCGACGATCGCTGGACCTGGCGAAACAGGCTGGCAGCGAACCTGCCGGTTTATGCAGGTATCTTCTTAAAGAAAAAAAGGACGGCTCAGCAGCGAAGAAGTAAAGATCTCTCCAGGGACCTCATTGAAAACTTCGGGGTTTCCTATTATGATATCCCTCATTTTGATAAGTTAAGCGGCGTGCTCTACTACAACACGTTTATGAACGGAATGGAAGAGCTGCTGCGGTATGCCGATCGTAATTCTATGGCCCATGGAGTGGAAGTGCGTTTGCCTTTCCTGAACCATGAGCTGGTGGAGTTCCTGTTCTCCCTTCCTTCCCATTTCAAGATCCGTGAAGGATGGACAAAATGGTTGCTGAGAGTAAGCATGGAAGACTCCCTTCCCAGGGAGATCGTCTGGAGGAAAGATAAGACGGGTTATGAGCCTCCTCAGCAGACATGGATGCAGGATCCGGTGCTGCAGGAATATATCCATGAGGCCCGGCGGAGCCTGGTCAGAGCGGACATTTTACAACCGGCCGCCTTACATAAAAAAATTCAGCCGCAGGATGCACATGCGGCTGAAAATAATGACTGGCGTTACCTGGTGACAGCGGCTTGTCTGTAACCATAGGAGCGGCAGAGGAAGTACAGGCTTACAAAGCTTTCTTATATTTTTCAACTACCTGTAAGTTCCCGTCTGCATTTGATTTGACGGTGGTCCAGGTCGTCGCGTCTTCCAGCTTGATATAATATTCCACAGCGGCGTCGGTCGTCATTTCTGTGACACCGAATACCTTCTTATCTGCATATTTCTTTTGCAGCTTACAAATGATATTGACGGGAAGGTTCTTCTCCGTATAATACCGTAGGGAGCTTACGAAATTCCCATCCTTATCATAGTCGATTTTGGTGAGGATCCCGTCCTCTTTAAAATTGACGGTGTATTTATCGGCCTGTTCCATCCATTTTACCTGCTCGGCATTCGGAAAGGTCTGCTTGAATGTCTCCAATATTTTTTCACTGATGGTAAGACCGTCATTCGCAAAGGCGCCTGCAGAAAGAGACAAAAGGCAAGCAAAGGCGAAGAGGAATTTTCTGAATGAAGGACGCTGTGTCATGGTTTTATTTTTTAAAAGATTTTATAAACAAGGTCATTTAGTGGAGTAAAGCTAACCTCCTTCGAAACAGCCGTCAAGCCAATATACATGTCTGGTATAAAAGATTTTTCCCGGACAGCGAAGGAGAAGAAGCCTGGCCTACCCAAGGCTGTAAAAAAAGTTTTAAGACCTGTCAAATGAAGCGTGAAACCGTAATCTTCATGTTGCCTATCCCGGGTTAAGCTTTTGTTAAACCGGATGAGCGCGACGAAAAGATTTCAAAAAAGGATTCCGGCAAAGAAATTAGTTGAAATGTATTTCTTTGCCGGGAAGTGTACGAACTGAACTACGTTCAGTTCAGAATGGTTTTTGGTTTGTATCTTTACAACATGAAGCTAGCGACTAAACTAATCCATGCAGGCATAGAGCCTGACCCCTCGACCGGCGCCATTATGACCCCGATTTATCAAACCTCTACTTATGTGCAGTCCGCTCCGGGCCAGCATAAAGGATACGAGTATGCCCGGTCTCAGAACCCCACGCGAAAAGTTCTGGAAACGGCATTGGCTCACATTGAGAATGGTAAATACGGATTGTGTTTCAGCAGCGGGGTAGCTGCTACGGATGCCGTCCTCCGGCTATTACAACCCGGCGATGAGGTGATCGCCGCCAATGATATGTATGGAGGCACCTATAGGTTGTTTACCAAAATCTTTGAGAAATCGGGCATCCGCTTCCACTTTATCGATATGCAAAATCCCGCCAATATCGAGACTTATATCAACCCCAACACCCGGCTGATCTGGGCGGAGACACCCACCAATCCCCTGATGAACATCGTCGACATAAGCGCCGTGGCTGCCATTGCCCGGCAGCATAAGGTCCTGTTATGTGTAGATAATACTTTTGCTTCGCCCTACCTTCAGAACCCTCTTGACCTTGGGGCCGACCTGGTATTACATTCTGCCACCAAATATCTCGGGGGGCACAGTGATGTGATCCATGGCTGCCTGGTGATGAATGATACGGATCTGCGTGAGAAATTATATTTTATCCAGAAAAGCTGCGGAGCCGTTCCGGGTCCACAGGATTGTTTTCTCGTGCTGCGGGGTTTGAAGACCTTACATGTACGTATGGACAGGCATAACCTGAATGGCGAGAAGATCGCCCATTTCCTTCGCAATCATCCTAAAGTTGGAAAAGTATACTGGTGCGGATTTGAAGATCATCCTGCCTATGCCATCGCCAAAAAACAAATGCGCGGCTTCGGGGGCATGATGAGCTTTACGCTGAAAGATGACAGCATAGAGAATGCCATGAAGTTATTGTCTTCCACGAAACTATTCGCGCTGGCCGAAAGCCTGGGAGGCGTGGAATCGCTTATCAATCACCCTGCCAGCATGACGCATGCTTCTATTCCCCGTGAAGAAAGAATAAAGAACGGACTGAGTGATTCCCTCATCCGTCTGAGCGTAGGGATCGAAGATGTGGACGACCTGATCGAGGATCTTAAACAATGCCTGGAGCATGCTTAAAGGTCAGCGGGATCTGCGTAAATTTTTAGACCGGAAGGTGGAAGAATACAACCGGCCGTCTTTTATTTTTCAGGATCCTATCAGTATCCCTCATCAGTTCAGCAAGAAACAGGATATCGAGATTGCCGGATTCTTTGCGGCGATCTTTTCCTGGGGCAACCGCATTACGATCATCCGGAAGTCGCGTGAGCTGATGCAGTTAATGGATCAATCGCCTTATCAGTTTATCCTGCAGCATGAAGAGAAGGACCTCAAAAGATTATTGGATTTCAAGCACCGGACCTTCAACGCTACGGACCTCTTATACTTTATTGCTTTTTTTAAGTTCCATTATACCCATTATGATTCGCTGGAGGATGCCTTCCTCCTGCCCTGGGAAGGGGAAAAGGGTTCCCTCAGGAAAGGAGCCCTTTCGGCCTTCTACCATTATTTCTTCTCTCTGGGGGAAGCGGATTTCTCCGAAGAGCCCGGCAGACGGGTAATCCCCCTTGCCCCCCGTCGCACCCATAAGCATATCGCCTCTCCGGAAAAAAATTCCAGCTGCAAGCGTCTGAATATGTTCCTTCGATGGATGGTCAGAAAAGACGATAAGGGCGTTGATTTTGGTATCTGGAACAGGCTGTCGCCCAGCCGGCTGATCTGTCCGCTGGATGTCCATGTAGCCAGGGTGGCGAAAAACCTGGGTTTGCTTACCCGAACGCAATCGGATTGGCAGGCGGCTCTTGAATTAACCGATTATTTGCTTATTTTGGATAAGCAAGACCCGGTGAAATACGATTTTGCCTTATTCGGACTGGGGGTTATGGAAAAATTCTGAATTATAAAATGAGGCCTTTATGGACAATCCATCAGCGCTTATAAAGGAACTAAATCAGGCTTACGGACTGGCACTGGCAGAACAGCTCACTGCCGAACAACTGGAAAAGCTATTGGCGGAACAGTTCAATACCATGATCCGGGAAGATTTTAGCTCACTGGTACAATTTTTATATCGGATGGATATCAGCGAGACCAGGCTCAGGCATTTATTAAAGGCTCCCCCCACCTCCTCTAAAGGGGAAAGTGAAGAGGCGGGAATGATCATTGCCCGATTGGTCATTGAAAGGCAATACCAAAAGATACAGACCCGACGGCAGTTTAAAAAGGAGGAACCAACATCAGGCTCAGGCGAAGAAAGATGGTAATATATGCATTTGTCAGAAGTCACAGACCGGGCGACTGCCCGGAAATTCATGGATCTTCCCAAACAACTGTATAAAGGGGATCCTGGCTGGGTATGCCCACTGGATAATGATATAACCGCCATATTCGATCCCGCCCGCAATAATTTTTTTCGCCATGGCCTTTGTACGCGCTGGATATTACAGAATGAGGACGGTAAGACCATCGGCCGTATTGCGGCCTTTATCAATCATGAAAAAGCCTACAAAAGCCAGCAGCCGACGGGGGGCATGGGTTTTTTTGAGTGCATCGATCATGAGGCTGCAGGTCATGCTTTGCTGGACGGAGCCCGGTCCTGGTTACAGTCAAACGGCATGCAGGCCATGGACGGTCCCGTTAATTTTGGCGAGAACGACAAATACTGGGGTTTGCTCGTAGAAGGGTTTACTTCTCCCAGTCTTGGCATGAATTATAATCCCCCCTATTATCGCAGGTTGCTGGAATCCTATGGTTTCCAAAAATTATATGACCAGTTCACCAATTTCCTCGATGCCAGCCTTCCCTTACCGGACCGCTTCACAAAGATCTCCGATTGGGTGATGAAAAAGCCCGGTTATTCATTTGAGCATTTCTCCATCCGGAAAAAAGAAAAATACTTTTCAGACTTTTATGAAATATACAATGATGCCTGGAGCGAGTTTGAAAATTTCACCCCCATCGAGATGGCGACGATCCGTGAATCTTTCCGCCAGATGCGCCCGGTAATGGATGAAAAAATCATCTGGTTTGCCTATTACCATAATGAGCCCATTGCCTTCGTTCTTTGCCTGCCGGATATCAATCAATTGCTGAAACATGTAAAGGGCAAACTCAATTTCATGGGCAAATTAAAGTTCCTGTGGCATAAGCATACCGGCGCAGTCGACCGGCTACGCATCACTATTATGGGTTGCAAAAAGAAATTTCAGCACCATGGCCTCGAATCTGCCCTGATCAGGTGCCTGCAAACAGAAGTATTGCCAAGAGGGACGATCAAGGGGGTAGAACTGGCCTGGGTCGGTGACTTCAATAAGAAAATGCTGCTCCTGCATGAGGCTACCGGGGCCAGGAAGGAAAAAGTTCACCGCACCTATCGATATATTTTTGACCCCACCCCCCAGCCCCCTGAAGGGGGAGTAAGAATGGGAAGACTTATAGAAGTCTGAAGGATTAGTATATCAGCTCTTTCACCTTCTCTTTATCTTCTTTTTCTTTTTTCAGGTCGAACATAGTCCCGAAGACCCGGTCCCAGATCGTGCAGCTTACTCCAAACCCTCTGTGATCATCCTTGTAATGATGCAGGTGGTGATTGCGCCAGAGAGGTTTCATCCATCTGAAAGGCGGATTCCAGGCATGGATCGCATAATGTACGCTGCCATAGAGCAGGTAGCCGAGCATAAATCCTGGAAAAAACATAAAGGCATTATTGCCTATGAACAGATACATGATAAAGAAAATAACGGAGGAAATGATCAGGCTGGGCACCGGCGGCATGAACAGGCGTTCCTTGTCGCGGGGAAAATGATGATGATTCCCGTGCATGACATAAATGATTTTTTGCGCCCGCTCGTTTTCCGACACCCAATGAAAGGCAAACCGGTGCATCAGATATTCAAAAAAAGTCCAGAAGAACATGCCCCCCAGAAAAGTGAGCGCCACTCTCTCCACGGAAAAGCCCAGCCGGGAACCGCTATAATAGAGCGAATAGCTGATGATAGGTATATAGATGCCCCAGATCACCAATGGATGGGTCTTGGTCAGCATTTCCAGGTAATGATTCTTAAATAGCTGAGCCTGCCCCTTATTATGTATTTTTTCGAACTTCATTGTTTAGCTATTGGATCACAAAAATACGAAGAACTCCGCAATGCAGGGTGCCGGATTTGAAACCGGGTATTCTCCCGGCGCTGACCGTTAAAAAACGCCTTTCCCATAAGAAAGTTCAAAATTTTTCAGATCCGGAAGGTATTCCCTTTTTCTTTCCAATTCATACTTATAAATAATCGTGCCCACCTCTTTAAAAAAAGGATACCCGGTCTCCTCATATTCGTATTTGTCGTCATTCAAAATCCCGTCCCTGTTGACATAGATCACCCCGCTCAACATGAATTCCACCTTGTTTTTAAAATCCGCGATATAGGCGATATCCGTCAGAAACCCATAGGACCAGCCCGGTTTGTTGAAGACCCGGATATAGGAAGGAATGGGGGTTCTGCCTGCTTTAAAAAGGAAGAATTTAGTATAGGCGTCAAAATATTCCGAGGTGTCATAGTGGGGATGGGCCTCTTCCGAGGGGTATTGCGACATATAACGGTAAAGGAACCGGTAATCGGCCGCCGTTAGATGGAACCGCTGTGCCGGGGGAACGGACTGTGGGAATAGCACGGATTGCAGGATATGCCGCAGGTCTTCCAGGGAGATATTGTTATGCCGGGTGAAATCCATGGGCGTCCGGACCAGCGAGTCGTAGCGGTCATAGTGCGCATTGCCGATCAGGACCTGTCGGCTGAAATCAAAGGGGAGGGCGCTCCGGGCAGCGGGTTGAGCATACAGGAGCCGGCCATCCCGGACAAACCGGATAGGATTGGTGTTCCTGTTCTCTTCCTCACTCATCGGGACGAAGCGGCGGGTAATACGGATATCGGGATAGCCCATTTGCCACAAGCGCTCATTCAGGGCTTGCTGTCCCAAAAATTCATATAACCGGTTATAAGCGTCATTATCGCTGACGAGGAATATTTTCTTAATGTACTGGGCCAGGGAAGGCCATCCATCGGCGGAGCCGGTATCTTTTTGAGCGGGGCTTTGGCCGCTGTAGGCGCTATCCGTCAGCATGGGGGTGAACTTATCGATGCCATAGCCCGCCAATCCGTTCATTTTTTCCAGGGAAAGAAAGGCCAGGGGCATCTTGACCGTGGAGGCGGGATTGAAATATTCCAGGGAGTCGGCCCGATAGTAATAATTTTGAAAATGGGGCTGGTTGTGATGATCCCTGTCTATCCGGGTATAAATGAGCTGGTAACGGAAAGAGTCGGGATGTTCCAATATCCTTTTCAGGAAAGGGGAGCCTTGTTGCCAGAGGAGATCTTTCAGAAAATCGTTTGCCCCGTCCCGTGCAGTCCTGTGAGCGGCCATCCCGTCCTGGGCAATGAGCCGATAGGCCGGGCTTATTAAAAAGACGGCGGCCAGACCTAGGAAGAAATGGAGGATCTTTTGCATAACATCTTATAAGACAATTAAATAAGTACGATAAATTTACGGGTTCCCCCGGATTATGGAAGAAAATATTCCTTTACCTTTGGCAGCCTTAAACGGATTGCAACCATGAAGTTAGTTTCTTACCTGAAAGAGGAACATGAGCAATTGGCTGTCCTGGTGGATGGCCTGCTCTATGATATGGAATTGATCCATCCCGATATCCCGAATACCATGAGTATGTTTTTGAATTACTGGGATGAATTGCTGCCTATTGCACAGGCGGGGGATTTAAGCATCCGGGAGGGGCATATTGGCCCCGGTAAGGCCGTCCCTCTTAAGAACGTTACGGTACTGGCTCCCGTGCCCGTCCCCACTTCCTGCCGGGATGGATACGCCTTCCGTCAGCATGTTGCCGCGGCGCGGCGCAACCGGGGGGTGCCCATGATCCCGGAGTTCGATCAATACCCCATCTTTTATTTTACCAATCCTCATAGTATACAGGGGCCCGGCGATATCCGCTGTATGCCGGACCATTTCGAGAAACTGGATTTCGAGCTGGAGGTAGCCATCGTTATCTCCCGGCAGGGCAGAAATATTCCCGCCGAAGAAGCGGATGACTATATCGGGGGGTTGATGATCATGAACGATATGAGCGCCAGGAAGCTGCAGATGGAAGAAATGTTATTAAACCTGGGGCCTGCCAAAGGGAAGGATTTTTCCACCGTCATCGGTCCCTGGCTGGTGACCCTGGACGAGTTACAGCCTTTTGAAGTGCCCTGTAAGGAAGGGCATACCGGAAAGAACTGGAACCTGCGCATGACCTGCCGGGTGAACGGCCGCCAAGTCAGTGACGGCAATGTAGCGGATATGGATTGGACCTTTGCCGAGCTGATAGAACGGGCTTCCTATGGAGTAGACCTCTATCCGGGGGACGTGATCGGCAGCGGTACGGTGGGAACGGGCTGTTTCCTGGAATTGAATGGCACCGGTAAGTTAAATGATCCCGGTTATACGGAGCAATGGCTGCAGGAAAAGGATGTGGTAGAGCTGGAAGTGGACGGCCTGGGGCTCCTCAGTAATACGATTGTGCGGGAAGACAGCGATCTTTCCCTGTTCCGAAAAAAGAAAAACGGATAAGCGTTATGATCCTCGATCTGAAAGAGCTTTCTTCCATAGACCGGCAGGCTTACCTGCAATCTGCCGTTGCTCCCCGTCCTATCTGTTTTGCCAGTACGATCGACGGAGCAGGACAGGTAAACCTGAGTCCTTTCAGCTTCTTCAATATGTTCTCCTCGACTCCCCCGATCCTCATCTTCTCCCCTTCGAGGAGGGTTCGGGACAACACGACCAAACATACGCTGCATAATGTGCTGGAAGTGCCGGAGGTAGTGATCAACATCGTCGACTATGAGATGGTGCAGCAAATAAGCCTGGCCAGCTGTGAATATCCCAAAGGGGCCAATGAATTTATAAAAGCAGGTTTTACGGAGGAGGCCGCCACGCTGGTGAGACCTCCCATGGTGAAGGAGAGCAAAGTGAAAATAGAATGTATCGTATTGGAGGTAAAGCCATTGGGCGACCAGGGCGGAGCCGGCAACCTGGTGATCTGTGAGGCGTTGCGCATGCATGTGGAGGATAGGATCCTGGATGAAAAAAAGATGATCGATCAGCGTCAGCTGCATCAGGTGGCAAGGCTGGGAGGTAACTGGTATTGTAAAACGGATGAGCACAACCTCTTCCTGGTGGAAAAGCCCAATACCCGGTTGGGCATCGGCATCGATGAGCTTCCCGGTCCGATCCGCAGCAGCAGGATCCTCAGCGGCAATGACCTGGGGCAGCTGGCCAATGTCCATGAGGTGCCCCTCGTCGATCCTTCTTTTCATGACGATACGCTGAAAAATATCTTCCAATACTATTCCGTCAACCCGGAAGAAATGGAAAAAGAACTTCACTCCTACGCGAAAAAGCTGCTGGCAGGCGGGAAAGTAAATGAGGCCTGGCAGGTGCTGCTGGCGCTTAGTTAGGGAGATTTAAATTACCTTTGCCAGAATTTTTGCAACCGTTCCTGAATTATGAATACACCACATCTGTCAGAGCAGGAGATCATCCGCAGAGAAAAACTGGAAGAACTGAAACAACTGGGGGTAGAACCTTACCCTGCAGCCTTGTTTCCCGTGAGCCATCATTCCGCTGATATTTTAAAGCAATATACGGAAGAACAAAAGGAGGCGTTCAGTAAAGTGACGCTCGCCGGCCGGGTCATGAGCATCAATGACAAAGGCAAGGTGTTGTTCATAAAGATCCAGGACAGCAAAGGGATCATCCAGTTATATGTCCGCAGGGACGATCTCTGCCCCGGTGAGGACAAGACCCTGTTCGATAAGGTGGTCAAACACCTGCTCGATCTGGGAGATTTCATCGGCGTAACGGGTTTTGTATTTATCACCCGTACCGGAGAAACTTCCGTCCATGCACAAACATTCACCCTGCTGGCAAAATCCCTTAAGCCCCTGCCCGTGGTAAAAAGGGATGAGCAAGGCAATGTATTCGATGAAGTGACCGATCCGGAGTTCCGGTACCGCCAGCGGTATGCGGACCTGATCATCAACCCTTCCGTAAAAGAGACTTTCGTCAAACGGACAAAACTGATCAATACGATACGCGACTTCCTGAACGAACAGGGAGCCCTGGAAGTCGATACGCCTGTACTCCAGGCCATTCCCGGCGGGGCGGCGGCCAGGCCCTTCATTACGCATCACAATGCGCTGGATGTTCCTTTTTACCTGCGCATAGCCAATGAGCTGTACCTCAAACGGCTGATCGTAGGAGGCTTTGACTGGGTCTACGAGTTCAGCCGGAATTTCCGTAACGAAGGAATGGACCGCACCCATAATCCGGAATTCACCGTGCTGGAATGGTACACGGCCTATAAGGATTATTTCTGGATGATGGAGACAACGGAACAACTGTTCGAACGTATTGCCCTTGCGCTGCACGGCACGACAGAGGTCCCCGTAGGAGATAAGACGATCAGCTTCAAAGCGCCCTTCAAACGCCTTTCGATCCTGGATGCGATCAAAGAAAATACCGGCATCGATGTCAGCAGGATGGAGGAAGCGGAATTACGCGATACCTGCAGGCAATTGAAGATCGACGTGGCGCCCAGCATGGGCAAAGGTAAGCTGATCGATGAATTATTCGGCAACACGAGCGAACACACCTATATTCAGCCGACTTTCATCATTGACTATCCCGTAGAGATGAGTCCGCTCACAAAAAAACACCGTATCGAGTCCGGCCTGGTAGAGAGATTTGAACTGATGGTCAATGGCAAGGAGATCGCCAATGCTTACAGCGAACTGAATGATCCGATCGAACAGCGCGAACGTTTTGAAGGGCAGGCGCGCCTGATGGAACGGGGAGATGATGAGGCGATGTTCATCGACCAGGATTTTCTCCGTTCGCTGGAATATGGTATGCCTCCCACCTCGGGCATCGGCATCGGTATCGATCGATTATGTATGCTGATGACCAACCAGCCCAGCATACAGGATGTACTCTTATTCCCCCAGATGAGGCCTGAACGAACTCCGGAACAAACCCTGGAATAGGAGCCGGGTATCGCCTACGGATATCCCTGTGCAAAGATTAACGCTTGCGCTTCCGCGATTTTTGATTAAATTGGTTGTAATAAAACAATTGCCACATGAACAATACAACTATCTTCAAGATCGGAACAGTCCTGTACGCGCTGGTGGTTGCTTTTTTTGGCGTTAACCACTTCTTAAATGGCACGGGTATGCAAAACACCGTCCCATCTTTTATTCCGGGCGGTATTTTCTGGGTATACTTTACGGGAGCAGCCCTGATAGCCGCCGCGATTTCCTTTCTGACGGGTAAACAGACCCGGCTGGCCGGACTCCTGATGGCAGCATTCCTGCTCATTATTGTGCTTACTATTCACCTTCCGGCTGTCATGCACGCGCCGGATCAAAGCGCCGTACGATTTCCCCTGACCAACCTGGTAAAGGATACCGGATTAGCGGCCGGGGCGCTGATGGTTGCCGGAAGAAAGAGCTGAGCTCTGGTCGGTCAGTATCCCCCAACGGACTGATCCCCCATTAGCCTGGCTGTATTCGCTTGCAAAAAAACCTCCCGTCTTTGAACGGGAGGAGGATGTTGCCTTTTACCCAGGATTAAAAATGAAAAAAATTGAATATGATTGGAATGAAGCCCTTATAACCTTATAAGAACAGGTCGTTCATTAATTTCTGGTCAGGGTTGATAGCATACTTCGCAAAATCGGTGATCCCTTCCTTTTGTAAAACGTCTTCGTCAATAAAAAAATTGCCTGTCGTCTCAAAAGAAGATTTCTGCAAAATATAAAATGCCGCATCGGCGACAATCTCCGGAGTACGGCTTCTTTGTATCAGGAAATCCCCTCCAAGAATATTTTTTACTGCTGCTGTCGCGATGGTGGTCTTCGGCCAAAGGGCATTGGCGGCGATCCTGAATGGTTTTAGCTCCTCCGCCAGTCCCAGGATGATCATACTCATGCCGTATTTACTCATCGTATAGGCCAGGTGGGGGGCAAACCAGCGGGAGTCCATATTCAGGGGAGGCGACATGTTTAAAATATGGGGATTCTCCGCTTGTTTCAGATGGGGGATACAGGCCTGGCTCATGAGAAAGGTGCCCCGCACATTAATACCGTGCATCAGGTCATAACGTTTGGACTCTGTTTGTTCGGTCGCCGAGAGATTGATGGCGCTGGCATTATTGATCAGGATATCGATACCGCCAAATTCGCGGACGGTTTCCGCCACAATATGGCGAATACTGTCTTCGAAACGGATATCTCCTTGTATCGGCAGCACTTTTCCTCCGCCTGCGGCGGTAATCTCTTCGGCTGCCGTATAGATGGTCCCCTCCAATTTAGGGTTGGGTTCGGCCGTTTTGCCGACGATCACAATATTCGCTCCTTCGCGGGCAAGCCGGAGGGCGATCGCTTTGCCGATTCCCCGGGTACCGCCGGTGATCAGAATGGTTTTGTTTTCAAAGTTCTTCATCGATAAATGAGTAGTTCCTATTGGTTTAAGAACTACAAAATAGGCTAATTTATGATGTGCCCAAAAAAATAGGGTGATTGCCCGGGAAGGTGTTCGTAAATCTACTAGCGAGACGGTAAAAACTGAAGGTTCGAAATAGAGCATTTATTCTCTTGCACTGATTACTACGGTGTTGTATGTTTGTGTTGTTAAGTATGATCGATGAGCGACTCAAATCCAATATCCAAAGAAAGACGCCCACTGAATCAAAGAATGAAAAAAATCCAAAGAAGAACCAAAATCCAAGATCCGAAAAAAACCAAATCCAACTAATCCTGAGAAAGTCCAAAAGAAATCAAAATCCTGAAAAACACTGAGCCCTTAATCGATCAAAACTTATCAAAAGAATCCAAAATCCAAATCCAAACAGTCCAAGATCCTACGAACAAACACACTTAAAATTTGTACCTATTGATGGCCACGAAAATGTTGGTTGAGTATCGTACAAAAAATTGAAAAGTCCTGAAGAAATTCAGGACTTTTCTTCTTGAAGTCCCTGGAGCCTCAAGGCGGCTGAAAAAAAGAAGGCCGGCTCTACTTTTTGCGGTTGAGCCGGCCTCGTACGGGCTGTTCTTATTCCTGTCTGTCTCTCAATTCCTGCCTTAAATTCCAGTTGTTTGTATCTGTAATCCGCTTATTATATTTCCGTTCAGTTGTTGTTTTCCTATAATATATTTTATATTAGTGCGTGTCGGTGGGCACGACAACATTTCTCTTAAATTTCTGCAGGTATACGATCGGGATGCAACAGAGTACGAAGATCCCGATGGTCAGGTATAGATTATCATAAGTGAGCAGCAGGGTCTGTTTGATGATCGTGCCTTCAAAGGCCTGGTTGGCCATCTGCTGGGCGTCCAGTGCGGAGTGCCCTTTACTCATAAAACTCTGTGTCAGCGCCTGTTGTCTTTGTACAAAAGCCGGGTTGTAAGGGTTGATATTTTCCAGCAAGGCATTACGGGCCACCCCGGATTTAATATGGATCAGGGTGGTGAGGATGGCAATCCCAAAAGAACCTCCCAGTTGTCGCATCATATTATTCAGCCCGGCTCCTTGTCCGATCTCGGGTCCTTTCAGCTCCTGCAGGGCCAGGGTGGTCAGGGGAACGAACAGGATAGCCATGCCCACTCCTCTTACGATCAGCGGTAGAAAGAAGTCTCCGGTGCCGGATTCGAGGGTGGAATTCGAGAGCATCCAGGTGAAGACAAAGAATAAAAAGAAGCCGCCGGTGGCCAGGAACTGGCCGGGAACGCCTCTTTTTAGCATCATACCTACGAAGGGCATCATGCAGATAGTAGCCATCCCGCCGGGGAACAATAATTCTCCTGTCTGTTGAGCGTTGAAGCCCAGCAGGTTCTGGCAGAATACGGGGAAAATGAATACGGATCCATATAAGGCAAAGCCCAATACGAAGGAGGTGACGATCCCGACGGCAAAACTCCGGTTCTTCAGGATCCGGAAATTCACTACCGGATGATCGGTACTGAGCTCTCTCCAGATAAATGCAATGCCTGACAGAATGGTGGCAGCAGTCAGCACGGAGATATAGGGGGTGGCAAACCAGTCCTCCGTCTCTCCTTTTTCCAATACGACCTGAAGGCTGCCTACTCCGACAGCCAATAAGAGGATCCCCCACCAGTCGATGGGTTTGCCCTGGGCATATCGCGGGGATTCCTTTACAAAAGTAGAGACACAGAAGGCAGCGATGGCGCCTACCGGTATATTGACATAAAATATCCAGGGCCAGCTAAAATGTTCTACAATATAGCCGCCAATGGTTGGTCCAACGGTAGGGCCTACAACGGCGCCCAGTCCGAACAGAGCGGTGGCCATGCCGATCTCTTCACGGGGCCAGGTTTCCATCAGGATGGCCTGGGCCGTAGAGAGTAATCCGCCGCCAGCCAGTCCCTGTAACAGGCGGAAGGCAACCAGTTCAGTCAGGCTATGCGCATTTCCGCAGAGGATAGAGGCGAAGGTGAAGACGAGTATCGAGGTAAGAAAATAATTTTTCCGGCCAAAACGGTCTCCCAGCCATCCGGACATGGGCAGCACGATCACATTCGCCACCGCATAGCCCGTCACGATCCAGCCCGCATCTTCCAGGGTCGCCCCCAGGTTGCCCATGATCTGCGGCAGAGCCACATTCACGATCGTGGTATCGATCAGCTCCAGCAAGGAAGCTACGATGACCGTTATGGTAATGATCCATTTTCTAAATCCATGTTCAGCCATGACTCACAATTTTGAGTAAACAATATTTCGCGTATTACCCGGGCTGATCGCTCTTAACCGGGATAAGACGATCTATTTTTTAATATGCACGACCACCTGAACGCTCATGCCGGGACGGATAAGATTGGTATAAGCAGAATCCGCTTCCAGCTTGATCCTTACCGGCACTCTCTGTACGACTTTTACGAAGTTACCAGTGGCGTTGTCCGGAGGTAGCAGGGAAAACTTAGCTCCGGTAGCCCCGGAGAAAGATTCGACGGATCCCGGAACGGTCTTGTCAGGATAAGCATCGGCGATGATATCTACTTTTTCTCCGATCCGGAGGTGTTCCATCTGAGTCTCTTTGAAGTTGGCCGTTATATAGATGCCTTTGTCATTCACGATAGCGAACAGGGTCTGCCCTGCCTGTACCAATTGTCCGAGCTGGATATTCCTTTTGGAAACGGTGCCATCTGCCGGAGCAGTGATAACGGTATAGGTCAACTGCAGTTTAGCGAAATCGATATCGGCCTGCCTGGAAGCCAGGTTAGAGGCGGTGGCGCCTACCTGTTTCTGATTGGTGACAACCCTTGTATTTTGCACCGGCAACTGCGTCTGCGCTACGGTGAGGGCTGCATCGGCAGTTTCTTTCTCCGCTTTCGCGTCGTCGTATTGCGCCTTTGTGATGGCGTGATCATTATACAGGTTTTCGTAGCGGGTGAAATCTTCGTTGGCTTTCCATACTCTGACTTTAGCCGCGACCACATTAGCCTGCGCCGTAGCAATATTGGTCCTTGCTTCAGACACCTGGTACTGGGATACATCCACGGACTGCTTGACGGAGCTGAGGGCAGCCTCGGCCTGTTGCAACCTGACCTGGTAGTCCCGGTCATCCAGGATCACCAACGTATCTCCGGCTTTCACGAACTGGTTGTCCTTAAAGCGGATCTCTTTCACATACCCGCCTACCCTGGCGACCACCGGGCTGATGTCTGCATCTACCTGTGCGTTGTCCGTCACTTCATGGCTCTGGTAATAGATATATTCTTTTGCAGAAAAGATCAGGGCGCCCACCAGCACTAATAAGAGAATGAGGGGGAAAATGAACTTTTTGCGGGGTTTTGCTTGAGTGTTATTCTGTTCCATATAAAAAATGCAGTTTTTAAAAAACGAGTATTATTAATAAATTTTAGAGGTGGATCTTTCCGGTAGATCTCAGCATGTCATAATAAGCGGCGGTCGCATCCGATTTAGCCAGTTCCAGGTTGACCCGGGATTGATACAACAGGGTCTGCGCATCGATACGGTCGGTCGTGTTCACCAGGTTGTTCCTGAATTTGGATTCCGTGATCCGCTCGTTCTCTTCCGCCTGGGTGACAGCGACCTGTAATATTTTTATCGTTTCCAGGGATTGGTTATAAAGGATAAAATTTTTGTTCAGGTCCTTATGGATTTCATCGAGGGCCTGATCCTTTCCGGTATTCAATTCCTGTCGTTGCAGGGCAGCCTCTCTTTCTTTATTCTTATTGGTATACAGGGTCGCGATATCCCAGGAGGCGCCGACGCCGAGGGTAATAGGTGCGATCAGGTTGTTATTGGTCGGAATGACCTGACCGGTCGGGTTGATATAATACGCTCCGGCCGATGCGGCAACCGTAGGTAGCCGCTGGTCGTGTATCTTTTTGACATTGATATCGGCTATCCTGGTCTGGTAGGAGAGGTCCTGCAGCTCGCGGCGATTTGTTTCCGCCTCCTGTACCAGTTCGGTATAAACGGGATGTTCGTCCATCTTGTACGAAGGCGCAGGCAGTATCAGCTGCGTGGAGTCCGGGATGCCCAGCAGGATCGTCATATTGTAGTTGGCTATTCTGCGGTTGTTCTCCAACTGGAGTTCCGTCAGCTGCATCTGTGACCGTTGAAGCTCATAGCGCAGCACGTCATTTTTGGTAGCCAGTCCCTGGCTTTCGTATTTGGTGATTTCTTCCAGCTTACCCTGTATATCCTGCATATTCTGCGCGACGATCAGCTGGTTCTGCAGGATCTTATTGTAATTGATATAGGAATCGATGATCAGCCAGGTGATATCTTCTTTATCCTTATCGGCATCCAGGCGGCTCATCTGCACCATCAGGTCGGCAGACTGGCGGGCATATTTGAACTGGTTGCCGGCGAAGATGGGCTCGCTTACGGCAAGGGTTCCCATATAAGCCGGAAAATCAAAGGGCAGCTTTATAGGCGTCTTCGTTAAACCGGGGACATCGATCACCCGGGACATCATCAGCGCATGAAGGTATTGAAAACTCACTTTTGCACTGGGCAGGCTGGCATCTTTTGCCTGGCCGAGACGAGCCAGGGCCTCATCGATCTTATACTGTGACCTTTTCAATTGCTTGCTGTTCTGAATCCCCAACTGCACGGCTTCATCCAGTCCCAGGGTCCTGGTTTGCGCAAATGAGGGTAAGGCAGCAAAAAGTAAGAAGCATATAGCCCCAGCTAATTGTTTCATTTTTCTAGTGTATTTATTGTTCTTCATTTTTTATATCCAAATGGGCCCTTAATAGGTGCTTCAGGTGGGCCTTCAATCGTGGGGCAAGCTTCGTTCGATAAGTTTCTTCGCTGGTATCGTATCCAAGGGCCAGCACATGGCAGCCGTAGGGTTTTGATTGTGTATAGGACGAGATGGTGCCCATGAGGGTCCCCATCGTCATGGCAATGTCCACTTCCCGGAATAGTTTTTTCTGCTGCCCATCCGTAATGATCTTCGAGACCTGCTCCAGGTTGCGCACCTTGATGCTGATGATCCGGTCCCGGATCTCGTCGGAGCGGATATTGGTCGCCTCCCGGTACATGATATTGTGGAAGGGGAGATTATTCAGCACCCTGCCGACATAAAAGTCCACCAGCCGGTCGATCTTATCCCAGGGACTCAGGGATTGGTCCTTATTCAATTCTTCCAGGATGCCTACGGCATACTCGGCCCGGAATTCTATCAGGGATTCCAGCAATTTTTCCTTGGAGCCAAAGTAATAGGAGATCATGGCCAGGTTGACCCCGGCCTTCAGGGCGATATCCCTTACGGAAGTCCCGTCAAATCCCTTTTCACCAAACAGCTCCTCGGCCACCGTAAGAATATGTTCTCTTTTATCTGACATATCGATAGTATAAATTCATTACACAAAATTAAACAAACGTTTGAATTAAACAAACGTTTAATTGAGTTTTTTTAAGAGACTTCGGGCCGCCGGCAAAAGAGGAGCTTCTTTTATAAAAAAAGAGCCTATAAAAGGCTCTTTTTCAATTAATTAAGGGTTTTCCCCAGGCGGGTACTTTTTCCCTTCCGGCATCTGCAAGGCGTGTTAATTTTTATTTCATCGCCCTCTCTGAGGTGAGCACGGTTCCGGTGAGTTTTTTGATCGTATACCAGCGGAAGTTCTGGTCGGCCTCCATCCCAACTCCAAAAAGGATTTTATCTTTTTGATAGATCTGCACGGAATCATCCGTGTAGAACTTTTCCGTATGCTGGTCCCACCAAAGAGTCTTGCAATGTACGGTATCGCCTTTCAGGATATTCTTCACCACTACGCTATCCCGTAAGAAGACCTTGCTCTGATTCGGCAGGTATTTCCCATACAGGGCATCCATCTGGCTCTCGATGACGATCGAGTCTTTGTTTTTTACAGAATCCTTATAAAAGTCCACATGGAGGCTTCTGGGGAACTCGGCATAAGGAGTGTCCGTCCGCTGGTATCGCAGCATATAGGGCGATAAGAGCTTTCCTTTTACCTTCCCTCCCTCGCTCATCAGGCTTTCAACCTGCCAGACTTCTTCAGGCGGTATGGACTGTTTTTTCCTGGATGAAGGCAGGTCTTTCACGTTGTTCTCACAACTACTGCAAAAAATGCAGGCCATCAGCAGGATGGGCAGGAATCTATTGATTGAACTCACTGATAACATATAACCCTTTATAAATTAAATGTGGGTCTGTAAAAATATTCTTTTTCAGGTGGCGGGTAAAATAGGATGCATCTCCTCCGCTTAAAAGCACGTTAAAATTGTCATATTTCTCTTCATACGCGTCGATCATTCCATCAATCTCTTTGGCCATACCCAGGATCACCCCGCTGAGAATATTGGTCCTCGTGTCATAGCCGGCCAGGGGGAAATTCCAATCGGCTTTGACGAGGGGTAATTTGGCCGTGAATGCCTGCAAGGATTTAAAGCGCATTTCCATCCCCGGTGAAATCCCGCCCCCGATAAACTCCCGGTATTTATTTACATAGTTATAGGTGATGGCCGACCCAAGGCCGATGACCAGGTTGTTCTTTCCGGGGAAAAGGTCTACCGCTGCCACTACCAGGGCCAGGCGGTCGGACCCGATCGTATCGGGTTTGCCAACGGGTGTCGTAATGGGTACCTTCGAATGGTGATCCAGTTTATGGAAAAGGGTGGCTCGCCTCAACAGGTCTTCCATCGCTGGGTTATGAACGATCACGGAGGAGAGGATCGATTTGTCCGGCTTATACAAACGGATAAGTTCCCTGATCGTCGCTTCTCCGTCGTCCTCCAGTACCTGCTCGTTATAGAATCCGCCATCGATAAAGACGGCGCATTTCATACGGGTATTGCCAAAATCAAAGCAAAGGGTGGTCGACATAACCTGGTTAGACATTTGAATTATGAAATCGATCTAATCCTCAAATTTGAACGAAGATAAGTTTTTGAAATGACCATTTAATTTTACTCTTTCTTTCAGGATCTCCATCTCGGCGATCACGGGCAATACCTTTCCCAGGTGACGTTTCAGGTATTCCTGCCTTTGTTCTTCCCGGAAGAGGCCCAGTAATTCATATTCTTCTTCCAGGGACAGTCCCGCGTGGTGTGCTATATCGTAGCTGGTCAGTTCTTCGTCGGGTTTATGAAAGTCTTTCTCGATATTCAGCATCCGGTGCAATTCCCGGATGGCTTTTATTACTTTCTGCATTAATTCCCGTTTGCCGGGGCCTTCTATATTTTCGGGATAATTCACGATAGCGCCGCTGAATAACTTATCCGGTATGGACCGGATCATTTCCAGGACCCGGAAAACGAGCACGCCTTGTGTCTTGATATCCATCTCCCCGTTCTCATAGGTATTCACCAATTCGGTGATCCGCACCAGGGTGCCCATTTCATTCAGTTTGTTATTGATGACCGTAGGGATGCCAAAGGGTTTGCCTTCAGCATAACATTCATTGATCAGCTGTTTGTACCTTGGCTCAAAGATGTGCAGGTTCACACTTTCACCGGGATACACTACTATCCCCAAAGGGAAAACAGGGATGAAATTTGTCATACCGGTAAAATTAAATAATTTCCGGGACCTGATTATATTCCGGGAGCCAGACCTGGTTATAAGTACTGGTTCGGGGGGTTGGAAAGTGCGTGAATATCATTGTATATTTCATCGGGGTCGTTCTCTTTTTCGAACACGACAAAGCTATGGGTATCCAACAGGACCCGGGAGTTGAGATTGATCTTTAACTGTTCCTTATAAACTTTTTTTCTGGCGTCCCGTTCCCCGGGGCTGCTCTTGCGGATTAGTTTGAAATAGGTAAACCAGGAGGTGAATAGGATGAAGGGGTAATAGAACGGAAACAGGAACAGGGACGTCTTGTTGACCCGCATAAAATTGATCTTGCTTATTTTAAAGCCGGTCAATTTGGCGATCACCCTCATCTTCTGCATCCCCAGCAAAAAGATATGTCCGTAATAGATATCTTTCCTATTCTCATCCTTTACCAGCCAGACCGAATCTATTTCATTGGGGGGCATTAATTTATGGAAATATTCCGTTTCGAATAACAGGTAGCTGAGCCGGGCTTTGAGGTTGGAATAACTGGGGGTGGTAATGATGAGCTTACCTCCTTTTTTCAGGATCCGGTTGAATTCCATGAAAGCTTTTACCTGGTCGCTGAAATGTTCGATCCCTTCCTGGCAGATCACAAAATCGGCATAGTGGTTGGCGATGGGCAGGCCTTTTGTTATATCCGCCCATTTGCATTCGATCTCCTTCACTAAAAAATTCTCGGGGAAGAGGTCGAAGGCCTCCACCTTACTACCCAGCTCCAGCAGGATCTCTGAGGTTACGCCATTTCCGGCAGGGATATCCAGTACGATCTTATTTTTGAGCGCAGAGCTGATCTCCAGCAAATATTTCTTTACGTGAAATTTCGGGCTTTTGGGATTGTTGACGTGTTTATCTACCATGGGATAAGGTTTAATCAAGCAAAATAAGTTTACTTTGTTATTCTTATTCGAACTTTAACATTATGTCTACTTTTTCCGGCACAGGAATTAACTGGCAGCAATACCTGCAATCCATCCAGGAAAAAGATATACGCCTATTATCCCGCAGTATCTCGTTGGTGGAGAACGGGGTCAGCGGATACGAACAGCTATTGCAGGCCCTTCCTCCAAGCGACACCCCGATTATCGGAATTACCGGCCCTCCCGGGGCGGGGAAAAGCACCCTGACGGACGCACTTATCGGGGAATGGGTGGGAAGGGACAAAAGGGTCGCCGTCCTGTGTATAGACCCTTCTTCCGCCTTTCATGGCGGCGCACTGCTGGGAGACCGTATCCGCATGAGCGAGTGGTATACGCACCCGTCTGTTTTCATCCGTTCGCTGGCAGCCCGGGGGTCCCTGGGGGGATTGCATCCCGGGATCCTGGAGATTACGGACCTGCTAAAGGCGGCCCGGTTCGATTGCATCCTGATCGAAACGGTGGGCGTAGGACAGAATGAGATCGAAATTGCCGGGTTGGCCGATACGACCCTGGTGGTGCTGGTACCTGAGGCGGGAGATGAGATCCAGACGATGAAAGCCGGCCTGATGGAGATTGCCGATATTTTTGTCGTCAATAAGAGTGATCGTCCCGATGCGGATCTCTTCGTCAGAAATTTGAGGCTGATGCTGTCGCCGGCCTTCCATCGTCCCGGCCGGGAGACGGCGATCGTCAAGACCATTGCCTCACAGAAACAGGGGTTGGGAGAATTGATGCAAAAAATAACCGCGAGCCTGCAGCAACGGCAGACAACAGACAGGAAATACCGGCTGCTGACGGAAAGGGCTTTTTACTTAATCAGTAAGCAACGTATGAAAGATGTCGACAAAGAGGAGATGAATAAAAAGATCGCACAACAGGCAGCGACGGGAACATTCAACTTATATAAATTCATCAGTACTTACTAAATGTGCCGGAGAAGCGCTTTTCAAAAGTTAGCGCATCTCCGGCACAGGTCTAATGTCGGTCCTTCGGACAAAAGACGCTTACAGCGTCTTAAATGCCGTCAGCACCCTCTTGTATAAGTTTTTCCAGCGTAACTTCCTGGTGAGCGGGGGAGGGCTTAATTCTCCGTCAAAAGGCGCTCCGCTCCGGAGGTAAAACCGGGTAAAGGTACTGGAGGTCATCCCCCATTTCGCAATAAACGTATAGTATCCTTTGTTCTTTTTTATCCGGCCCACGGATTTGGACCCGAAATGATACAGGCGGCTCTTGCCGATCCCTTTGAAAGTCCTTACGCCGGCCTTCCATAATTTCATGGAAAAATCCGGGTCTGAATACATGCCGGGAGAGAATTCCGTGCTATAGCCCCCTACCAGGTCCCAGAGATCTCTATGCACTACATTCGGAGGCCAGGTGGCGCCCTGCCAGTCTGGCTTGGAAAAGGAGGAAAACTCCTGGTACAGCTCTTTTTCCCGGAAGCTGTTTAGTTCCGTCCCATAATCTTTTACGATAACGCAATTATTGCCAGAGGCAAAGGGCTCAATAACGGTAGCCGATACAAAAAAGTCGTTATGTCCGATCGCCTGGATCTCGTTCAGCAGGTGAAGGTCCCAATCCGGGCAGGCGACCATATCATCATTCATGTACACGATATACTCCGTATCCGCCAGGCTTCTCTGGATATTCAGGGCGTAACAGATCCCGATATTCTCTTTGCTATAGGTATAGTCTATATCCGGCTGGGAAGCCACCCAGTCCAGGGTTCCGTCAATGCCTTCATTTACATGGACGATCAATTGGTGGGTAAACCGGGAATTCCGGCGGATACTCTCTATGCAAAGCTGCAGGTAGCTGAGATTATTCCAGGTAGGTATCAATATGGAGAATACGGCGTTTTCTTTGCCCGGTAGTTTCCTTTTCGTCATGCAAAACTGGATAAAGGGGTGAAGTTAGGAATTAAATGAATCAAAAATATCAGTAGTTTGCATACCAGACAACTCATATGCCTCCTGTAAAGAAAATTCTGATCGATCTGGAAAAGTTGAAGAACCGCTATGTAGGTCTTGGAGAGGTCTCATCCCGTTTTGCAAAGGCATTGGAACCCCATGCAAAAAAATTGCATGAAGAGGGGATCGACATTTACCTGCTTGTTCCGCCGTCCTATAAAAACCATTTCGGAAAGGATCTCCATTATATCACCGCTAATTTTCTAAACAAAAAATTCCCAGGTCTGCTGCCTGAATTCGATCTGTGGCATGCCATCCATCAAACAAGCAGTTATGCTCCCGCTTATTCGAAAACGAAATATTTACTGACGATCCACGATCTTAATTTTATCCATGAAAAAAAGGGGCGGAAAGTAGATAAATACAAGAACGGGATCCAACGAAAGATGGACCGGGCGGCCGCGATCACCACCATTTCTGATTTTACCAAAAAGGAGGTCTTTCAATATTTAAGGGTCAATGACCCTTCGATTACAACGATCCGTAACGGGGTCGCCAACCCTACGGAAATTCAGCCTTCCAGACCTGCGGGCGTCAGCAATGACGAATCTTTTCTGTTCCATCTTTCCGCTATCTCCCCTAAAAAGAACACCCATACGCTGGTGGACCTGATGAAAACCTTACCGGAAAAGAAACTGGTAATAGCGGGAAGCTGGCATACGAAATATGCCAAGCAAATTTTAGCGCGTATCCGCGAAGAAAAAATAACCAACATCATTACGGTGAACCAACCGGATGAGTCGGAAAAAACCTGGCTGTATCTTCATTGTGAGGCTTTTCTTTTCCCCTCCCTCTTCGAAGGCTTTGGCCTGCCTGTTATCGAAGCGATGTATTGCGGCAAGCCGGTATTTGTCTCCACGCATTCGAGCCTGCCGGAGATCGGCTCCAACAAAGTCTGCTATTGGGAGCATTTCGAACCTGCCTATATGAAAGAAGTATTGCTGAAGGGATTGGACGATCATAATCACCAGGCCGGCCGTGCGGCGGAGCTGAAAGCGTATGCCGCTTCCTTTTCCTGGGAGGAGACCATCCTCCGGTATATACAGTTGTATAAAAATATTTTAGGCCTGTGATAACCGGGGACCTCTCCCGATCCCCTTGCGCATCTTCCTGAACTTTATAAATGCATCCATCAGCTTAAGCCGGGTCCTCTCCCATCCCGTGACAGGGAAGACCCCTTGTCGGTAGTATACGCTGTCGCTCTTACTGATATACCATCTTTTGTAGCTATTCTCCGCCATCCAGCTCAATATTTCGGGTAAATAGGGATTTGAATAGCTTTTCCCGTGGGTCTCCAGGGAGATGACGCCGGGGCGGCTTTTTAAATATTTCAGGACAAACCATTCGCAGCCTTCCGTATCTATGCTCAGCAGGTCGATCGTGGCGTCATCTATTTCATCGAACCGTTTGCATTCTACGCGGAACGTATCTTCAACCCTGACCTGGTAGCGGTCATTCACCACAGCGGGGCTGAAAGGGAGGTCGGTAGCGAAGGTGGATTCTCCCCTTTGCGCCAGTTCAAGGACTCCGTTGTAATCATAAATCGCGTAGGGGAAAAGCCGGATATTCGGATATTCGGCGAAATAAGTCCTTATGGCCGTTATTCGCTGGGGGTCGGGCTCGACCAGGGTGGCCTTGACCCGGTCTTTGGTAATAAAGTCAAGGACATTCGATCTTTCCGGCGAAAATACCCCTATCTCACAGACATGGGATACCGCCATCTTTTTATCTAGTATCCTGTTATAAAGTTCGTTGGAGGCCATTCGTTTTATGGTTGTAGGGGTTAGGCCTCATGATTACTCTTCCACCACCGATAACCGACGATACCGCCGATGGCGAGTGGAGTTAATGCCAGGTACATGATCCCTTTATTCAGGGCTTTGGCAGGCTTCTCTCCTAACTGCTGCGCTGTTCTGGTGCAGATAGAACACTGAGCTTTTGCCCGGGAAAGACCGGTCAGCAAAAAGAACAGGAGCAGGAAGGTCCCGATACGCTTAACCATAACTAGCTGATTGAGGGTACAAATATACTCCTTTTATGCGCGCCCAGGGGCGCAAAATAAAAAACTACCTGGCCGGGCCAGGTAGTTTTTTAATATAGATTTAGAATGCCCGGAATTAGCGAACCTCTTCCGACTTCATGCTTTTCTGGGTTCTCTTTCTTTCATCTTCATCCAGGATGGTCTTGCGGAGGCGGATCTTTTTAGGAGTGACCTCGATACATTCATCCTGCTGGATATATTCCATACACTCTTCCAGGGTCATCTGTTTTCTGGGAATGATACGTACGGAGTCATCGCTTCCGCTGGCCCTCATATTGGTCAGTTTTTTCCCTTCCGTAGCATTTACGATCAGGTCGCCCGGCTTGATATGTTCGGCAATGATCTGGCCTACATATACTTCTTCGCCCGGATCGACGAAGAAGGTACCGCGGTCCTGTAATTTATCGATGGAATAAGCGGTGGTCTTTTCCTGATTCTTGGAAAGTAACACGCCATTGCTCCTGCCGGGGATGGGTCCTTTCCAGGGTTTGTATTCCAGGAAACGATGTGCCATTACTGCCTCGCCGGCCGTATTGGTCAGCATATTGCTACGCAGACCGATCAGGCCCCGGGATGGGATCTCAAATTCAAGGTGTTGCATTTCTCCCTTGCTCTCCATGACCAGCATTTCGCCTTTGCGCTGGGTGACCATGTCGATCACTTTACCGCTGTACTCACCCGGCACATCTACTACCAGTATTTCAAAAGGCTCGTTCTTTTTACCGTTGATCTCTTTTACCAGTACCTGGGGTTGGCCGACCGTCAGCTCAAAACCCTCCCTGCGCATGGTTTCGATAAGAATACCCAGGTGCAATACCCCGCGGCCGAATACCAGGAAGCTATCCGCACTCTCCGTATCTTCTACTCTTAAAGCCAGGTTCTTTTCCGTCTCTTTTATCAGGCGATCCCGCAGGTGACGGGATGTCACAAACTTTCCGTCCTTACCGAAGAAAGGAGAGTTATTGATCCCAAAGAGCATGCTCATCGTGGGCTCATCCACGCTGATCACGGGAAGAGCTTCGGGATTGTCAATATCGGCAATCGTATCCCCGATATTAAATTCTTCCAGGCCGACTACCGCACAGATATCTCCGGCCATGACTTCGGTGGCCTTTTTCTTGCCCATACCCATGAACGTATACAACTCTTTCACCTTAAGACGCTTGATCACTCCATCGGCCTGCATCAGTGCAATCGTCTGACCTTCTTTAATAGAGCCCCTGGCTACCTTGCCCACGGCGATCCTTCCCAAAAAAGAAGAATAATCCAGGGAAGTGATCTGCATCTGCAGAGGGCCTTCCGATATTTTGGGGGCAGGAACATACTGAAGGATACCATCCAGTAAAGGAGTGATATCTTCGGACTGTTCGTTCTTATTATTGAACCAGCCATTTTTACCGCTACCGTAAAAAGTAGGGAAATCCAGCTGTTCTTCCGTAGCATCCAGGTTGAAGAATAATTCAAATACCGCGTCGTGTACTTCATCGGGACGGCAATTGGGCTTATCCACTTTATTGATGACCACGATCGGTTTCAGGTTCAGGTGAAGGGCTTTTTGGAGCACAAAACGCGTCTGGGGCATCGGGCCTTCGAAAGCGTCGACCAGCAGGATCACCCCATCGGCCATTTTCAGTACCCTTTCCACTTCCCCTCCAAAGTCCGAGTGACCCGGAGTATCGATTACATTGATCTTGGTGTCTTTATATTCGACAGCAGCATTCTTGCTGAAAATAGTGATGCCTCTTTCTTTTTCGAGGTCATTACTGTCCATGATCAGCTCCCCGGTTTCCTGGTTGTCCCGGAATACGTGGGTAGCGTGTAAGATCCTATCTACCAGGGTAGTCTTACCATGGTCAACGTGTGCTATAATAGCTATATTTCTGATTTGCATAATTAACTCCTGACAATTTTTGGCCTCGCCAAAGGGACCTCGTCCATTTGAGCCCGCAAAAGTAAGCTAAAAGCCCCTAAATTCCTAGTTTGAAGTCCCCTCATGGGGAGAAATAACATAAAAGACATAAATTCAACGCAAATTTATCCCATGCGCAAAAAATGGCTACTCCTTATTCCTGTTGTACTCATCCTTTTATACCTGCTGGGACCCAGCCCGGCAACCCCATCCTATAAAAAGGAGATGCCGGCCGTGCCTTCGGAGCCAGTCACCCTGGAGAAATATATCCGGGACAACGAGGCCGCCCATAAACTGAAGCCGGACAATGAGGCCAGGATCGTCTGGGCCCATGATTCGCTGAAAGAAAAAACACCTTATGCCCTCGTTTACCTGCATGGCTTTTCCGCCTCCCAGGGTGAAGGAGATCCTGTACATCGGTATATCGCCGGTAAATTCGGCTGCAATCTTTACCTGGCGCGGATGGCGGAACACGGCATTGACACGGTGGATGCCATGGTCAACCTCACGGCCGATAATTATTGGGAGTCTGCCAAACAAGCGCTTGCCATCGGGAAGCAGCTGGGGAAAAAAGTCATTTTGATGGGTACTTCCACGGGAGGCACTTTCGCGCTGCAGCTGGCGGCGACCTATCCGGATGATATAGCGGCGCTGGTCCTGCTATCCCCGAATATCGCCATCAATGATCCGACGGCCTGGATCCTGAATAATCACTGGGGATTACAGATCGCCCATAAAGTAACGGGGTCGAACTATATAGAAAGCAAGGAAGACTTCGGTCCCCTGTACAGGCAATACTGGTATACCAAATATCGTACGGAAGCGGCGGTAGCCCTGGAAGAGCTGCTGGAGACCACCATGAATAAGAGCAATTTTGAGAAAGTCACGCAGCCGGTGGGCCTTTTTTATTACTACAAAGACCCGATCCACCAGGACAGTACGGTAAAAGTATCGGCAGCCCTGGAGATGTTCGATCAGTTGGGAACACCGGCCTCCCTGAAATACAAGCAGGCGATCCCCGAAGCGGGTACGCATGTGATCGGTTCCTCCATCCGCTCCCATGATGTGGAAGGAGTCAAAAAAGGAGTTTCTCATTTTATGACGGACATATTACATTTATCTCCAGTCGCAGATAAATAAAATATATTTGCCGGGGCATGCCAAGAAAAATTATTTATCTCATAAATCCCATTTCCGGTACGGGAGGTAAGTCTTCCCTGCAGGATCTGATCATCCGTAGGACTGAAGCTCAAAAAATCGATTTCAGTATCCTGCCTACCGACGCGGAAGGCCGATACGATTTTTTGATCCCGATCCTGCAAAAAGAACAGGTCACGGATATCGTGATCTGCGGAGGAGATGGAACGGTAAACGCCGTAGCGGCTGCCCTGCAGGGGGCGCCGGTGCGGATCGGTATTATTCCCATGGGGTCCGGCAATGGACTTGCCTTCGCCGCAAAGATCCCTAAAGACCCGTCCAAAGCGCTGGATATTATTTTTGCGGGCAAGGCTTCGGCTATCGACGGGTTTACGATCAACGGACAGTTTTCCTGTATGCTGAGCGGGATCGGGTTTGACGCGAAAGTCGCCCATGAATTCGCCCGGCAAAAGACGAGAGGACTGCAGACCTATATCCGGGTCTCCCTTGCACATTTTCTTACCAGCCGTCCTTATTCATTCCGGATCAGGCTGCCCCTCGGGGATGGAGAGGAACGATCCTTTTCGGTAGAAGCTTTTTTTATCAATGTCGCCAACGGCGATCAATTCGGCAATCATGTCACGATCGCACCAAAAGCCCTTTTGCACGATGGCTTACTGGATATTATCATTGTGAAGAAAATGCTTAAGCTTCCGATGGTCTTTGCGGTGATCCGCCAGATCCTGGGCGGCAAGGTCCTGCCGGAGATGCCCCTTGATGCCGGGAAGAAAAATATTCTTTATTTCCAGACCCCGGAGCTGACGATCGAGAACCCGGGAGAAGCCCCCTTGCATATTGACGGAGATCCGAAGGCTACGGCAAAAGAGTTTAATATAAAAATAGCGCCAGCGATCCTGAACCTGATACAGCCCTAATGGACCACTAGTGCCCCGCCAGTTTCCTGAACTGAGCAAAAGAATTCTTATTTTCCTCATTATCCAGGGAGCCGATAATCGTCTGTTTTTCCTGTTTGGTCAGGTGAAAGTTCAGGGCCGCTCCCGCATCTTCCGTTTTTGGAACGTATTGAAAGATCAATTTACGAAAGGGGAAGCCCATCCCGTTCTGGGATAAGCTCAGCAGGTCATTCTGACTGTATTCCTGCATCTTGTACCAGTTGTCCTGCAGTAAAAGGAGGGGCTTTGTAATGATCTCCGTGATATCGCCCGACTCATAAGGATTTTCCCAGCCGCCGGCCTTCCGGTCGCGCACCTGTAGCAATACCACCCCGCTGGTATTCTGCTGCACCCATTCCCGGAATGCGTTCAGGAAACGGATCGCATTCATCTCTCCGAAATTATCCCGGAAACCGGCGTCCATGACATCGATGACAGGATTGGTCGGCAGCCATACATTCGGCAGGACATACGGGAAAGTGGCATTCATACGTAAGGCCGTCAGCAAGCGCAGGTTCATAGGATCCTGGCGAATGAACATGGCGCCGAAATCAATGGCATCCGGGTCCATCTCGGGAATCCTGGAAGAGTCATACCGGGGTCGCATCAGGAAGCTGACGGGCTGGGTACTGATGAGCATCGTCCTGCTATCGCGGGTGATCACAGGATTAAATAACATCAAAGGGATCTTCGCCGTCCTCTCATCCGGAGCCAGGTCTTTTAATTGTCTGTTGAGCAGCCCTCTTGTATTGGCATTCAGTCTTTGTTCGAAGGCATATCCCCTATCCTTGACATATTCATAATTTCCCACTTTAAACTTCTGGACCGGGGAAGCCATGTCCCTCGCTAAGAAGGAGGAGAAGAGCGTATTGAGGAGGTCGCCGGAAATATCATCTACATATTTAGGGTCCTGCAGATGGATAGAAGGGTTGCCTCCATCCCGCGAACGGGAAAGGGCCCTGAAATAAGCGGCGCCCAGCATGCCGCCGGAAGCTCCGCTGATAAGAAAAGTCTTACGCATCAGCCGGCCTCCGCAGAGACTATCCAGGCGTTGCAGGATACTCATGGTGAAAGTGGCGCTACGGTTGCCCCCTCCACTGGTATTGATGAGGTACAGTATCGGCCGCGCCTCCGATTGCCGGGCCTTCCACCGCTCCAAAATAGCCAGCATATTCGCCTTATCGTTCTCCAGCTTTGGCCCGGCACACATTTCCAGCAACGTCTGCCGGTCATATAAAGGCCGGGGCACCTCCTTCGTGTAGTTGAGACCGTAAGCCTTGTTGGTAGGGTCGATCACATTATAACGGTAGAGCAGGTTGAGCAGAAAAAAAAGCAATACAAAAAAGGGGATGCTCCAGCTCTGCATGAAATAGGAAAAGGCGCCGGATAAAGATATCAGGATCGCAAAAAAGATCAGGATGCTGGCTGCGGCCGGCAATTGGAAGTAACGGCTGTCCATGAAAAAGCCCACCGCAATCAAAAAGATGAAGGCTACGAAAATGGACAATACGGCGGAAATATGATGCCGGTTGAAAATGTTCTCGATGAAATCCTTGCTATAATGGGAAACGTCCCTTGTTTTCCGGATTTTAAAAGGAGAGTTCAGATACCATTGCACATGCATCAGCCGGCTCTCGTTCAGCTTCACCTCTTCCTTGCGAAACTGCGATTTGAAGAGTTTGGGATTATGGATCACCGGGGTCATCCGGCGGATAATGGTCTTGTCCGCCCGAAAAAAATATAAAAGAGAGACGGCGATGATGAAGACAAAGCCGGTCAGGAATCCCAGGCTGAGCCAAAGAATGTTGACAGCCGGCAGCAATTCCTTCGTGACACTGAACTGCACTACTTTTATAAAATAAAAGATCAGGAATATCAGGGGGAGGAACGCATTATTGATACAGTATTTTAAAAAAGGTCGGGTGGTGGTCGCCAGAAAGCGGAAGTGCCTGCTGAACAGGATAAACGTAGTGATATTCCAGCTCATAACGAAAATGCCAGTTGCCATCCCCACAATGGCCACACTGGCAGGGCTTACATCTCCCAGGTATTCCGGAGAAAGGAACAGCGCCGCCGCGCCATAGGAGCGCATAAAGCCTCCGTTCAAAGTGCTGAAGAGGATCAACCAGAATATCAGCAGCACCTGGAATTTTCTTAAATGCAGCAACAACAGTTGAATGGGAAAAAAACAGTAAATGGATTTGAGCGTTCGCATCATACGGTTACAGGATATCTTATTGGTTTTACAAGGTACAACATCCCTATAATTGTCAACAGGAATAACAAGCCGGTCACCTGGTGAAGCTGGGCCAGCCAGTCAAAAGACACCCACTGGCCGGGGATAATGCCCGGGCTGGTCAGCAAACTCGTAATACCCAGGACTATTTGCACCCCTATCAGGATCAGGGGTAACCACCGGAGCTTACGGAAATAGGCCGGCGTGCCCTGCAGCCTGCCCGCCAATACCGACCAGATCTCTACCATCACCACAAGGAGGTAGGCTATCCCGCGATGGATGAATTGTACAGTGATCTTATTCCCGATCAGGTCCTCCGGCAGGGGCTTTTTGGTGAACAGGGAAGGCGGTATCCAATCCCCGTTGATCCTGGGCCAGGTTGGCGCAACGATGGCTGCCTTATGTCCTGCCATCAGGGCGCCATATAAGAGCTGAAAGAACAGGACAAAGAGAATCGCTATCGTCCAGCCCCGGAGGGAGGCCAGGCCCGGGCGGGAAGTTGTTGGACTGGCCATCAGCAGCGCCTGCCGGGGAACGGACAGCTGCAGGGCAAACCAAAAAGCATACACGACAAGGCCCAGGGCGAATACAAAATGAAGGGCCAGGCGGGTGGGCTCGACATAAATGGCATCGCCGGTAAGGCCGCTGGCCACCATGATCCAGCCAATGGCCGCCTGCAAGCCCCCCAGGAGGAACAGGATGATCAGCGGCCGGACCATTTCCTTTTTCATCTGTTTCTTCCAGACCAGCCAGGCAAACCCTACCAGGAACACCACACCCACCATACGCGCCCAGAAACGGTGAAAATATTCCCAGAAATAGATAAATTTAAAATCGGACAGGGAGAAACCGGAATTAAGGATACGATACTGCGGCGTCTGCCGGTAGCCGTCAAATGCCGCCTGCCATTGGGCATGATTCAGGGGAGGAAGAGTGCCGGTAAGAACGTCCCAATGGGTGATGGAAAGGCCGGAACCGGTCAGCCGGGTGATGCCCCCCAGGATAACCTGTATTAACAGCATAACGACACCGGTAAAAACCCAGATCGCCACCGGACGGGAAGAGGAAGATGATGATGAGGTCATAGGGCCGCAAAGGTACAGCAAAGAGGTCGAGGCCCCGGTGGCCGCGCTCGGGATTTTATCCTATTTTTGAAAAAAAAGAAGTTTTGCTGAAGAATTATTACCAGTCCGGATTAGCGGAAGCCGGTTGCGATGAAGCCGGCAGAGGCTGTTATGCGGGTCCCGTATTTGCAGCAGCGGTGGTGCTGCCCGAAGGCTTCATTCATCCCCTGCTGAATGACTCCAAGCAGGTCAGCGAGCCCCATCGCAATGAGCTGCGGATCTTTATCGAATCCAATGCCCTTGCCTGGAAGGTAGCCTGGGTAGACCAGGATGAGATCGACCGGATCAATATCCTCAAAGCGTCTTTCAAGGCCATGCATCTGGCCCTTGACGGGCTGAAAGCGAAGCCCGGATTATTACTGATCGACGGCAACCGGTTTACCCCTTACCGGGAGATCCCTCATCATTGTATCGTAAAAGGAGATGCCATTTACGCTTCTATTGCTGCAGCCAGCATTTTGGCCAAGACCTGGAGGGATGAGTATATGCAGCGCCTTCATATTGAATTTCCTCATTATCGCTGGGACAGCAATAAGGGGTATGGTACGGCAGCCCACCGGGCTGCTATTGAAAGATTCGGGCTTTGTAAATATCACCGGAAGAGCTTTAATATACTGCCTGCAGGCCTGGATGAGCCCGATTCTGATCCTCTTTAGGGGGTCTCCATTTCCCATTCTCCCAGTCCTTTCCTCAATACAACCGGCTCCTCTCCGGTGCAGTCAATGACCGTAGAGGGGATAATGCCTCCAATTCCGCCATTTACGACGATATCCACTCTATTCCTGAAATTCTCGTAGATCCGTTCGGGATCTGTGTATTCCTCCACCGGGAGCGCCACGGGCGCTCCGGCCGAAGGCCCATCATTAGCCATTTTGCGGCCATGAGCCACATTTTGTCCTGGCCCATGGGCCGCAAAAAAAACCCCGGGCAGGGAAGCGCTCAGGATGGGGTGCCCCAGCTCTTTTACCAGGGAGCGGGCGATGTTGTTATCGGGGATGCGCAGGCCGATGGTATCCTTTTTGCTTTTGAGGATCCTTGGGACCTCTTTACTGGCAGGCAGGATAAACGTATAGGGGCCCGGCAAATAGGTCTTTAACATACGATAGAGGGGGGTGGAGATACTTTTGGTATACGTGCTCAGGTCGCTGAGGTCATAACAAATGAAGGATAACTGTGCCTTGGCGGGATCTACCTGCTTGATCTGGCTGATCCGTTCCACCGCTTTGTGTTGAAAAATATCGCAACCCAGGCCATAGATCGTGTCGGTAGGGTAGATGACTACCCCCCCATCTTGCAAACACTCGGTGATGGTCCGGATATTTCTGGCTTGCGGATTGTCGGGATGGAGGTGCAATAGCATGGGTGAAAGTTAAGCAAAAAACGCCACAGGCGTTTTGCCCCGAAGGGGCCATCATGAGAACCGGTGTAAAAAATGCCGGCATTTTTTACACCGCTAAATAGCCAGGCCAAAGGCAAACAGACGCCTGCGACGTCTGGTCCAACCCAGACAACAACATTTTCTTAACATAAATTTAGTATTAACTTTGCGAAAACTCGGATCCATGCAGCTACAAGCGGTAGAACGGGTGACGACTATCAGTGCTGAGGATTTTAAGAATCAGTACTATACACCCATGAAGCCTTTAGTGATCAGTGAATTGTCAAAAGAGTGGCCGGCTTACGAAAAATGGAATTGGGATTATTTTAAATCGATCGTAGGCGATGTAAAAGTAGGTGTGTACAACAACGTAAAAAGTGACGCCTATACTCCCATCAATACCGCGGACGATTACATGAAATTCGGCGATTATATAGACATGGTCCGCCATGGGCCTGCTGAATGGCGTATTTTCCTGTTCAATATTTTCGAGCATGCGCCGCAGATCACACAGGATTTTGAATGGCCGGAGCACCTGATGAAAAACTTCGTCCGACGCTATCCCATGTTATTTGTAGGCGGGAAAGGGTCTATTACGCATATGCACTTCGACATCGACCTGTCCCATATTCTGCATACGCAATTTGTCGGCAGGAAAAGAGTCCTCTTATTCCCTTTCGAAGAGCAGCATAAGCTTTATCGTAAGCCCTGGGAAGTGTTGAGTTTTGTGAACTTCGAGAAATATTTCGACGCTACGCAGAACAAGCTGGACCTGGCTAAGTTTCCCGCCCTCAAGCTGGCAAGAGGGTATGAAGTGATCCTGAACCATGGAGACACTTTGTTCATGCCGGCCGGGTACTGGCACCATATGGAATACCTGGATAGCGGCTTTGCCATGAGCCTGCGGGCACTCCAATCGTCCTTCAGCGGCAAATTAAAAGGCGCCTGGTATCTGCTGGGAATGCGTCATATTGATACCCTTATGAAGAAAACGGCCCCGGAATGGTGGTTTAACCTAAAAAAAGAAAAGACGTTCAAGGCGGCGGAGAAAGAGCTGGAAACCGTTGTACAGTAGGACATTCCAATGTCAATGCCTCCGGGGAAAGGGGGGAGTATCCGCTCATATTTAAAAAACTTTAAAAAAAATATTGCTTTTTAACAAAACTGTCTTTATTTTTACCCTGTTTACAAGCTGAAAGCGTTCATCTTAAAAAACGCTTATATCACGATATCCGATCCAATTTCCATTCCGACCATCCAATTTCCATTCCGACCATCCAATTTCCGTCCCAATATTCCAATTTCCAAAAAATATCCGGGTTAAATTAATCATATGAAGCTTAATCTCTTCGTATTATTTATATCTTGTCCCCCGCTGCTAATGCAGTTATTTGTTCGCTACCCTTCTAAACACCCCCGTTGGTATGTCCGGCTCCAGGCTGGCAACCATTGATCTAACCCTCAAAATTTACAAGTTTGTTTTAATTATTGATTTTATCCGGAAAGTGTCTGGTTGAATAGCGCTGGTTATAACAGAAAGGCATAGGCGAGGAATGGGAAATTTACTAACGTAAGAGATAGGTCTCCAAGACAACACGCGATCAATGAAAAAATATTCGACATCTTTCTTTTTGTGGTTTCAGAGGTAAGCACAGGCCGGCGATGTCTATCGCTGGCTCTTTTTTTTGATGTCGTAGAAAAAAAATTTAGCTGTGAAAAAACCAATAAAAAGCCCCGGACCTCCCGGGGCTTTTATTTTGCGGCGCGGGGCTGATTTGCAAAAAGTGCCCCGCGCCGCAAAATATCTATTTGATTGGCCTGTCCGGCCAGCCGGCCCGTGGCCGGCTTGGATGTTTATAAGTTCAGAAGACGTCCTATGCGATGGTCCAGGTTTCATTTCCTCTCAGCAGCTTATCGAGGTCGCCCTTTCCTTTACTGCGGATCACTTCTTCCACCTGCAGGTTCAGCATATCTTCGTAACAGGGGCGGTCGTTCTCATAAAAGACCCCAAAGGGCCTGGGCAGATGTCCTTCGATACGGGGATCATCGAACATGCGGACGAGGATCTGGGCCTTATAAAAGTCCTTTTCATCATGGATCCACAGATCATCCGGGCTGATCCCATTCCCCAACTCCACGACCGTAGGCCGGAAGCCGTCCAGGCGAATTCCTTTATTCTGCTGAGCCCCGAATACCAGGGGTTTACCCTGCTCCAGGAATAAGGTCTCTACTGGTTTGGAGCTCTTTTCGGTAAAGATCTCGAAAGCCCCGTCATTAAAAATATTACAGTTCTGATAGATCTCCAGGAAGGAAGAACCTTTATGGTAGTGACTGCGAACGAGCATCTGCTGCAGGTGTTTGGGATCACGGTCCATACTACGGGCCACAAATCCGGCATCTGCCCCCATCGCCAGGGCCAATGGGTTAAAAGGATGGTCGATGCTTCCATAGGGCGTCGACTTGGTCACCTTATTTTCTTCGGAGGTGGGAGAATATTGCCCCTTGGTCAACCCATAGATCTGGTTATTGAATAACAGGATGTTCACGTCGAAATTCCGGCGTAACAAATGAATGGTATGATTACCCCCGATACTAAGGCTGTCCCCGTCTCCGGTGACGATCCACACACTTAATTCCGGTCGGGTAGCTTTTAACCCGGAAGCGATCGCCGTCGCGCGGCCATGGATGGAATGCATTCCATAGGTATTCATATAATAGGGAAACCGGCTGCTACAACCAATACCGGATACGATCACTATATTTTCCCGGGGGATCCCCAGCCCGGGCATGACCTTTTGCACCTGCGCCAGGATAGAATAATCCCCGCAACCCGGACACCAGCGAACTTCCTGGTCGGTAGCAAAATCTTTAGCCGTCAAGGTCTGCGGCGGGATCGTTGTGGTTTCACTCATAAAAAATATTTCTTCTATCACAAATTTACTGATTTGCCGGGTTTTTACCGGACTCTATTTTGGCCGCAGCTTTCCTGCGCTGGCCATTCGATGAACAAGGCTCATGGGCCTTGTTCACAACCGGGCTCCGCCTGGTTGGGGTATTTTGGGTAAATTCGTACAAACCATCGATTGTATGAAAAAGAAAAGACTGCTGATTGCCGGCCTCCTGGCTGGCTGTATGATCCTCTGTAACCAGACCGGCCATGCCCAGACCGGTCGTTCCCCCCGGGAAATTGCCTTCGCCTGGCTAAAGTCTCTCAACCAGCACGATACGGTAACCCTGGCGACTTTATATGCCGACAACGCTCAGATCCTATCCCCCAACTGGGAAGGCGCCCGGGTAGGGCCGGCAGCTGTAAGAGAAATTTACGGCCGCTATTTCACCGGCACTCCGGACCTGGAACAGCAGCTAACTCATCTTATCGCCACCGATAGCGCCCTCGTCATTGAATATATTTCCCGGGGCACCTTCCAAAATCCGGAAAAAGGCACTCCCCCCTATATGAAAGGTAAAAAATACGAACTACAAAACTGTACCCGGCTGGACATCAATCATGGAAAGATCCAGCAACAAGTGAACTATTTTGACCAGGTAGCATTCCTGAAGCAAGTGGGGTTTTTCGATCAACCGGGGAAATAAGACCCGGACCCGCGGGGATCTGCTAAAATCCGCTAAATCACCTGTCTGCCAAAGGGCATCAGGGATAATTCCATCAATTTAAGATGTTGCCGGGCGAAGGGGATGCCGATGATCGTAATAAATAAGATCGCCGCAAATACGAGGTGGACGATGGCCGTATAGAGGCCCCCGCAGATCAACCAGATAATATTGCAAAAAAGAGACAGGCAACCCATTCCATGACGGGCCGGCACGACTTTTCTCCCGAAGGGCCAGAGGACGAGGCCCGCGATCTTAAAGCATTGTAGCCCGAAAGGGATGCCGACAATGGTCAGGCATAAGATAAACCCTCCGAATATATAGCCCAGGGCCGCGAACAACCCTCCGAATACCAGCCAGATCAAATTTCCGATCAGATTCATATTCTGAAAATAATGTTTTTTATAAAACAATACATATTCCCATCTAATTAAAACAGTATTTCGAAAATAATCTTCCTTTTTTCTCATAAACCTCATTTTATATACGTTACTTTAGCGCGTTAAGGCACTCTTAGTATTTGTATTTGCTAATTCCAATAGTTCGCAACCAACCTGTATGCACGTGAGAATTTCATTACATCGCTTTGTCGATGAGTTAACCGAGGGACTCGTTCGGCTGGCAGTTAGTCGTAAAAGCATTATTATAAATCAGATCGACCGGGAGCTGGAAGTAGGATCCGATGAGAACATGCTGGCCTATGTATTATGGAACCTGCTGAACAGAGTGGTGAGCAGCACGCAGAATGAGTGCATTCATATTGAATCCGTATCGACAGGCGACAGTACGGTGATCCGCGTCAGGAATGCGGGTGTATATTTTTATCGTACGGTCTCCAATGATTTCAGGCAGGTACAATATGCCGCGGAAAAACTGGGAGGCAGCATCAGTATAGATTATACGGGCCATACCAGCCCTACGGTGGCGCTGACCCTCTATAACAAGAATAAGGCGGCCTGAGAGCAACTTGAATCTGACCCTTTGCCACATAAAAAAAGAGGACTCTCTTCTAAAAAAGAGCCCTCTTATATGGAACAAAGTAAATTAGCTTAGTACCTGCTATTGCTATAGTTGTTGTTCCTGCGCTGGAAAGAACCTCCACCGCCTTTGCCGCCATTGCCCCTGTCTTCTCTGGGCTTAGCTACAGATACACCGATGGTCCTGCCGTCTACGGAAGCACCATCCAGTTCGGCGATAGCCTTCTTGGCAGCTTCGTCGTCAGACATTTCAACGAATGCAAATCCGCGGGATTTGCCGGTGAATTTGTCCATAATTACTTTGGCAGACGATACTTCACCGTATTCTGCGAAATAGTCTTGTAAGTCTTCGTCCGTGACGTTAAAACTTAAATTTGAAACGTAAATGTTCATACTTGATTAACTGATTAAAAATGATAAATAACAATCTGAGTAACGAAAGCAGGGAGTAAAGAAGACTAACTAGTACCGGAGATTGGTGTAGCAGATAATGATCGTTCACTTACTTAATGCTGTTATCAGCTCAAATTTACCGAACAAAGATAATTCATTTAAATGAAATGGCAAGGAACTAAGTATAATCCTGTTCACTATTAGTAATTTGTTAACGAGCCCTGTTCACCCCCTTCGCTTTCGCCCGGTTGGGTCGGGCCGCTTCCAGCCGCTCAAAAGGTCAGGCGGGAAGATTGCTTCGTCAGGCGGGAAGATTGCTTCCTGCCACCTGAACCTTTTTGTAGGTCATCGCATACACCCCGAAAGCGGCCGCAGCCAGGAGCATTCCCGTTATGCAAACGCCATTCCAGCCTGCCTTGTCCCAGACCAGGAGCCCGATGGCCGAGCCCAGGGAGGTCCCCATGAAACTAACGGTCATATATACCGTATTGAGCCGGTTGCGGGCCCCCGGCAACAGCGCATAAACCCGGCTTTGGTTGGATATATGGATACATTGCATGGCCAGGTCCAGCAGGATGATCCCTATGACCATAGCAGACACAAGATCACCCCAATAATAGAAGATGATAAAGGACAGAAACAGGATCCCGATCCCATACCCGATAGCGATCCGGGGGCTGCGTTTATCCGCCGAGCCTCCGACCAGCGGGGCCGCCAGGGCGCCTGCCGCGGCCGCAAGCCCGAACAGGCCGATCAGGTTACTGCTAAAATGAAAGGGGGCGCCTGACAGATGCAGGACCATGGTCGTCCAGAACATGCCGAAAGTGGCAAACCCCAGGGCGTTGATGCAAGCCGCCTCCCGCAGCAACGGCTGTTCCCGGACGAGCGTGGCCAGGGAACGCAGCAGGCTGACATAAGACCCGGTAAACCCGGGTTTGCTGGTGGGAAAGGTGCTTCGCATGATCAATAACAGGATAAACGTGATGCCCGCCGCTATCCAGTACATACCGCGCCAGCCAAGCCAGGCCCCTATAAAGCCGCTGAGGGTCCTGGAGAGTAAAATCCCGATCAGCAGGCCGCTCATGATGACGCCAATGATCTTTCCCGTCCTGGCTGACGAGGCCAGGTTAGCGGCCAATGGCAGGATCAGCTGAGGAATTACGGAGGTGGCGCCGATCAGCAGACTGGCTATCTGAAGGCTGAGCAGGTTGGGGGAGAGGGCTGCCAGGATCAAAGCCCCTACCGCAAAAGCGCTCATCCAAACGATCTGGCTCTTCCGCTCGACCTTATCTCCCAGTGGAACAAAAAACAAAAGCCCCAGGGCATAGCCCGCCTGGGTAAAGAAGGCAATGCTGCCCGCCTTGCTTTCGGGTATCCTGAAATCTTTGCTGACCAGTACGATCAGAGGCTGGCAATAATAAATATTGGCGACGATCAGCCCGGTACAAATAGCCATCAATATTATATGACCTCTTTTTAAAAGGTCTGCTTCTTCATTTATCATAATGAGGACAAAGGTAAGAAAGCCGGACCTTCAGCGTCTTTGTCAAAATATTGTCACAAATTAAAAGATTATATAGCGGTGTTTGCTTAATTTGAGGCACCAAAAATCTTCGATATGTTGCATTACAAAAAGTTAGGGGTTGCGGCGATGCTGATCGCCTTTATGATAATCGGGATGGCTGCGACCCGGCCGCTGGAAGACAAGCCTAGAAGGAACCTGAAAGTATTGCCAAAGGATATCAGCGACGATGACCTGGATAAAATAATGGACAGCTGGAAAATCGCCCTGGGCGTAAAGTGTAGCTTTTGTCATGCCCCCTTCAAAGACAGTAGTTCCAGGCATCTTGATTTTGCCAGCGATGCCAAACCGGAGAAAGATATTGCCCGTCATATGTTCCGTATGACCGCAAAAATCAATAAAAAATATTTCAATTTCGACAAGGATGATAAAGGCGTAGTGATACCCGCCGTTACCTGTCTGACCTGCCACCGGGGCCAGGCCCATCCCGAAACAAAACCGGGGATCGACAAGAATTAATAGTTTTTTAATTAACCGAACCCGGAAGGTTGATTAACTTTTCCGGGCCTGAGGTGTTCATTTAACGAACCCGGATCCTGTCATTTGAAAGACATTTCCGGGAATTATAAATTGCCTAATTTTACCGCCTCTTAGTATATCTATATCTTATATAACTCTAATCATGGCAAACAACTTATTTAATTTCGGTATGATCGGCCTCGGTGTGATGGGGCGTAATCTGCTGCTTAATATGGCCGACCACGGTTTCGCGGTAGTCGGCTTTGACAAGGATACTCAGAAAACAGCAACCCTGGAATCCTCCGCCACGCCCGGCACCAAAGTAAAAGGGGTCAATACCCTGGCTGAAATGATCCAGCAATTAGAGAAACCACGCAAGTTAATGATGCTGGTGCCTGCAGGCAAGCCCGTAGATGACGTGATCCACGATCTTCTACCCTTGCTGGAGCAGGGCGACATCGTCATCGACGGAGGAAATTCCCATTATACGGATACTTTACGCCGTGTCAATTCCTTGCAGGAAAAGGGCTTTCATTTTATGGGAGTCGGCATTTCCGGCGGTGAGCAGGGCGCCCGTACGGGTCCCAGCATCATGCCCGGCGGAGACCCGGCCGCCTATCCTCACGTGCAGCCCCTGCTGGAAGCGGTAGCGGCAAAAGTAAACGGCAGCCCCTGTGTCGCCCACCTGGGTAAAGGCGCGGCGGGTCATTATGTGAAGATGGTGCACAACGGGATAGAATATGCCATTATGCAACTGATCAGTGAGACCTACGACCTTTTACACAGGGGCCTGGGGCTTGACAATGACGAACTGCATAAGATCTACAAGAACTGGAACGATGGAGAACTGCAATCCTTCCTGGTAGAGATCACAAAAGATATTTTCCTGAAGCAGGACGACAAGACAGACAATCGCCTGGTAGATATGATCCTGGATAAAGCGGGATCCAAAGGCACGGGCAAATGGACATCCCAGGATGCTATGGACATCGGGGTTCCCATTCCGGTCATCGATATGGCTGTCTCGATGCGTGAGCTCTCCTCTTATAAAGATGAAAGAGCACAGGCAGCCGGTTTATATAAGACGTCCACTACCGACATTCCCATCCCGAAAGAGGTATTCATCCAACAAGTACAAGACGCCCTGTATTTTGCCACTATTCTGAGCTATGCACAGGGTCTGTCCATGTTGCATATCGCATCCGCTGAGCTGGACATGCAGATCCCTCTGCCGGAAGTGGTCAGAGTCTGGAGGGGAGGATGTATTATCCGGTCTTCCCTGCTGGAAGTTTTTTATTCTGCCTTTCAGAAGAACCCACAGCTTCCTAATTTGTTACTGGATGGAGAGATCGCCCAATTACTGCAGGCCAAAAAGCAGAATATCCGCAATGTGATCATACACGCTATCCATATGGGCTATCCGGTTGCGGGGCTGATGGCGGCTTTGAGCTATTTCGACGCTTATCGCAGCGAGCGGTTGCCAACCAACCTTATCCAGGCCCAGCGGGATTATTTCGGGGCGCATACCTACCAGCGTATTGACGGCCCCGGCACTTTTCACACGCAGTGGGAAAAGAGGCCGTAGGCCCATCATTAGCCCCGCCAGATGGCTACGCCATCGGTACAGGTCAGCTAGATACTGGCTGGAAACAAACAAGCCAGACTAGAATTAATAAGAAGTAACAGATATATATATGCAAAACCACAAACGACCACCGGCTTCCCTGATATTCATTTTCGGAGGAAGCGGGGACCTCAATTTCAGAAAACTTTCGCCCGCCCTCTATAATTTATTCATCGACGAATGGATGCCGGAGAAATTCGGCATCGTAGGCATCGGCCGCAGTCAATATAATGATGAGGATTACCGCAAACGCCTGCTCAATGGCCTCCAGCAGTTCAGTCGCCGGAAAGGAGAGCCTAACGGTCACTGGGAAGAATTCTCCCAGCATGTGTCCTACCTTCAGATGGACGCGGAAAAGGACGGGGATTACAACAAGATCGCCGACATGATCAAGGCTAAAGAAGCCGAGATGGGCCAACACCCCAATGTCATCTTCTACCTGTCCGTTGCCCCTCAGCTGATGCCGGACATCGCTAAAAAATTAGGCGCCCTCAAGATCTGTTCCGACACATCGACTACCCGTATTGTCATTGAAAAGCCCTTCGGGCATGACCTTCAAAGCGCCCATGAGCTGAACCAGCTCCTCATGAGCATGTTCAAGGAAGAACAGATCTACCGGATAGATCACTACCTCGGCAAAGAGTCGGTACAGAATATCCTTTCCCTTCGTTTTGCCAACGCCTTGTTCGAGCCTATCTGGAACCGCAACTACATCGAGAGCGTACAGATCACGGCCGCTGAAACGGTAGGTGTGGAAGGACGCGGCGGTTATTATGAGAACTCCGGCGCGCTGCGGGACATGGTGCAGAATCATATCCTCCAGCTTTTGTGCATGATCGCCATGGAAGCCCCCGTGTCATTCGACGCCAACGAGATCCGCAATAAAAAAGTGGATGTGCTCAATGCCATCCGCAAGATCAGCAAGGAAGACGTCAATCAATTTGCCGTGCGCGGCCAGTATGGCGAAGGATGGATGAAAGGCGAGAAGGTGCCTGGTTACAAACAGGAGAAAAGCGTTAACCCTACTTCTCCCATTGAAACGTTTGCCGCCGTCAAGTTCTACATCGATAACTGGCGCTGGCAGGACGTTCCTTTCTATGTCCGCACCGGCAAACGCATGAACCAGAAGACGACGAATATCACGATACAGTTCAAGAAGGCGCCCAGTTATGCCTTTCCTCCGGAAGCGGCAGAGACCTGGCGGTCCAACCGGCTGACCATCAGCATACAGCCCGAGATGGAAGTCCGGCTGCGCTTTCAGGCCAAACGCCTCGGCCAGTCGATGACCCTCAACCCGGTGGATATGATCTTTAATCCGAAGGATGACAGCCATGAGCCGGAAGCATACGAGACCCTGCTGCTGGATGTCATGGAAGGCAATCCCACCCTGTTCATGCGCGCCGACCAGGTAGAAGCTGCCTGGAAGATCGTCATGCCGATCCTGGAGACCTGGGAAAGCCGCCCGCCGGTGGAGTTTCCGAACTATACCCCGGATTCATGGGGTCCTGAAGATGCAGAAGCGCTGATCGCAAAGGACGGCCATAACTGGATCACGATGCCTCCGGCACAGTAGGAATAGCATCAAGCCGCAAGCTTCGGGCCACAAGCCGGACTTGCATAAGTCAAAGATAAATTATGCAATTACACGTATACAAGGATGGCGAAGAGCTGAGCGCAGCAGTAGCCAAATGGATAGCCGACAGGATCAGGGAAACCCTGAAGAAGAAAGACCGGTTTACGATTGCCCTTTCCGGGGGCAGTACGCCGCAACGGCTTCATAAGATCCTGGCGGCTTCCCCTTATAAGGAGCAGGTCGACTGGTCGAAGCTCCATATCTTCTGGGGAGATGAGCGGGCTGTGCCTTTCGAAGACAGCCGGAACAACGCTAAAATGGCTTACGACACCCTGCTCAACTTCGTGCCGGTGCCGGCTTCCCAGATCCATGTAATGAGGACCGATGTCGCCCCGGAGCAATCCGCCATCGAATACGAAAAAATACTCCACCAATATTTTGACTCCGCATCGGACGGCGGGGAGAAATCCCCATCCTCCGTTCCGGAAAGTTTTGACCTGGTCTTGCTGGGCATGGGAGATGACGGACACACGTTGTCTTTATTTCCCGGAACGGAAGTCGTACATGAAGAGAAAGCCTGGGTGACTGCTTTTTTCCTGAAGGCCCAGGACATGTACCGGATCACGCTGACCAAATCCATCGTAAACCGCTCGGCCTGTGTAGCTTTTCTGACAACGGGAACCGGCAAGGCCCATGCCCTGAAAGAGGTGCTGAAAGGAGCCTATAATCCCGATCTGTATCCTTCACAGGAGATCAAGCCGGCCGGAGAATTACATTGGTTTGTCGATGAGGCGGCCGCTTCAGCTTACAAGTCCACGGAGTCATAGACCACTACCTTACTCCAGAGCGGGGAGCATTCTTCCACAAATTGCAGATGAATGGGGTCTGTCTGGTAACTGGCCTGGTCTTCGGCTGTATCGAACAACACCAGCCAGGAGACAGCATAGGAGGTGTCGATGACATCCCTGTTGGTGCCAGCCGGTTGTCCGATATGGAACTGCCGGATCGTAGCTACTTTAGATAGTTTCCGCAGTCCTGCTATCAATGCAGCGAGGTCTTCCCGGCTGCCGGGATTTTTTAGCCAGAAATAAACGTGATGAACGAACTTATTTGATTGGGACATAATGGTCTTGTTTTAAAATGTGGCGTCTCCAGCGATTGTCGGAACAGATGAACTGTCCGCCAATCGGGTCTAATGATGGCCCCTTCGGGGCAAAACGCCTCCGGCGTTTTAAAATAATTTCCGGATCAATTCGTCCGTGAGCTTTCGGTCTCCTCTTGTCCAGATATCATTCGGAGGAGGAAATTCATTGATATTATATCCTCCCTGCGTTTCAAAATCATAGATCGCCTGGCAGCGTCCATCTATTACCAGGGCGCATTTCATCCAATCCCTGGACCAGATCACCAGGAGCTTGGAAGGGCTTATCCCGTCCGCTGCGCCGGCCTTTCCTTCAGATGAACCGGCATTTTCTTCAGACGGGTTGACAGACGTTTGCCCTATAGCGGCAGCGGCTTTGTCGGCGAGGAACCCGGCTGCCTCATAGATATGTAAGGCATCCAACACCCGGAGACCGGATCCGTCCTTATCTTTTTCCACTGCATAAAAATAACCGGTCTCTCCATCGTCTTCAAATACGACCCCATAGTTATTTTCCGGGGAAAAGCTTTCGATAAAATTATCTTCCCCCGGAACAAAAGCCTGTTCCTGCATCAGGTATCCCTTCATTATTTTAATTGTTTTAGCCAGTCTATGATCCCCAAATAAATCTTTTGCGCTACCGCCTTGTGAAATTTCGGATTCAGAATTTTTCTTTCGTCGGCGGGGTTGCTGAGGAAAGCCACTTCGACCAGGGCATTGGGATATTCAGTAGGACCGCTAAGCGCAAAATTAAAATTGCCCACATTGCCATATTCCTTCAGGCCCAGGGTAAGCATTTGATTTAAGATCGCCACGCTGAGGGGACGGAATCCGATATAACGGTAATAGGTACTTGTCCCCTGTACCGTGTCTATGCCCGCGGAGTTAAGATGGATGCTTACCAAAAGATCCGGGTTGAATGCCGACAACATTTCCATTCTTTCCGGCATGGATAGGGATGTATCTTTCTCGCGGGTCATGAAGATCTTTTTTACCCCGATTTTTTTGAGGGTCTTTTGCAGCTCTTTTGCGATCAATAACGTATAATCTTTCTCCAGGACCCTGCTGGTCCCGCCGCTGGCGCCCATATTATCCCCTCCATGACCGGCGTCCACGGCGATCCGCAGTCTGCGTATATCCAATACAGGCGGCTGCCTTTTAATACGGACGACCAGCCTTTTGCCGCTACTGTCATAGGACAGGCTATACCCCCAATGCTGTGCATGTTTTAATTGGATCGTTAGCCTTATTACATCATCTTCCACCTGGTCGTACCAGGTGTTTTTGATTTCTTTGGTGGTCCGCAGCTGTGTGATCCAGTTGGTATTGCTGGTCGCCCCGAAAATATCTATCGATATGCGGGAGGGGTCTATGAGTTGAAAGCCATGGTAAGGCAGGCGTTCGTCGAGGGTGATAGCCACATAATCGAAAGCGGAATCCCCGTATACTTTCATGTTGCCCGTCAGGTGGGTATTATGTACGAGGGGACGGGCGGCCTGTTTGTTCAGCAGGATCACGCTGGTTTTGGCGATATAGGCGGAATGGCTCGCCGACAATCTCACCTTATAATCCGTATTGAAGCTATCCACGATCTTTACCAGGATATTCGAATCCAGGAATCCCATTTTTGCGCCGCCCAGGCGATCGTCGCCGATACCGTATTCCATAAAGGGAAACTTCCCTGTCGTCCGGGCCAGCCATATGCTGTCCTGGGACCAGCCGGGGGAAGTTATCAAAAAGAATAGCGTATAGACAGCGATTTGGCGCATTATCTAAATTTTTCTAAAGATAGCCAGGAAATAGAAAAACAGGTCCGCTAAGGTAAAAAATAGAGCCCGGCTTCTTTTTCGTCTGATGTCCCGCAAAAGCTAATGTCGCAAAAGAAAAGCCACACCCGGAAATTTCCGGGGTGGCTTTTTCTGTCCTCATGTGTGACTCGCGCCACTGCCCTGGCAGGGGTGGGAGTTATAATGGATACTTATTATCGCTGATCAATTTGGCGGCAATTCTTCTTTTTGCCTCTTTGCTGTTAAAAGGATCCACTTTGGTGAACCGTTTCAATCCCAGGAGCATCATGCGTTGTTCATCTCCATCGGCAAACGCGTTAATAGCGTCCTTACCGGATTTGTGGATATGATCGGCCGCGTCATACAGATAGGTGCGCACGACATCCAGCTCAAAGGAACAGGCGGCTTCTCCCCGCTGGTCCACCAGTTTTTGGGCCCGCAGCAAGGCACTTTCCACGGCAAAGGTTTCGATGGCCATATCCGCTATATTCATCAGGATCTCCTGCTCGCTCTCAATTTTCATCATCAACTTCTGCACCGCAGCGCCGGCTGTCATTAAAATAGCTTTTTTAAAATTCGCCAGCGCCTTTTTTTCTTTTGCGAACGGAGCGCTGTCGTCATTGCCGAATTCCGGGATGCTCATCAATTCCTTCGACACGGCCATGGCGGGCGCCATGATATCCAGTCGTCCTTTCATCGCTCTCTTCAATACCATATCTACGATCAGGAGCCTGTTGATCTCGTTAGTCCCTTCAAAGATCCGGTTAATCCGGGCATCGCGATATGCTTTTGAAATAATATATTCATCGCTGAATCCATTTCCTCCATGGATCTGAACGCCTTCATCTACTACAAAATCCAGGACTTCGCTGCCAAATACTTTCAGGATGGCGCATTCGATGGCATATTCTTCGGCAGCGCCCAGCAGAGATTCACTAAAGGGCTTACCGGTGCTCACCATCTCTACCTCCTTATTATCGATCCATTTAGCGCTACGGTACAGGGCGCTCTCCGTCACCCAGATCTTAATGGCCATTTCAGCCAGTTTGTTTTTAATAGCGCCGAAATTGGCGATCGCCGTTTTGAATTGCTCACGGGTGGTGGCGTATTCGATAGTGGTGGTGGCGGCCCTTTTGCAAGCGCCCAGCGCAGCCGCACACAGTTTTAAACGACCGATATTTAAAATATTAAAAGCAATAATATGACCTTTCCCAATTTCCCCCAAGAGGTTGTCCACAGGGACCTTACAATCCTGGAAATAGAGCTGCACGGTAGAAGATCCTTTGATCCCCATCTTATGTTCTTCCGGGCCCTGGGTAAATCCTTCGAACCCTCTTTCTACGATGAACGCGGAGAATTTATCGCCGTCTATCTTCGCGAAAACGGTATAGACATCTGCAAATCCCCCGTTGGTGATCCAGCATTTCTGCCCGTTCAATAAATAGTATTTGCCATCGGCGGACAATTTGGCCGTGGTTTTGGCGCCCAGGGCGTCACTGCCGCTATTGGGTTCCGTAAGACCATAAGAGCCTTTCCATTCACCGCTGGCGAGTTTGGGAATATATTTCTGTTTTTGTTCGGGGGTGCCGAAATAGAGGATGGGCAGGGTGCCGATACCGGTATGCGCGGCCAGTCCTACGGAAAAGGAGAAACCTCCCCCCAGCCCTTCATTTACCAGGGTGGCGGTGATAAAATCTTTTCCCAGCCCGCCATATTCTTCCGGGATAGCCGTTCCCAGCAAACCCTGTTCGCCTGCTTTTTCGATCAGGGAAGCCATCAGGCCGGCTTCCTGCTTATCTATGCGTTCCATAATGGGCAGGACCTCCGCATCGAGGAAGGCGGCGCACATGTCCTTAACCATTTGCTGCTCTTCGTTAAAATCTTCGGGGATAAAGGTCTCGAAAGGAGAACTTTCTTTTATCATCCATTCAGCTCCCTTGAGAGCTTGTTTTTTTTCGGTGGAGGCACTCATAGATCTCGGTTTTGTGGTGAGAAAATTATTTATTTAAGATTTTCATAAACAACCTGCAAAACCTCCTTACAGATATCGATCCTGTCGGGAGGAACTCCTTCCAATGCTTCATTAAGGGTGGCTTCGGCGAGGAACATGGTCTCTTCCTGAAGTTTCTGCGCCCGGCCGGTCAGGTAGATCAGGTTGATGCGGCGATCATTTTCTGAAGGCACCCTTTTTACCAGTTGCAATTTTTCCAGGTTATCTACCAATCGGGTGATGCTGGGCTTGTCCCGGAAAGTTGCATTGCATAATTCCTGCTGGCTCTTGCCATCCTCTTTCCATAGATGATATAACACACTCCACTGCTCAATAGTTATCTTCAGGCCGGCCGTATTGAATTTCTTTTGCAGATTGCGTGCAATAGCGATCACAGCCTTACCCGTAATAAAACTATAGAGCTCTCCCTTCTTAAATTGGTTGTTTGGCATATAGTTAGTTAAACAACTAATCAAACTTACCAAATTTCCCTGGGTTTATCAAGGTCCGGACAGAACTTTTTTTGTTAATTGTCCCGGTGGGGTCGATTCAGTAGTTTTAAGACTGAATCGATGAATATGCAATCATTTTTCTTGCCTTTCCGCTCTTCCCGGATCCACTACCTGCTGGGAGGCAAGGGGAACAAATTATTATGCTGTTTTCATGGTTATGGCGAGTCAGCGGAATCCTGGGCCTTTTTGTCAGCCGCGCTGGGAGAGGAATATACGATCCTGGCTATCGACCTGCCTTTTCATGGGAGGACGGATTGGAAGGAGGGGCTTTTTTTCGATCCGGAGACCCTGGTTTCCCTGATCGGGCAGATGGCGGCCGGCCGGACGGGTGGCGAGGGAGGATGGTGGCTGATGGGGTATAGCATGGGGGGGCGGGTGGCCCTCAGCTTACTGGAAAAAATGCCGGAAAAGGTAAAAAAACTGGTGTTGCTCGCCCCGGATGGATTGAAAGTGAACGGGTGGTATTGGCTGGCCACGCAAACGCGGCCGGGGAACCTCTTGTTCCGATGGACCATGCAAAAGCCCGGATGGCTTTTTTTCCTTCTGCGGCTTGGGAATGTCCTGAAGCTGGTCAATCGCAGTGTTTACAAGTTCACCTCTTATTATACCAATGATGCTCCCGCAAGGAAAGAACTATATGCCCGGTGGACCACCATGCGGGGATTCAGGCCGGATATCCCGGCGATCCAGGTCCTTATCCAAAAAAAGCAGATTCCCGTAAGGCTCTTGTATGGAGAGCATGACCGCATCATTCTCCCGGAAAGAGGGGAAAAGTTCAGAAAGGGAGGTATCGAGGCCTGGTGCCTGCTAATGCTTGTTCCCACAGGCCACCAGTTATTACAAGCTAAAAACCTGGAGGTAATCCTTTCCATGTTGAAAGAGTAGCTCCCGTTCGCCTATATTTACCAATCAATCGTCCATTCTTTCATTTGCCGAATCTATCTATGTTCCTGTTTGCGCTCATATCCTTGTTACTTTTCGCCTTTTATGGGGTATTGATAGATTATTACCGGCGAGCCTGGAAGGCTATCCCCTATTCGTCCATACCGGGAGCGCAGGGCTCATCCGTATCGGGGGAGACCGCCCTCTTCCGGACAAAGATCTCCGTCCTGGTTCCTGCCCGGAACGAAGAAAATAACATAGGGGCCTGTTTGAAATCCTTGTCCCTGCAGTCTTATCCCAGGGACCGGTATGAGGTGATCGTTATCGACGATCATTCGACGGACAGGACCGCGGCGATTGTAAAAGAATTCGGGGCATTGCGGGCAGCCGGGACTCAAGACGGTCCGGACCTTTCCGTAACCTGCCTGCGCTTATCGGAATGGGAGGCCGCGGAGGGAGACGGGGGGAAGACCGGGTCCGGGGGGAAAGGAGCCGGCCCGGTGAAAGCCTATAAGAAATTCGCCATAGAGACAGGGATCAGGGCGGCTACGGGAGAGCTGATCATTACGACGGATGCGGATTGCTGGTTTCATCCCGATTGGCTGCGGACCGTTGCCGGGTTTTATGAAGAGACGGGAGCGAAATTCATCGCCGCCCCGGTGAGGATCGGGGATGGGGCCGGAGAGGGCCCCGGCAGGCGCAGGGCGGGCCATTCCTTTTTATCCATCTTCCAGACATTGGATTTTATAACCTTGCAGGGGATTACGGGTGCGGCGGTCTACAAAAGATTTCATTCGATGTGCAATGGAGCCAACCTGGCCTACGAGAAAAAAGTCTTTTACGAAGTAGAGGGATTTAAGGACATCGACGACATCCCTTCGGGGGACGATATGTTATTAATGCATAAGATCTTTAAGAAATACCCCGGTCAGGTCTTTTTCTTAAAGAACCGGCATGCCATTGTCTCCACCCGGCCGGAGACCAGCTGGAAAGGCTTTGTCAACCAGCGGGTCCGCTGGGCCAGTAAAGCCGATAAATATGAGGACAAAAGAATTTTTTGGGTATTGCTGCTGGTCTATATCCTCAACCTGCTTTTTATCGGGTTGCTGCTGGCTTCCTGGTGGAATAGCTGGTATTTATGGCTCCTGCTGATCCTGGTGGCGGTAAAAACCGCAGTAGAATTTCCTTTTGTCCGGTCGGTGGCCGGCTTTTTCGGGCAGCGACGTCTCATGGTATATTTCCCGGCTTTGCAGCCTTTTCATATTATCTATACCGTGGTGGTCGGCTGGCTTGGCAAATTCGGCAGCTATCGTTGGAAGGAAAGAAAAATAATTAAATGAACCATTCGAACCGAACTATCGGGGGACGTTTGCTCCGGAATAAGGGGGCTGCCTTCGGGCTGATCGTCATCGGGGCAGCTATTTTTGTCGCCCTGGCTGCTTATTTTATTGCGCCGGACCCTTCCCCGGATGCCAACCGTATGATCGTGGAGATCGGGGGGCGCAAACCGGGATTCCGGCAAGAATTCCTGCCGGTAAAAAAAGAAAAAACGCAGGCCCCGGTTTCTTTCTGGCAGCGCCTGCTTTCCGGTAAGGAGGATGATTACAACTATATCCCTATCAATAGTTATGAAAAAAGGGGAGATAGTCTGATCGTACAGAAATTCGTAGACGAGGGTGTGGAGGAAAGGAGGGCCTATCTTTTAGCGGGGGAGCAGACAGGAGCCATCAGGAGCCGGGTCTTCTGGCTGGGAACGGATAAATATGGGCGTGATATTTTAAGTCGGCTATTGGTGGGAGTGAGGGTAAGCCTGGCTGTCGGGCTCGTCACGGTCCTTATTTCTTTGAGTTTAGGGGTGCTGCTGGGTTCATTGGCAGGTTATTTCAGGGGCAAGGTGGATGAGATCATCCTATGGCTGATCAATGTCATCTGGAGTATCCCCACGCTGTTATTGGTCTTTGCCATTACGCTCATGCTGGGCAAAGGGTTCTGGCAGGTATTCATTGCTATCGGCCTCACGTTGTGGGTGAATGTGGCCAGGATCATACGAGGGCAGGTCCTGGGGGTGAGGGAACGGGAGTATGTGGAAGCGGCCAAAGCCCTGGGTTATTCTCATAGCCGGATCCTTTTCCGTCATATATTACCCAATGTGATGGGGCCGGTATGGGTGGTCTCCGCTTCCAATTTTGCTTCTGCGATTGTGATCGAGGCCGGCCTGAGTTTTCTGGGAGTAGGCGTTCAGCCGCCCCAGCCTAGCTGGGGGCTCATGATCAAGGAGAACTATAATTTCATTATCACCCATAACCCCATGCTGGCGCTGGCTCCGGGCCTGGCCATTATGTTACTGGTATTAGCCTTCAATCTTTTGGGTAATGGGCTAAGGGATGCTTTGAATGTGCGCGTATAAAGGAAGATTGGCGGATCCGGCCAGCCTGCAGCCGCAGAGCTACGCAGGGCCTTATTCCTTGAAGACCTGTACGTTGCGGTTAAAGCTTTCATCAAGGGAAATGAAGGTCTCCGTGCGTTCGATGCCTTTTATCTTCTGCAACTCATCGTGTAATACAAATCTTAACTGATTGATGTCCTTACAGACTATTTCCGCAAACATGCTATAATTCCCTGTGGTATAATTGAGCCGGACTATTTCAGGGATCTTTTGCAATTCCCGCGCTACGCTGTCATATAAGGAGCTTTTTTCCAGGTAGATCCCGATGAAGGCGATTACGTCATATCCTAATTGCTTAAGATCTACGTGTAATTTTGTACCTTTAACGACAGCCAGTTCCTGTAATTTTTTAATCCGTACATGGATAGTGCCCCCCGAAACAAATAGTTTTTTCCCCAATTCAGCATAGGAGATCTCTGCATTCTCCATCATTTCATGAATAATTTGCAGATCCAATTTGTCGAGATTCAATTTTGCAGCCATGTTGAATAGTGTTTTTTAAATTTTCTCTACATTAAAATGCAAATATTTGAATATTTTTGAAAACATAAAAATTTTTGTTCGAAAAAACGTAAAAATTTGGGGTATTTCTTTAATTTTGCCTTAAATCAGTTCTTTAACACTGTGGGATGATGGAATCTTGGCAGACATGCCCTCTTGTCTCGGGGGTGGAGATAACGGGATAAATATAGTGTAATGCCGGGTCTGGTGCAAATCAGGTCCGACTGGGGTTGACCACCACACATTGCGCTACGGCTAACCGCTCCGTGGAGGTTCGAGCCCTCCTCCTACAGCAACAGCAAAGGATCTCCCGTATGGGAGATCCTTTCTATTACTTATTACTATTGTAGAGTGATGAAATTTGGCAGACATGCCCTCTTGTCTCGGGGGTGGGGATCTGGAATAAACATAGTGTAATGCCGGGACCGACTAAAATCGGGTCCGACTGGGGTTGACCACCACAGATTGCGCTACGGCTAACTACCCCGTGGAGGTTCGAGTCCTTCCTCTACAGCCAACAAAAAAACAGCAGTGCCCCCGAATGGGGGCATTTTTTATCCCACTCGGGATCACCAGGGTACCCGGTAGGGTACGCAGGTAATCCTCCCCCAGTTTCAAATCGGACCAGTCAAATAAACAAAAGAACTAGATATATCCATAACGTATCCATATTTTATCCATAAATGTTTGATCCATATTTCTAATTAACCGTAATGCTCTGGCCATAATTAAAAAATCAAATAATGAAAAAAATGTTTAATCCCGGCTATCGTTCTTTGTTCAGTTGGCCTTTTTTATTTCGTCGGTAGAATTACTGGAATGCTTCAGTATTACAATATCCCCACTCTTTCTAATGAACCCAACATAAAACCAGGAAACAGGATATTAACGTCAAACCTGGTGAAGCCGAAACGATTTGATTTTATCTGTTTCAATCAGGCAAAAGGCGAATTTTGGGGTGGGGGAATATGGTTAATGCGAGTTTGCGGATTGCCTGGTGATAAAATACAAATTATAGAAGGGACCTTATTCGTCAATGATCGAAATGCTGATTCTTTACTTGACCTGAAAAAGGAGTATATTATCCACTCAAATGAATTAAAAAACTAGGCGAGGATTATTATAGGAACCACCTCGACGATATTAACCAGGTAGGTACAGATTCCGTTGCGATAAGGTTGGCAACATCTATTTTCCATACCAAATCAATTTCAGGGCGGCTATCAATCCGCACAGACATTGACAAAGAAATTCAACAAATTTACGGTCACCCCTGGAATGCTGATAATTTTGGTCCGATATCCGTTCCGAATGGCAGTTTTTTTGTCATGGGGGACAATCGTCATGGCGCTGCTGATTCCCGATACACAGGTTTTATTGACGCCAGGAATTATGTGGGAACTTTATTGACAATACTTAAGTAAATATTAGCATTTTTCTGCCTGGAAAATGTATGCCCCGGTGAACTGCCTGTTGCTATATGCCTTTTTCAGTGATAGTTTTACAGAAAAAGAATTATGTCCAAAGATGAATTGATGCGGGAGAAGATGTTTGCCAGCATAGCCTCCTGGCGAACCAGTAATCTTTCGCAAAAGGAATGGTGCCTTCAGCATGAGATAGCCCCATTCTACAGCAAATATTTTAAACTGAAAATAACGTCTTTTAACATAATACCACAGGTGTTTTTACGGTATGTGGATTGCGTGATTTTACTTTATTTTTATGTTTTTTATATTAATTTCTTAGGGCATTTTACCCCTTAAAGTTCTAATTATTAATAATATATAAATAATATTAATTGTTAATTGTTTGATTTTTACTACACCAAAGATTTGACGGACCAAAAGGTACAATACATTTGTACCGCTACTGCGGGCATAATACAATTACTCCATATTATGCCTACGCCAAAACAGAATGAAGAAGTAGAAATAACTATTTTAGGAATATTCAAATTTAAGTGCAAAAAGCTGACTTTAATGGCTTTAGCAGCACTAGCTATTGCCTGCGTGTTTCTATATTTGCTAATACAATTATTTCAGGGCGGATTTAGTCGAAATCGATTGTAGCCTTCGCTGACTGTGCGTATTTTCTTAGCTGGGTAAACGATCTTGCGGATATTAATTCGGTACTGGTGCCAACGTTTGTCGGCACGAAAAATCAAGCTGGCGGGCTTTTTATTTTCTGTCCCGGGCACGCTGCTGAAGAACAATATCCAGCATAACGCTCTCATTAATGTCCAGGAGAAAGGCCATAAGAAATATTTCTTTTAGTGAAAACTCATCTACGTTATCCATCAGCCTGCTGAAGCGCACATTATTCATTCCCAGATCACGGGCAACGACACTTTAGGAAGCGTATCGAATATCTCCCGAAAAGCTTTGATATAACCGGCACCAATCAAATTCCGTACACTGGTGTATCGCTTATCCCTTGTCATATTTCAAAGAAAAGCTATAAATGTTTATCCTCTTTGAAATTGGACGTATTGTTCTTTTTTTAGAACGAACCGGAAGTTTAAAAACCTCGGTTTGTCCCTTATCAAGGCAATTTTTATTCGTTAATTTTGCCCCCCATGGGCCAGAAAAAGCTAATCCGATTCGAAGCGATCAAATCATTCCCGAATGTTCTTCAATACCCGGAGGACATGGCGGGACAATGGGCCGCTTTCTTTAAGAAGGACCAGCCGCTCACCCTGGAACTGGCCTGTGGTAAAGGAGAGTATACCGTAGGGCTCGCCCTTATGTATCCTCACCGCAACTTCCTGGGTGTGGACCTGAAAGGTAACCGCATCTATATCGGGGCAAAAAAATGCCTGGAAGAGCACATTTCCAATGCCGCCTTTCTACGCACCAAGATCGACCAGATCAATACTTATTTTTCCCCGGAAGAAGTGAGTGAGATCTGGCTCACCTTCCCCGACCCCCAGCTGAGAAAGTCCCGGGCGACAAGAAGGCTGACGCATCCCAAATTCCTTCGCCTTTACCAGCAGATCCTCATTCCGGGAGGGCTGATCCACCTGAAGACGGACTCCCCCGTACTCTATACCTTTACGAAATGGGTGATAGAATTATGCCATTTAAAGGTGCTGGAGGACCTGGACGACATACATGCCGCCCCGATGAAGGAAGAGCTGAAGATCAGGACGCATTATGAATCGCTCGATATTGCCGGGAGCAGCAGGGTTCACTATCTTTGTTTCACCCTTCCGGAAGGCTCGTTGCCCGATATCGATGCGATCTTACACCAACGGCTTATGGAGATTGAGAAAGGGGAGGAAGGCTATTTTGCCGACTTACAGGAAGATGAAAAGGAATGAAACCATTGATCGAAGGCGAGGACTTTTATTATAATGAACAGGGGTATATGGTCTTTACGGCCAAATACCACCTGGAAAGAGGCCATTGCTGCGGTAACGGGTGTAAGCATTGCCCTTTCGATTATGTCAGCGTTCCGGAACCCAGGCGTTCCCAATTATCCACTCAACGAAAAGATCATGGCGATATCCAAAAAGAAAAATAAGGCACCGGCGAAAAGGGCCGTGGCACCCGAAAAAACCAGCCGGTCCGCAACTGGCACCCGCAAGCCCGGCAAAGAGGCCGTCCGGGAAAAACTCTCTGTCCTCCGGCCCTCCGGCCAAAAGGACGATTCTTTTTTTGATTTGGTACATGAAGTCGCCCGCCAGATCCCCCGGGGCCGGGTGACCTCTTATGGCGCCATCGCCGCCTGCCTGGGCACCCGCCTGTCAGCAAGAATGGTAGGATGGGCCATGATGGCCGTCCCCTCCGCCAAAAAACCGGTCCCCGCCCACCGGGTGGTCAATCGCAACGGATTGCTGACCGGCAGGCATCATTACAATCCCCCGGAAAGGATGCAGCAATTGCTGGAGAAAGAAGGTATTGCCGTCAAAGACGACAAGGTCATCGATTTCAAAAAATTGTTCTGGGACCCCGCAACGGAGCTTTGAATCCCGCCCCCGCGGACCCCGCAATGGAACTATGAGCATCAGCGCCGGGAGCGCCGGCCCCTCCAAAACTGTTTCATCAAATTGTTTGAATTTCGTAATTTTAGGTTATGGCGACTACTGAAACACTCGAAGATTTCTACCAAAAAAAATTCAACTGGATCCCCGATGACCTGCAAAAGGGGATCGGGCATTTTAATGTATTCAGGCGGGAAGAGTGCCTGGCCCCCGGCAGCACACCCCCTGTCTACAGCAGAAGGGATTTTTATAAGATCAGCCTCGCCCGTGACCGAAATATCTTTCATTATGCCGACAAAAGCCTCCAAACAGAAGGCCCCACACTCCTGTTCTCTAATCCCCGGGTGCCTTATACCTTTGAAGCCGGACCGGAAGAGGGCCCCAGAGATACCTCAGGTTTCTTCTGCATTTTCACGGAATCTTTTATCCCGGAAAAATTTGCCGACCTGCCGATGTTCATGGCCGGGGGGACCCCCTCTTATGCACTGAGCCAGGAGCAGGATGAAGAGATCAGCGGACTTTTCCAGAAAATGCTCCGGGAGATCAACTCCGATTATGTATACAAGTATGACCTGCTGAGGAATTATGTCACCGAGATGGTGCATTATGCGGTGAAGATGCAGCCGGCTAAAATCCTTTACCGTCATCCGGATGCCAACTCCCGGATCACGGCCGTCTTTACCGAGCTGCTGGAGCGGCAGTTTCCTATCGAATCCCCTTCCCAGCAATTCAGCCTGCGTTCCGCCAGTGATTATGCCAAAAACCTCTCCGTCCATGTCAACCACCTGAACCGGGCCATCAAGCGGGTCACCGGCAAGACCACTACCGAGCATATCTCCGTTCGAATGCTTTCCGAGGCCAAGGCGCTGTTGAAACACACCGACTGGAATATCTCCATGATCAGCTATTGCCTGGGCTTCGAAGAGCCGGCGCATTTTTCCAATTTCTTCCACAAACAGACCCGCCTTACCCCCACGGCTTTCAGAATTGTTTGAATTTCGCAAACCTTCGTTTGATCAGCGCAAGGTTCCGTAGCCTCAAGGCTTGTATCTTTATGTCCAACAAAAACGGACAGTAACTATGAGTTTAAAAGAAGTATGGTTTATTACAGGGGCGTCAACCGGACTCGGGCTCTATTTCGCAAAAGGATTGCTGCAAAATGGCCAACGCGTCGCAGCCGTCTCCCGGGATAAGGTCTCTCTGCAGAATCTTATCGGGCGGCCGATGGGAGCCGGCGGCAAAACAGAGGATCTCCTCTGTCTTACAGCAGACCTGACCGATGAAGACAGCGTACAAACAGCCATCCGGCAAACCATCCGCCAATTCGGAAGGATCGATGGCATCGTCAATTATGCCGGCTGCGATCTCTCCACTCCGCCGGAAGCCCTGCCCGAAAATGCTCTCCATCAATATTTCGAAGAAAATGTATTTGGGACCTTTCATGTGCTAAAGCAGGCGCTGCCTTATCTGCGGAGTCAGGGCTCCGGTATGATCCTGAATTATTCTTCTCCGGCCACAATCGCTGCCGCGGCAGGCTCCAACCTCTATTCCGCGACCAGGATGGCCGTAGAGAAGCTCTCGGAAGAACTTACCGCAGGAATAGAAGACCAGGGCATTCAACAGACCTTCATCGGATCGGGTATTGTCCGGCAGCTACGTCCTGAAAGAATATTTTCGGCCAGGGCGAATGAAAGGGGCTACGCTAAAAGGGAGCTTCCGCAGCCGGCCAGCAATGGCATAACGACATTCAGGAATTAATAATACGGACTGATCATCAGATAGACTACCACTCCTGTAACGGCCACATAGAGCCAGATAGGCCAGGTGATCTTTGCCAGTCTGCGGTGTTTGTCGAATTTCTCCTGGAAAGCCTTTTGCAGTGTGAACAATACCAGGGGAACGATGACCCCGGAGAGGATAATATGGGAGGAGAGGATGAAATAATAAACATAACGCAAGACGCCGGCCGCTTGTCTCTCCTCATCACTAAGGACCCCATCGTGATTCAGGTCCCCGAACCGGGTAGAGGGATTAGACGAGTGATAGATCACATAGGATATCAAAAAGATACTACTCAGGACCACGGCCAGCAAGTTAGCCGTCTTATGCGCTTTGATCAGCCCGTTCTTTATAAAATACAAACTGGCGATCAGCAGGATAGCCGTGCTGGAATTAAGGATCGCGTGAAAAAGCGGGAGGAACCGGGTGTTGAAGCCGAAATCGATTTTTGCCTGCGGCACGAGTATTATAAAAGCAACGGCCACCGGAATGGCGATAGAAACTATGATGATCGGGATAGTAAGGCTCCGCGTTTTGGCAGGGGGAGCGCCTGAAATAGGTTCTTTCATGATATATATGCTAATTGGTCTTAAAATTCTTTCTTTGATTTCCTGCTGAAATACCAAACCCCCAGGACCGTTCCCAGCAGAATAATAAGGATCGGGATCCGCAAAGGCTTTAACTCCGTGAACGGCGATTGGCGGTTCTTGTCCTTTTCCAGCATGATAAAAACGATATCATCGGCCAGCCGGGCAAGGGCTGCAGTGTCCGTGCCATGATAATACCCCCGTATCACCCGGTCTTTGTCCAGCAGGGCGACATAGTCCGTATGCACGAAGTTCGAATCAACGCTGACGCTGTCCTGAAGCCCCAGCTTGAGCTCATTAAGGGCGAAATCGTAAATGGTCTTTTTAGGGCCGGTGAGCAACCACCACACATCGGAATTGACCCCATAACGATCGGCATATTTTTTAAGGACAGGCACAGAGTCCCTTACGGGGTCTACGCTGAGGGAAAGGAACCGGACAAAAGTAGTATCGATCCTTTTCACCTCGTTCTTTATTTTCAGGCCGTCCTGCAATCTCTTTACGTTACGCGTCAGGATAGGGCAGATGCTGGCGCAGTGGGTGAAGAAAAAATCAACTACCAGGACTTTCCCTTTTTCCTGTTCCAGGGATACCTGCTCTCCTAACTGGTTTTGCAGGTGAACATCGCTCACTTTATGCCAGATGGTATCCGTGATCTCTTTTCCGTCCTTTATTTTAGTGAGTACGGAGTCCGGGAAATACTTTTTCGGCATGACCACTCCGTACCGGCTCGCGATCATATAAAAAACAAGGGGGATCAGTACCGCCACACATAATGCCAACCACGCTTTCTTGCTCAAGGCTTATTGTTTAAAAAATGAGAAACCATCGCCAGCAGCGATGGTTCCGGTAATATACTTTGAATGCTGTTGATCAAAATAAGACTTCTACTCGGCTGATCCCGGTTTTTTCGCTGCGGGTTCCTGTTCTCCCGGCGCCTGCACTTTCTTTTTGCTTTGTTCTACCTGGTACGGGTCATAGCGGTTCCGCAGGTTCTTATACGAGTTTCCCTCATACAGGAAGGCAATGATAAACCAGACAAACAACAATGCGGTGATGCCCAGGGTCATGATCAGGTTCTTCAACTCATGCCCTAAGTGCATGAACTCGGCGATAATATAAAAAGCTTTGGCGCAGGTGAGGATCAGGTAAATCCCGTTGAGTACATATTTCGGAGGAAATCCTGTCTTCAAATGAATAGTCGCCAGGATCAATTCCGCCGCGGTAATGCCCAATAATATCCAAAAGGTCCTCCAGATGGGTTTAGTGGAGAATTCCGGTTCGTGATGGTGAGCGCCTGCGGTTTGAATAGTTGTTTCCATAAAAATCTAATTATATTAATCTTAAATGATTGATTCCTTGACTAGAGCAAATAAAAACAAGTGAATACGAATACCCATACCAGATCCACAAAATGCCAGTACAAACCTGCTTTTTCGATCATCAGGTAGTGGCCTCTTTTAGCAAAATCACCCCTTATATTCTTGATCAGCATGATAATATTGATGATCACCCCGGAAAATACGTGAAAACCATGGAAGCCGGTGATCGTAAAGAAGAAATTGGTGAAGTTGGTAGTCGCTTTCGTTCCGTCAGCATTGATGAATGGATTTCTTCCCCACCAGGCGCCTTCTCCATGTAAATGAGTCCATTCCCATGCCTGGCAGCTTAAGAAGGCCAGCCCTCCGATGATAGTCAGGATCATCCATTTTGTAACGGCTTTCTGATCATTCCGGTGTCCGGCGGCTACTGCCAGTACCATGGTCACCGAGCTCATGATCAGGATAAAGGTCATCAGGCTCACGAATACCAGGGGCAGATGGAGACCTCCCATGCCTGGAAAGGCCCTAAAAACTTCGTTCGGGTCAGGCCATCCGTTCGTTGCGAAACGGATCGAGCCATAAGAGATCAGGAAAGCGCCGAATGTAAAGGCATCACTCATCAGGAAATACCACATCATCAGTTTACCATACTCCACATTGAACGGACTCTTCCCGCCGCCCCACCATTTTTGTCCTGCTGGTATTGTCTGTGCCATGTTGTTATTTTAGTTGGTTTGCAAATTTATTTAACTAAACTGAATATTATTAATTTATACCGATAAAGAAAATGAGCAAATAGATCCAGAGCAGGTCTACAAAATGCCAGTATGTGCTCATCAGCTCTACCGGAACGCTGTTATAACTGCGGACCTTCGAGGCAAATGCCTTTATGAACATTACAAACAGAGCGATCACCCCCGCCAGTACATGCAATGCATGTAATCCGGCGATAATATACAGGAACTGGCCGCCTCCGGATCCTTTAAAGGTGATCCCGGTACTCCAGATCTGTCTGAACCCTATCCACTGCAGGATCACAAAGAGCGCTCCTAACAAAGCTGTGACCGTTATCAGGTTGCGATACCGTAACATTTCCCGTTCCTTGAACGATCGCAGGGCCATTTGTATCGTCAGGCTGCTCAGCAGGATCGCCCCGGTGGAATACCAGAAAGCGCGGGGGATGGCAAAACTCGTCCAGCCCGGCTGATCCCTTTTCACGATATAGGCGCTGGTAAGCCCGGCAAACATCATAATGATACTGCCCAGGGCCACCCATAACGTAAATTTATGGGGGTGTATTTTCTTTCTTTGTTCGTTCACTGGTATGTTTCCTTCGATCGATTTTATCATTGTCTGTACCTCGTCCCCGCCCTTTACTCCCCTTCAGGGGGCTGGGGGCAGGAGTTTAGGAAATCTTGTTAGCTAATAATGCCAGTAATACTACCGGCAGATAGATATAACTGCTGAACATAACCCGCCTTGCCGCTTTGGTGGTCATATCCCTGTACAGCCGTACGCATGTCCATACCATAAACAAGTTGGCGATTAGTACAATCACCAGGCTCACGATCCCGCTCATTCCCAGGAGGTAGGGCAATATGCCGACAGGCAGTAACAGTAAAGAATATATAACGGCCTGTATGGCTGAATATTTAGTGGGTCCTTCATTGGACGGGAGCATTTTGAATCCTGCCGCCGTATAATCTTTGTGGGCGATCCAGGCAATGGCCCAGAAGTGGGGAAATTGCCAGAAAAACTGCAGGGCGAACAGGGCCCAGCCGCCGGCGCTCAGATCGTCGTTGCCCGCCGCCCAGCCGATCAGGCAGGGGAGGCTTCCGGGAACAGCGCCCACCAATACGGAAATCGAGCTGACCTTCTTCAGGGGTGTATAAATAAATGCATATACAAACAGGCTGAAGGCTGCGAGTACCGCCGTGAGAAAATTGAAATGCCAGAGGATCAGTACGCCTCCGATCCCCGCTATCACGGCAAAGGCCCAGGCTTCCCCGGTACTCATCCTGCCGGAAGCGACGGGTCTGTTGGCCGTTCGTTTCATCAGGGCATCCGTATCTTTCTCTACGATCTGGTTGATCGTATTGGCAGCTCCCGTGACCAGCATGCCTCCCAGGAAAAAGAGCATAATCGAAGCCCAGTCATATTCCTTTACTTTCGGCGCCAGCAAATAACTGATCAAGGCAGAGAACACCACCATGAAGCTGAGATTGAACTTGATCAGCAGTTTGTAATCCTGCAATTTGCCGGCAAATTTAAAAGAACTGGATTGCTTCACGGTCTCCTCTGACATGATTTTTATGTTTTTCAAAACTGATGCCCCGATGCGAGTCAGGGCATAGTATGATTTCTACTTTATCGCTGCTGCTCTTCCAAAACTTATAATCCTGTCAATGGTCACTTTCGCTGCTGCCCACCGGCTCTGTCTGGGGGATAAAGTCCCTTCCGTCCTTCGCGTAATCGTAAGGCCAGCGGTGTACTTCAGGAATCTCTCCGGGCCAGTTGCCATGACCGGGACGGATCGGAGTGGTCCATTCCAGGGTAGTGGCCTGCCAGGGATTCTGTGAAATTACTTTTCTTCCTTTGAAAATGGAATAGAAGAAATTGAATATGAACAATAGCTGAGTAGCGAATACGACCATGGCTACCGTGGAGATGAACCGGTTAAGGTCTCCGAACTGGTTGAAAGAAAGCCAGTTGCTGTAATCCAGGTAACGGCGTGGCATGCCGGCCAATCCTTCATAGTGCATCGGCCAGAAGATCAGGTAGGCGCCTATGAATGTTATCCAGAAATGGATATAAGCCATGGTGTTATTCATGTACCGCCCATACATTTTAGGGAACCAGTGGTAAATACCGGCAAACATGCCCAGCATACCGGAGACCCCCATTACGATGTGGAAGTGTGCGATCACAAAATAAGTATCGTGTAATTGTATGTCCAGGGTGGAGTTACCCAGGAATATCCCGGTCAACCCGCCGGAGATGAACATGCTGACAAAACCGATGGCGAAGAGCATAGCCGGGGTAAAGCGTATATTACCCCTCCACAGGGTGGTAAGCCAGTTGAACACCTTAATGGCCGAAGGTATGGCGATCAGCAGGGTGAGTAGTACGAATACCGAACCCAGGAACGGATTCAGCCCGGTGACGAACATATGGTGCGCCCATACCAGGAAGGCCAGGACACAGATGGCAAATAAAGAACCCACCATGGCCATATACCCGAATATAGGTTTACGGGAGTTGATGGACATCACTTCCGAGACCAGTCCCATCGCCGGCAGGATAATGATATATACTTCCGGGTGCCCGAGGAACCAGAACAAGTGCTGGTAGAGAATCGCGCTACCCCCCTCATTCGGCAATGCTTTTTGCGTAGAGGCTATAAAAATATCGGACAGGTAGAAACTGGTGCCTGCATGACGATCGAATAATAACAGGATGAAGCCGGATAATAAAACCGGGAAGGACAATACTCCCAGGATAGCGGTGAAGAGCAGCGCCCAGATGGTAAGCGGCAGGCGGGTCATGCTCATTCCTTTGGTACGGAGGTTCAGGATGGTGGAAATATAGTTAAGACCCCCCAGCAGGGAAGAGACAACGAACAGGGCCATCGAGACGAGCCAGAGGTCCATCCCTGTCTTCGATCCCTCCGAAGCGTCTCCCAGGGCGCTTAATGGAGGGTAGGATGTCCATCCGCCGCTGGCAGGACCGGTCTCCACGAACAGGGAACAGATCATCACTACGCTGGCTGTCCAGAAGAACCAGTAAGACAGCATATTGAGGAAAGGAGAAGCCATATCTCTTGCACCGATCTGCAGAGGAATGAGGAAGTTGGCGAAGGTGCCGCTCAATCCTCCCGTCAGTACGAAGAACACCAGTACGGTCCCGTGCATGGTCACCAGCGCATAATAAAATTCAGGCTGGATCTGACCGCCCCTGGCCCATTTGCTGCCCAGGATATCTTCCAGGAAAGCGAATTTGGCATCGGGATAACCCAGCTGGAGACGGAACAACACAGACATCAACCCGCCCAGGACAGCCCAGATCATCCCTGTGATCAGGAACTGCTTGGCGATCATTTTATGATCCTGGCTAAAGACATATTTCGTAATAAAGGTCTGTTTGTGATGAATGTCATGTTCATCATGATGCACGTCATGAGTGGTGACCACTTCAGGATGTCCGTGTAATGCTGCTTCGTTGCTCATGAGAAAAAATTTAGTTGAAAACCCTGTCGCTATTCTATTATTTATTTTGTTTCCGGGCTCATGCACCCTGGCGCCCGGATGCTTTTAGTTTTTCTGCGCCATCAGTTTCCCTGCCGCCGCAGGATCCATCGATGCTGTCTTGGCAGAATCCGTCTTCACGGCCGGGTTAGCCGGATCTCTATCCGGGAAAACCTGTACATAGTTCGGTTTTTGCTTAGCTTTCCAGAGTATGAATTCATCCTTCGTGACGACCTTGATAATACCCCGCATGGTATAGTGTCCTCTTCCGCACATCTGGTCGCAGGAGATTTCATATTCAAAATCCGGATTATTCAGTTTCTTTTTCATTTCATCGGTGGTGAACTTGGGAATGAACCAAAGAGTAGTAGGAGTGCCTGGCACGGCATCCATCTTCTGACGAAAATAGACCAACCCTACGTCATGGATCACGTCCCTGGAATTAATGATCAGCTTCACGGGCTGGTCCTTCACGATGTACATTTCGTTCCCGACGACGATATCATCCTGTGCATAAGGATCCTCCCAGATCAATCCCAGGGAATTATTATCCTTATCGCTGATATTCTGGTAGTACTTCTTTCCAAAGGTGTTGTCTTTCCCGGCGTAGCGGAATATCCAGCCGAATTGTTTGCCGGTGACTTCCACTTGCAGGGCGTCTTTCGGAGCCTCGCCGGTGATACGGAACCAATAGAACAGGCCAAAACCGACCAATACGGTAAGAGTAATAGCGGGTACAACGGTCCAGATCACTTCCAGCCGGCTGTCATGGGGGAAGTAAAACGCCTTTCTCTTATCCGAGTACTGGAATTTGTAGGCAAACCAGAACAGGAGCACCTGGGTAATTACGAATACGATCCCGGTGATCGTGATCGTGATGTACATCATCGTATCGATCTGCTCGCCGTGTACGGATGCGGATTCACCAAGGATCTTTCCCCTGAACAGTTCGTTGCACCAGTAGACTCCGATCAGTCCCAATACGAGGAACGCGATCATGAGAAAACCATTGATGCGATTGTGCTGCTCAAAATTTTTCTTTTCGCCTTTCAGGACACCTACGTACTCACTGGCCTTAGCGATCTGGAAAGTGATCAGGAAGCCGAATAACAGGATCAGTAACAGAAAAATAGTTGACATGATAGTTCAAAGATTTTAAGTATGATGGATAATACTTTCTTTCAGGAAAGGGTGGTTTTTCGCCAGCAACGGGAATTTACTCAATACCTGCCCGGTCTGCCACATGATCAGCCCCACAAATCCAAGCGCCACCCCGAAATCGAACAGGTTCAGAGGCACCTGATCGGGATAGTGGTAAGGGAATACCATCTGGAAGAAATCCAGCCAGTGACCGAATATCAAAAGTACTGACATAAAAGTTACGGTAGCATAGTTGCGCTTGGAGCTCGCCTTCATGAAGATCAGCAGGGGAGCCACGAAGTTGATCACCAGGTTCAGGTAGAATACGCCTTTGTAAGCGCCCTCGAACCGGGATTTGAAATAGATCGTTTCTTCCGAGATATTGGCGTACCAGATCAGCATGAACTGAGCGAACCACAGGTAGGTCCAGAAAATGGAAAAGGCGAACTGGAATTTACCCAGGTCATGCAGGTGCTCCTGGTTGACATATTCCAGGTATCCCTGGTTTTTCAGGTAGATGACGAAGAGCGTAACCAGGGCGATACCGGCGACGAAGCTGCTGGCGAAAGTATACCAGCTGTACATGGTAGAGAACCAGTGCGCATTGATGCTCATCAGCCAGATCCAGGGAGTCACCGAAGCAACGGTCAGGGCAAACCATACGATGTAGATGGCTGACCATACGGTATTCTTGAAAATATATTTCTTCCCTTCTTCTATGGTCAGGGGTTGATTATCGATCTCGCGGGAGAGGTTGCGCATTTTCCTGCCGAGCAGGATCCATAATCCGATGGATAAAGCAGTCCATATCGTGAAGAAAGTAGGGTTGAGGAATCCTTTTTTCCCATTCAGAACAGCGTCATTCTTAACGAGGTCCTTGTCCAGCCATTCGTAAATGGTTGTTTTGCCACCGAACACCAGGGCCATCAGAATGACGAAGGTGATGATCCCGATAGGGATGACGGAAGCGGAGACGGCTTCAGCCACCCGGCGGAAAGCAAGGGTCCAGCCGCCATAGGCGAGGGTGGTGGCACAGAATAAGAACATAGCCGCATTGGTGATCAGCAGGAAGTATACGCTGTTTTGCAGCAGGGAAGCCCAGAAACGGGTGCCATGGTCTGTACCTCCATACATGATAAACCCAATGATCAAAGACAGCACGCCCACACCTGACAGACCAAGGGACCATTGTTTGTATCGGCCGGGTATTTCAAAATGTTCTTTAACTGATGACATTCTATAGTGATTTAATGTATTCGTTAATCCGGTTGTTTTATTTTTTGGCGGCCGTTGAATCCGTACCTACGGCTGCTGATCCTGCGGAGGCCCCGGTTGCACTTTTGCCGGCGCCCTGTTTGGATTTGATATAAGCGATCACCATCCAGCGCTGATGCGTATTCAACTGGGACGCGTAGCTTCCCATCTTATTCTTTCCGTAGGTGACAGAATAGAACATCTGTCCTTCCGGCATGGATTCATATTTGGCATCTCCCACCAGGGTTGCCGGTTTGGCCGGGAAGGGACCGTCCCCGCCTTTGTACAGGGGGCCGTTACCATCTAATTTCGGTCCGTGGCAGATACCGCAGTTCACCAGGTAGAGCCGTTCGGCTTCTACGAGCTGAGGCGTATCCAGGGCGTGGAGGGGGCTCTTTACCAGTTTGGAGGCGGCATAATCCGTCGTATCTCCATCTTTGTCTTTTGCCAGCAGGAAGGGGAACAGTTCGCCTCTTTTTATCGTACCTGCTACCGGTGTGTTGCTGAAATGTATTCCCTGCTTTTCCAATGCCTGTTTTTCCTCTTCGGTAATGGAATAAGTTTCATAAGCCCGGCTGTAAGCCATATCGGGCATATAAACTCTTCCGGGCTTGCGTTTGATATCGCTACAACTGGCAACGATCATCACCGCAGCTATGATCAACGAGATTTGCATCAAAGGGCTGCTGAAAAAATAGCCCTTTGTTGCAAATCGGCTTATGATGGACCTTCGGTCAGTGACCCTGTGGGTCACTTTGATAGATACTTTTTTCATTATTCAAAGTTCGTTTCTGAATTATACTTCTTAGGCTACAGCTGTTCCTTTGGGTTCAAGTGATGATATTGGAATTTCTTTATCATAACGACCCAGCCACCAGCCTGTTTCGGCGACCTGGGTATTGATCCCCTGGGCCCCTGCGTTTTTCAGGAAAGCCTGCAGGTCGGATTCATTGGTCTTTTCGGTGCATTCGATCACCATGGTGAACTGGTCATCGGTCGACCGCAGATTGAAATGATGCTTGCGGACAAAGGGCGCCATCTGGCACAGGTAACAAAAGGTCAATACCATCCCTACGGCTGAGAACAAAACGGTCAACTCGAATGTAATAGGTATCCAGGCGGGAAGGTCAAAATGCGATTTGCCGCCGAAGTTGAGAGGCCAGTCACTATTAAAGATCCATCCGATACCGCTCACTGCGGTGGTGGTACCTGTAATGCCATAAATAAATCCTGCCGTATGCAGGCTGGTTTCCCGCAACCCCATTGCCTTATCCAATCCATGAATCGCCATGGGCGTATAGATGTCATGGATTTTATAACCTGCTGACCGGACTTTTTTAACGGCAGGGAATAAGACTGCTTCGTCTTCAAAATAGCCTACAACAAATTTTTTTACTGCCATATCTTGTTAGCTTTTAGCTCTTGTTAATCAATGTTTCTTAGTGCGCGTGGGCCATTTCGTGTGCAAACTCTTCTACCGATTCCTTTTCCGCCTCACCCATCTTTTCTTTGTATGAATCGCCGGATCTCTTCAGGATATGTTTGATTTCCGCGATAGCGATAACCGGGAAGAATTTCGAGAACAGGAAATAACAGGTAAAGAACAGCCCGAAAGTCCCCATATAAAATCCTATTTCCCAGATAGTCGGTCTGTAATAGGTAGACCAGCTACTCGGCAGGTAATCCCTGTAAATAGAAGTCACGATAATTACAAAACGTTCGAACCACATCCCGATATTTACGATCACGGACATGAAGAAGGTCACCGTAAGATTTCTCCTCATTTTTTTAAACCAGAAGATCTGGGGGGATAATACGTTACAACCCATCATCAGGTAGTAGCTCCATCCCAGCGGGCTGAAAATATTCACGCGATTCTGCATGAAAGCCCAGTTCTCGAATTTATTCTGGCCATACCAGGCGATGAACAGCTCCGTCAGGTAGGCCACGCCTACGATGGAGCCGGTGAGTACGATAACTTTATTCATCACCTCGATATGTTCCATGGTAATATACTCCTCCAGATGCAGGACTTTACGGGTCACCAGCAACAGGGTCTGCACCATGGCAAAACCGGAGAAGATGGCTCCTGCTACGAAGTAAGGAGGGAAGATCGTCGTATGCCAGCCCGGGACAACGGAAGTGGCGAAGTCGAAGGATACGATGGTGTGTACGGACAATACCAGGGGAGTACTCAACCCTGCCAGTACCAGGGACAACGCTTCATGACGTTGCCAATGTTTGGTAGAGCCGTTCCATCCGAAAGAAGCGACGCCATAAAAGGCTTTTCTCCACTTTAATTTAGCCCTGTCCCGAACGGTGGCCAGGTCGGGTAATAAACCCGAGTACCAGAACAGCAGAGAAACGGTGAAATAAGTGGATATTGCAAATACGTCCCATAAGAGGGGAGAGTTAAAGTTAGGCCATAACGGTCCCCGTGTATTGGGATAAGGCATTACGAAGAAAGCCATCCAGACACGTCCCATGTGCCAGATCGGGAACTGGCCTGCGCACATAACCGCAAAGATGGTCATGGCTTCTGCGGCACGGTTCACCCCTGTTCTCCAGCCCTGGCGGAATAACAAAAGGATCGCAGAGATCAGGGTTCCGGCGTGACCGATCCCAACCCACCATACGAAGTTGGTGATATCCCAGCCCCAACCTACCGTCCGGTTAAGGTTCCACTGACCTACCCCGTATATGACTTCATGCGTTACGGATATGACTCCGAAGGTAAGCAAGCACAGGGCGACAATGAACCCGATCCACCAGCTGCGGGAGGGAGCGGCCTCAATGGGGCGCACAATATCTTCCGTGACCTGGTGATAATTTTTGTCACCTACTACCAAGGGGGGTCTTACCTGTGATTCGTACTTTAATAATGCCATAGTGTTTTGAGCTTTTAGTTGCCGGCCTTCGCCGTCAACTGTTAAATTCTCAGTTTATATATTACCCGCGTTTGCGTTCATTAGCGTCATTCATTCCGGTTTTCAGGAATGTTTTTCTTCGGCCGCTCCTTCTTTTTCTTTTCCTTCGAATTCCCGGATCACTTCCGTGTTACGTACCTTGGCCAGGTAGTTGACGTTAGGTAATACGTGTAATTCTTCCAGTGCATAGAACAGGCGATAGGAATTCTCGCCTCTTGTATGGGAGATCAGGCTTTCTTTATCATTTACATTCCCGAAGACGATCGCATCGGAAGGACAAGCCTGCTGGCAGGCAGTCCGTACGTCCTGCATATCTTTCAGGGGGCGGTCTTCTTTTTTCGCTTTCAGCTTGCCTTCCTGCAGACGCTGCACGCAGAAAGTACATTTCTCCATGACCCCTCTTGAGCGAACCGTCACATCCGGATTAAGTACCATACGGGTCAGGTCATCATTCATCTGGAATACGGTCGGATCCAGCTTACCTACCGTCGTCTGATCCTGGTTGTCCGGGAAGCTATCTGCTCCTGTGTAATCAGCCCAGTTGAAGCGGCGGACCTTGAAAGGGCAGTTGTTCGCGCAATAACGGGTACCGATACAACGGTTGTAAGCCATCTGGTTGAGGCCTTCGCTGCTATGGTTGGTAGCGGATACCGGGCAAACGTTCTCACAGGGAGCGTTGTCACAATGCTGGCACAGCATGGGTTGGAATATCACCTGCACTTCGTTCGGATCATCCAGCTTGCTGCCGGAAGGGGCGGCAAAATACCGGTCGATGCGCAGCCAGTGCATATCGTGGTAGCGCAATACTTCGCTCTTACCGACCACCGACACATTGTTCTCCGCGTGACAGGCCACGACACAGGCTCCGCAACCGAAGCAGGAGTTCATATCGATGGACATGCCCCAGTGGATGCCGGGCTTATCGTAAGTGGGATAGAGCGTACCTTGTTTTTCATAGCCTTCAACACCTCCGTAAGGTTTCAGCTCCTTCTCACGTTCTTCCAGGATCTCGTTGGGGGTCTTTTTAAAATCTTCCAGGGTGACCTCTTTTACCACTTCCGAGCGGCCTTCATAGGTGTTATGCGTCTGGGTCTGGGCTACCTGGTAGGTTTCGTTGGTCTTTTCAAAGTTGGCTTCAGGATTGCTCCATTCGACGGTCGTCCCATTGAAGCCCAGCAGGGGGAAGGCATTTTTGCCGACACCGACTACCGACCTTCCGATAAATTCCGGGGTGTTCTCGGGTTTGGCGCTCTGGCGGCCATAACCGACGGCGATCCCGATCACTTCATTATGCGTTCCGGGGACGATGACGACGGGGAGGGTCATCTCTTTACCGGATACTTTTACCTTGATCACCTGCTTTTCGGGATGCACTTCATAAGCATCTGCCTGGCGCTGAACGCTGAGGTCGAGCTGAAAAGCATCCTTCGCGAATTTGGGGGAGACGACTGCATAGTTGTCCCAGGTGGCTTTCGTGATAGGATCCGGCAGTTCCAACAACCAGGGGTTATTGGCCTGAACGCCGATACCGATAGCGACTTTCTGATAAAGTACTACTTCGAAAGCGCCGCCTTTTTTCCAGGCGCCGATGGCCGTAGCCGCTTCGCCGACCTTTGCATTGCTGAAAGAAGCAGTGCTGGCAGCGGGAGCGGTAGCTGGTTCTATAACCCCATCCTGCAGGGCTTTTTCATACCCTTCGATACCGCCCAGCTTGCTGGTCCAATATTGTTTAAAATAAGCTTCGTAGGTGGAGTTATTGCCGCTCCATTTCAATAAGGACTCTTCGAAAGGCCTTGTTTTGAACAGGGGGGAAATCGTGGGCTGAAGGAAACTGTAGTACCCGGGCTTAGGTTCTGCGTCACCCCAGCTTTCCAGGAAATGGGGGGCGGGGATCGCAAATTTTACCAATTCCGTCGTTTCATCCAGGCGGTCATTGAAAGATACGGTGGTCTTTACTTTCTTCAGGGCGTCTTTGAACTTGTCCCCATCATAATAATCGTAGGCCGGGTTGACTCCGTAGATCAGCAGGGCGCCTATCTTACCGGCATTCATATCCGCTACGAGGGTGTTCATTTCGCTGTCGATCCCCTGCCGTATCTGAAGGGGGGCGGACCAGCTGATCGTAGTTCCATTGGCGCCGATGGCCTCATTGATGGCATTTACGATCACCTGTACATCGGGATTGTTGCTGCCGCTCACTACGAGCGCTTTCCCTTTATTTTCCAGAAGGTCTTTAGCGGCCTTCTTAACGCCGGATTTTAATTTATCGTTCAGTGCGGGAGCGCTGACGCTTCCACCCAGTTCTGCCAGCAGGGCCAGGGCGATAGCGCCGGTCTCCGAAGGGCGGTGAGTGTAACGGTCATCGGCATTGCCGCCGGTGGTGGATAGCAGGCTTTCAAACTGATAATGCTTGCTCATGGAAGGGTTCTTCTCACTGATCTTTCTGCCCTGGGCCCACCCGCGGGCAAATTCCACGGGAGACAGCCAGGTAGCCAGAAAGTCGGCGCCCAGGCTCACGATCACTTTTGCATTCTCGAACTGGTAAGAAGGGATGGCCTTTTTGCCGTAAGTAGCTTCATTAGCCAGCAAGATGCCGCTATAGGAGTCCGCATCGTATTGTACGTGGCGGCTACCTGGATATTTTGCTAAAAATTCGCTGATGATCTGTTTGGTGGTAGGGGAGGTGAGGGAGCCTGTCAGCAGGACGAGGGGGGCTCCGGCGGCTCCGGCCAGGGAGTCGGCTACCAGCTTGTCAAAAGCTTCGAATGTGCTTACCTCCTGTGGTTTGCCGTCCGTGATCTGGACAGGGTAGCGGAGGCGGGCCGTATCATAAAGATCCAACACGGAAGCCTGTACCCGGGCGGAAGTACCGCCCTTGGTGATAGAGGACAATTCATTTCCTTCTATTTTGATAGGGCGTCCGTCCCTTACTTTAGCGACGATGGATACGACATCTCCGCCGGAAGTGTAGGTGGTAGCGTAATAATCCGCCACACCCGGGATCATATTCTCCGGCTTATTGAGATAGGGAATGACTTTTTTTACTGGAATTTCGCAACTGGCGGCCAGGGTTGCGGCGGCTGTACTGAAGCCTAAGTATTTAAGAAAATCTCTCCGGGGAGTCTTGGAGTCGAGCAATCCTTTTCCATCCAGGCCTTCCAACGGTAAATCCTGGTCGAATTCATTTTCCGTTGATTTCTGAAACGCTTCACTGTTATTGCGCTCTCCGAAACTTTGCCAGTATTTTTTGTCGCTCATATTTGAGAAGTTAAACCCCTCTTTGTCATCCGGGATAAGTTCCGGACAGCTTTTAAGGGACTTGAATTTTTACATTATATATATACTAATCTTCAAAGCTCTGTTTATATGCTCGCTTGTTGGTGCGGCCGGGCCAAGCGATGTCCGGGGATTAATAATGGCATTTCTGGCATTCTGTACCGCCGATATTCTCAACAGTTACGCTATCCATTTTGCCAGTTCTCAGATCTTTATGGAATTTTTCGTAAATGCTGTAGAATTTATTTCCATTTCCGCTGGAATCAGGGAAATTAACCTTGGTCGTACGATGGCAGTTGATACACCAGCCCATGCTCACATCTGCAAATTGTTTCACCTCGTTCATTTCCTGGATCGGACCATGGCAGGTCTGGCACTGTACTTTACCGGCACGGATATGTTGTGCATGGCTGAAGAATACATGGTCGGGAAGATTGTGGATCTTGGTCCATTCTACGGGTTTGGCGTGCTCGGTGTTGTAGCGGCCGGTCTTGGGATCATAACCGGTATAGCTGTACAGCTTTTGGATTTCCGCCGTTCCGTCTACCTCGCTGCCGTCTTCGCGGTATAATTTAGGTCCCTTGGTGTAATCGTTGATCGCTGCGTGACAGTTCATACAAACGTTCAGGGCAGGAACGGTGGCATGCTTGCTTTCCCAGGCATTGCCATGACAATAGAGGCAACTGATCTGGTTGATGCCGGCATGCACTTTATGGGAGTAGAAGATCGGTTGTTCCGGCTGGTAGTCCTTGGTGCGGCCCAGGCCGATAGCGCCCTGGATGGTGAAATATCCACCCACCACGAAGAGCAGTAAAATGACGAGGGTGATATAAACTTTATTTCTGTAGAAGGGGATCGGCTCGGCAGTGGGGATGCCTTCTTTATCATCGGAGAGTTTCTTCAGGCTGCTGTTCACCTGGAGCAGGACCATCATGATGATGGCCAGGATCAGGGTCAGGATGCCGTATAAGAGCGTATTATCGCTCTGCGCTCCTTTTGAATTGGCATCTTCCCCAGTGCCGCCAGTGGAGGCGACGGGAGCCTGGTAGCTTTCCACATACTTGAGGATGGCATCGATCTCGCCATCCGTCAGGGTTGTGAAAATGTTCATGGCCGTCTTGTTGTACTGGTTGTACAAGGTGTTGAAATACGGGTTACCCGAGGCCAGCACCTTCTGGTTGTTCTTAATCCAGGCATGTAACAGGTTCTTATCCGGGACTCTTTCCGTGACGCCCTTCAGCGCGGGACCGGTTATCACTTTTATGGGATTATGACAAGATGCACAATTGGATTGGAACAAAGCCTTTCCGTCTTGCGCATACAACCTATTTCCCATTAAAACCAGAGTGGAGAGTAGGATACTGAAAAATAACTTTTTAACGATCGGTCTATGGTGGATCATATATACAATCTGTTGTATAAATGTGGAAAAATCTCCTGAACAGGGTGCAAAAATAAGTCAGGATTTTAACAAAATATCAACATGGTGAAAATTTTTTTTCCCGCGTTTGGCGTGGGTTTCAGCGAATTGTATAAACTCATTCTGACCTTCTGTCATATTACTGTCAACAAAATTATTGCACAAAATTGGTAATAAGGAGAGGGTTTGTTGTTCACGTTTTTGCATGGTTCCGGGTCGCTATTAAAACGGGATTAAAACAAGAGCCGCTCAAGGCGGGGGAACCGCCTTGGACCCAACCGAGGCCCAAGCGAAGCTTGGACGAAGGTTGCGAACGAGAACAAGCAAGGAACGAAGCTTGGACGAAGTTCTGCAGACATTAGACATATTCCGGCCAGGAGTTAAATTTCAGAAAATTCCTGGCCGGAATCAATTAGCGGGGAGGAACCTTTTTATTTTCTCCCGGGGCTAGCGTAGTTTTGGCGGATGAAGCAGATCGCCATCTTCGCCTCGGGAACAGGAACCAATGCCGCTCGTATTATCGATCATTTTCGTCACCATACCTCTATAAAAATAAGCCTGATCGTCTGCAACAAACCCGGTGCGGGCGTGTTGAGCATTGCCGGAAAAGAGCAGATTCCCACGATCCTCCTGGAAAAGGAGCAATTTTTCCGGGGGGGCGCCTATGTAGAGGAGTTGAAGGAAAGAAAGATCGATTTCCTGGTTCTGGCGGGTTTTTTATGGAAGATCCCGGCAGCCCTGGTAAAAGCGTACGGAGGCAGGATCCTGAATATTCACCCGGCGCTATTGCCCAAATACGGGGGAAAAGGGATGTACGGACAGTATGTTCATGAAGCCGTGATCGCCGCCGGGGAAAAAGAGACGGGTATTACCATTCATTATGTGGATGAGTTGTATGACCACGGGCAGGTGGTCTTCCAGGCCAGCTTTCCCATAGAGGGGACCGATACGCCCGAATCCGTGGCCCGGAAAGTGCATAAGCTGGAACATGAGCATTTTCCAGCAATTATCGAGCAGGTGGTCAGCTTAGCGGAGAGGCAAAAGGGTTGTCATTGAACGGGCATTAATCTGCAAAATCAACGTTAAAACGACCATTCCGGGATCTTTATATCCTGTTTTGGTAGTAATATCACTTTTAAAATTATCGTCTTTGTCTCATTCTACCCATAAAATCATACTGGTATTCTTCTTATTATCAATCTTTACCGGCGGGCAAGTCTGGGGACAGCAGGTCACGGTAAGGGGGACGGTCTATAATATGTACCGAACGAGACCGCTGGATGCGGTCAGTGTCATCAGCACTTCCGGCCGCGGCACCACCACCGATTCGAATGGAAATTACACGATCCAGGTGCCGAAGGAGGATTCCATCTATTTTTCTTACCTGGGCAGGGCTACGGCCAAATATGCGGTCAGCGCCATCAACACCTTTTCCAGCTTTGATATCGCCCTTCATGTAGACCCGCTCGAGCTGAAAGAGGTCAGGGTCATGCCTCAGAACTATCGTATGGACTCCCTGCAGAACCGGAAGGACTATGAAAGGTACTTCGACTTCAAGAAACCGGGATTCAAGATCACCAGCCCTACCACCAATGGCGGCCTGGGAGCGGGAGTGGACCTGGACGAGCTGATCAATGTCTTTCGTTTTCAGCGAACCAAGCGTTTGCAGGCTTTTCAGCACAGGCTGGTGGATGAAGAGCAGGATAAGTTCGTCGACCACCGTTTCAGCAAGTATATCGTCAAAAGGACCATCCATCTGAACGGCGACGAGCTGGATAGTTTTATGGTCAAATACCGCCCTTCTTATGAGTTTTGCAAACGGTCGACCGACTACGATTTCCTGGATTATATCAAACTGGCTTATTCCCAATATAAAAAAGACAGGAAAGAGACTCCTTAGGGGAGACCACGGGTCTCCCGCGTGTAACCGAGCGAAGCGAAGGTTACGAATGAGGAGGAGCGAGGACGGCAACCGAGCCTTAGCGAAGGTTGTGAACGAGTTCTGAACAGTGTTCAGAACGAAGTTCCCCGACGAAGTTCGCCATCATTAGACCCGAAAGACGGATGGATTTATCCAGCTGTCTTTCGCTGGCTTCCGTTTCGGCATTCGCTAAATGCCCCCCAGTATAAGCATCCCTATATATTATATTTGCCTTAAAACCTTCATATATGGACCAACTTACGCTGGGTATCGGCACCAGGCTGCAACATACACAATTCGGGCCGGGGGTCATTGTCGGTGTTAAATATGCCGTTTACCTCATCTCTTTCATACATCATGGCATAAAAGAGATCGATAAGACCGATGAACACCTGGACGAGATCATCCCGGAGAATGTCACGGAAGAGGTCGAGACCCATTCGGATACCGAAAAATCATTGTTGAAGATCCTGCGGCTCTGGGGAGGGCTCACCGAGCTGGTTCCCCTGGGTGACAAATGGAAGGGTGGGACCCTGATCCTGCAATCAGGCGATAAATCCATCAAACCGAAGGAAGTGCCCATCGATGTCTTCTTCCATAAGATCGTTATGGCCAGAGACCGTCTCAGGGTGCTGGAGCAGCAGATCAACGGTCATAAAGGGCTTAGTGATGAGGATAAGGTGAACCTGCAGCAGTATATTACCCGGATCTATGGTTCCTTCACCACTTTTAATGTGCTGTTCAGGAATAAGGAACAAGGGTTCATCGGGGAGACCACGGGTCTCCCGCCCGAAGGGCCATCATGAGACCCGAATGCCGAACGGTTCAACCGTTTCGGCATTCGCTAAGGGGAGACCGCAGGTCTTCCCTCCTCCTAAAATAGAAAAACCTCCTTTTGCAAGGAGGCTGCCCTAATCAGTTCCATCACCATTAAACCTTATCCTATTAATACTAAAATACATAATAAAAAAATTAATAACAAGCGTTGTGCATGAATAGTGCAAAACTTCAGCGAGAGTAAAATATTCTCAGAAGGGTGGATGGGGCTTTATTCCGGAAGGCAATTATAGGTCCCTGGCGGGTACTTTCTTTACTTTACCATCCTTTCCGGCAATGATAAGATACCCATCGTTTTTCTTTTCTTTTTCGATGAGTTTTTCCCTGGCCTTTTTTAAGCTCGTCTCTAATAAGGCGCTGATATCCGTTTTATGAATGCTATTTTTCATTTTTAATGATATAATCCCACAATTCAAAATTGAGAATTTCAGGTTTATTCATCAATACTCCATCAGCTTTTTCACCGTTTCATCCAGCCTCGACTTCGCCAGGAAATTGCCTTCCAGCTCCATATTGAAAGGGATGGGGGTGTCCAGGGAAGCACAACGTAGTACCGGTGCGTCGAGATATTCGAAACAATGTTCCCCGATCCAGGCGGCTATTTCTCCGCCGATCCCCCCGGTAAGGGTGTCTTCGTGGAAGAGTAATATTCTTCCCGTCCTTTTAACAGTGGTCCGGATAGCCTCATAATCCAGGGGTAATAAGGTGCGCAGGTCGAGGATGTCAAAAGAAAGTTCCGGGTGCTCAGCGGCATAGGCTATTGCCCAATGTACGCCGGCTCCATAAGTTATGATAGAAAGATCCTCTCCTTCCCGGACCCATGCCGCTTTACCGATCTCGATCTCGTAATAGGCTTCAGGCACGGGGCCCGTGATGCTGCGATAAAGGGCTTTGTGCTCAAAATATAATACCGGGTTAGGGTCGTTGATAGCGGCGATCAGCAAGCCTTTTGCATCTCCTGGCGTGGAGGGATAGACGACTTTCAATCCCGGCGTATGTACGAACCAGGCCTCGTTGCTCTGTGAATGAAAGGGTCCGCCTCCGACGCCTGCGCCGGTCGGCATGCGAATGACCGTATCGGCCTTCTGCCCCCAGCGGTAGTGGATCTTGGCCAGGTTGTTAACGATCTGGTTGAAGCCTGCGGTAACAAAATCCGCAAACTGCATTTCCATCACGCTCTTATGACCTTCCAGGCTTAATCCCAATGCGCAGCCTACGATAGCGCTCTCGCAGAGGGGGGTATTCCTTACTCTTTCTTTTCCAAACTCATTCATAAACCCTTCCGTGATCTTAAAAGCGCCTCCGTATTCGGCGATATCCTGTCCCATGAGGATAAGGCCGGGATGTTGCCGCATGGATTGGCGCAAGGCTTCGCTGATGGCATCGATCAGGCGTTTTGAAGGCGCAGCGCCGGGAGCATGGTCCGGACCCTTGCCGGCAGCGCCGTCCGGAGGAGCGGGAGCCTCGTCAGGGTCGGTCTCCGGAGCGAAAGCAATGTCGTCGGCATTCCCGGCGAGCCTGGGATCGGATAGAGGCGGAGCAGAGAGCGCTGCAGGTGCGGGAGCGATGGGCGCGTAGACCGCATATACGTCCCGGATTTCGGCGGCTGTATCCGGAACGATCGTCTGATGCTCCAGGACCGGCTCCAGCTCCGATTCGATATACAGCCGGATCTCTTCCCGCATCCGGCTTACCGTCTCTTCCGTCAATACCTGTTGCTCCAGGAGCCAGGCTTCATAATTAGCCACCGGATCTTTTTTAGACCAGTCTTCCAGTAGTTCTTTCGGAACATATTTGAGACCGCTGGCCTCTTCATGGCCCCGCATCCGAAAGGTCATGCACTCTACCAGGTAAGGTCGTTGATATTTTATACAATATTCCCGGATCCCTTTCAGGGTATCGTATACCGTTAAGATATTATTTCCATCGATGCGGACTCCTTCCATTCCATACCCTTCCGCTTTATAGACCAGGCTTTCACAGCGATATTGTTCCGATACGGGCGTACTCAGTCCATATCCGTTGTTCTCCACCAGGAAAATGACCGGAAGATCCCAGACCGAAGCCACATTCAGCGCTTCATGAAAGTCACCCTCGCTGGTGCCTCCGTCGCCGGAGAAGACCAGGGATGCCTGCTGTTTTTTATCGAGTTTGTACGCGAGGGCTATACCGTCAGCGACCCCTAACTGGGGACCCAGGTGGGAGATCATGCCACAGATCGCGTGCTCCCTGCTTCCGAAATGAAAGCTTCTTTCCCGGCCGTTGCTATAGCCATCCCGGCTACCCTGCCATTGCAGAAATAATTTGGACAAAGGCATCTTCCGGGTGGTGAAGACCCCCAGGTTACGATGAAGGGGCAGGATCCAATCCTCCTCTCCCATAGCCAGGGTAGCCCCCGCGGCGATGGCTTCCTGTCCGATACCGCTGAACCACTTGCTGATCCGGCCCTGGCGCAATAAAACCAGCATCTTCTCTTCGATCATCCGCGGTAATACTATGCTTCTGTAGAAACGAATAAGCTCTCCGTCGTTAAAATCTTTTCTGTCAAAGTTCATACAATCAACCTATCAGATTATGAATTAGCGTTCGCGTTCCGTAACATTTTCGTGCTGCCGGGCGCTCCATCAACGTTCATCAGGGTCAGATTATTTCACGAGGGAACTTCCTCCTGGCCACTGGCCAGAAACTCGTTCGCCAGAACTTCGTCGAAGCGTCGTTCCTCGCTTCTCCTCGGTTGCCCTCACTTCATTCAGTTAGGCCGAAACGCCCGTGGCGTTTCCCTTAGCGATCTAAAAAATGCCGGCATTTTTTAGATCGGGTCTAATGATGCCCCTTCGGGGGGCTGACCCGTGGTCAGCCTTATCCGCGTCTCCTCTCGCCATCGTCTTCCCGGTCCTTGTAAAGAATGGAGGTGAGTATGGAAAGCAGCAGGCTGAACAAAAGAGCCCATCCGAATCCATCCACGCGGAATCCATCCACGAATTTTCCGGCAACCAGGACGATACCGGCATTAATGACAAAAAGGAATAAACCAAAAGTAAGAATAGTGATCGGTAAGGTCAGGATAATGAGTACGGGCTTAAGCAAGGCGTTCAGGATAGCCAAAACCACCGATAGCAAAAGCGCCGTCCGGAAAGTATCGATATGAATACCGTGCAGCACCGCCGACAGGCCGAAAGCAACCACTGCCGTAACAAGGATGCGGAGAAGGAAATTCATGTGGATCTTTTCGTCAAGTTAAGAAGAATATATGTGCCGACATGCACTTTTGAAAATTTAGTGCCTATCCGAGGCCCATGGCCTAACCGAGGAGAAGCGAGGGACGACGCTTCGACGAAGGTTATGGGCGGAGCCCGAGGTTCGCTCCGGTGGAGCGAGACGAAGGTAACCGAGCGAAGCGAAGGTTACGGACGAGAAAGAGCGACTCAATGTCGCTCTGACGAAGTTCTAGCGGAGCTGTTCATCTTATATGACCACCAACTCGAAGAAAGCTGCAGGATCCAGGTATTTTTTAGCCAGCTCCTGTAATTCTCCGGGGGTGATGGTCTTAATAGTGCGGATGCCCTGGTAGAAATATTCCCCGTCAAGACCATTGAGCAGGATATTCTTCCATCGGGAAGCTACCTGGAAGGGGCCGTCGAGATCTCCGAGGATGGTCCCGATCGTATAGTTGCGGGCCATCTGCAATTCTTCCTCTTCGATGGGCTCCTCGCATAAAAGCTGCATTTCTTTATAGACCTCTTCGATCGTGGCGGCGCATACTTCTTTTCCTGCTTCCGTGCTGATCAGCAGGGCGCTCTCCTGTATATTATTTACCAGGTAACTATAGATACCATAGGTATATCCTTTGTCTTCCCGGATATTATCCATCAGCCTGGATCCGAAAAAGCCCCCGAACACATTATTCAGTACCTGGACTTTCTGAAAGTCGGGATGATGCCGGTTGGGGAAGTTCCGGGCGATCCGGATAGAGCCCTGGACTCCATTCGGGTCATTTACGATATTATATTTCTTCTCTTTTTCCGGAGTGATGATGTACGAAGGGCCCGTATTTTCTTTACCAGGAGCCCGTAACGGCAAGCCGCCAAAATGAAGTTCCAGCTGCTGAAGCAGGGCGTCCGGCAATTTACCGGCTACAAAGATCCGGCAAACGCCGTTCTGGTAATATTTTCGGTAGTATTGTCTCAGTTCTTCCTGTTCCAATACCTGGTAGTCTTCCAGGGAACTGTATCTCCCATAGGGATGCGAGGGCCCATATAAATAAGCATCGATCAGGCGGTTGGCTACAAATTCGCTTTTTTTAAGGCTTACCTGCAGTCTTTGCTGCCCGTTCTTTTTATAGATATCCAGTTCTTCCTGCGGATATACGGAGTCGGCGATCAGTTCGGCAACCACCGGTAACAGCTCATTTACATGTTTGCTCAGGCAGTGCAGGGTAATATCGGCCATTTCATGGTGGCAGGCCCGGCCCAGGTGGGCGCCATAGTATTCAAAATGTTCATTTATATTAAAGGCAGTGCGGGTGGATGTGCCATTTTTTAATAAAGCATTGGCGGCGGCGGCTATGCCTTTTCTTTCTTCGTACCAGTTACCGGCGTCGAAGATCCAGTTCACCATCAGGACATCCACATTGCCCAGGTCGATTGCATATACCTCTACTCCATTCTTCAGTACATGCTTTTGATAAGGAGGCAATTCCAGGTGAAAGGCGGTAGCATCCTTTATAGGGGGGGCGATTTTTCTGTTTAGCATAATTGTTTGTTGTGTTCTATTGTCCTGATTCATGTCGCTGAGAGCGGACCATCGACCCTTTGGGTCTCGGGTCCGGGTCTCATGAGGCCCCTTCGGGGGGCTGACCCGTGGTCAGCCTTTGTGGTGATAATACAGGGTATTACTGTTATTGGGATCGAAGAGCTGGCGGCTGGTGCTCAGCATTTCATCGGCGGTCACGGCCTGGTATTTTTCCAGTTCCGTATTCATCATATTCACGTCGCCCAGTAATTCATAAATAGCCAGGCTGTTCGCGCGGTTCATCACGCTCATATCTTCGAATACGATAGCGGCCTCCGTCTTGTTCTTTATCTTTTCCAGCTCTTTTTCGGTTATCTTTTGGGTGCGGATCTTTTCCAGCTCTTCTTCGATGGCTTTATCCGCTTCGGCCAGGCTGACCCCTTTGATCAGCTTGCCTTCTATAACGACCAGGCCCGGGTCATTGGACCCTGTATGATAGCACTCGATCTGGCTGAATAATTTTTTCTCCTTGATCAGCGTCTGGTGCAGGCGGGAAGAACCGCCGCCTCCCAGCACTTCCGTGACCAGGTCGGCCACATAATAGCCGGGTTCTGTACGGGAAGCCATGGGAAACGCCTTGTATAGGGCATCCAGGGGCACATCTGCCGTTACTTCCAGCTTGCGGATCTCGTGTTGCAGGGGTTCCACAGGCAGGTTGCGTTTATATTTCTCCCCGGAAGGAATATCCCCGAACCATTTTTCCGCCAGGAGACGGACCTGCTCCGTCTTTACGTTGCCGGCTACGACCAGGATGGCATTTGCCGGCCGGTAGTATTTGAAAAAGAACTGTTGCACATCCGTTAGCTGTGCCTGTTCGATATGGCTCAGCTGGCTACCGATCGTCATCCAGCGGTAGGGGTGCTTTTTATAGGCCAGTTCGCGCATTTTAAACCACACATCCCCGTAGGGCTTATTGATATAATGCTCTTTGAACTCCTCAGAGACGACTTTTCGTTGCACTTCCAGGCTTTTCTCGCTGAAAGCCAGGGATAACATACGGTCGCTCTCCAGCCAGAAGGCCGTCTCGATATTCTCTGCCGGCAGCTGGATGTAATAGTTGGTAAAATCGTTGGTCGTATAGGCATTGTTCTCTCCTCCCGCCAGTTGCAAAGGCGTTTCGAAGTCGTCGATATTTACGGAACCGCCGAACATCAGATGTTCGAACAAATGAGCAAAACCCGTTTTGCCCGGGTCCTCATCCCTGGCCCCCACGTCATACAATACGTTCACCACGGCCATAGGTGTGGAGACATCTTCATGTACAATAACCCTCAATCCGTTGGACAGCTGAAATCTTTCGAAATGTATCATATTGCAAATCCTTTCCTTTTTGTTCACTACCGGGCTTCTCCCGATAAGGGAGTGCAAGTTAAAGAAAGTTCACCGATCCGCGCCAGGAGTAGGCATAACCTGGATTTTGGCCCGGGAGCCGGGGGCAAAGCAGCGTTAAAGGATGCTTTTGACATGGAGGTTCAGCTGCTGGAGCGCGCCGTTCCGCTTTACAATGACAATAACCTTTTCGCCGATAGATTGCAGAATGTTCTTATAGGTCTGGATATTGTTGGAGAAATTATTATTGACGGCCAGAACGACGTCATCCAGCTTAAGCCCGGCTTTTTCGGCCGGGGACCCCCGCATAATATCTCCTACCCGTATTTCCCCGTCTACCCAGTAAATGCCCAATCCGGTATAGGAATAATCGAAGGGATCGCGGTAATGGGAGTTGGGGATCAGGTAAATTTCCCGGTGGTCGTAATTGAGGGTCACGTTGAACCGGCGCAGGATATCATTTCCCAGCAGGCCGCCCAGGTTCGGATAAGACGTGACATTATAATCATCATCAAAGATATAGGTCGGCACTTTTCGAAACCGGTAGGGCCCCAGCCGTACTTCCTTCAGGGTGGTTAGCCGCATATTGGCCTTGCCGCCCAATCCTTCCGCCTGGGTGGCGTAAGTTTTTTTCCGGGGGTCCAGCAAACTGCTGTCGCTCACAAAATCCGAGGATAATAACAGGCAAAGGCCGGCTCCGGTATCGAAATAAAACCGGGAGTTGATGTTTTCCGCATCTCTTACCTGGGCGGCCTGTATCGGAAGGCTGGCAATGACCGGTTTGAGCAGGTGGCCTCCTTTGGGGTATTTAAAAGAGCCTTTGGAGTACACGTATATCTTCAGGCTATCGTAATCGACTTTTACAATGTAGCGGGAAAAAAAGCTGTATCCCACGATGCCATCGACCTTCTCCCCATAGACACTGCTCAGGATATCGTAATCGTTCACATGAAAATTAAGGCTATCCACTGTCAGGCCGGGCAGGTGGAGGGTCTCATTGTAAATAAATCTTACCTGTCGTATGCCGGCAATGCCCAGGATAGTCTTATCGGAAGGAAGGGTCTGGAGTTTGAGCCTGGTGACCGTGGCAGAATCCAGGGAAATACCTCCGCTACCCGTATCCAGGATGAAATTGAGGCTGTCCGGAAAATTACCGAAGCTCGCTCTTATAAGGATCACCCCCCCCGTAAACACGGTGAAAGGAAAGCTGGTGATCAATTTGGCCGGGGCCGGTATAAATTTTTCCTGGGCCTCCAGGCATCTGCCGGAAAAAAAAGCCAGGCAGGTCAAGGACAGGAAGAAAAGCATCCTGTGGAGACGACGTGAAAGATAAAGCATGGATGGGTGTATTTTCTGGCAAAGCATGGTTAGTGGCATTCAATCCAATAAATATATTACCAAATTATTGTTATCACAAGCCGTTCATCCGGAAATATTTATCTTTTAAACCGGTTGCAAGATCCTGTCAACAAGTAGAAGGATTCCTTCAATAGACTTTACCCGAAATATTCCGCCCCGGCGGAAGGATTATCTTTCAATGAATCCTTCGCAGGAACACCTAACTTTGCTGATCAATAAATGCGGTGCTATGAATTTGTCCGAACTATATACGAAGGCATTGAACCGGGAATTCCTGGATGCGGAAGAAGGAGTATTTTTATTTGAGAAAGCCCCTCTTACGGAATTGATGTACCTCGCCAATGAGCTACGAAAATTACAGGTACCCCATGGTAAAGTAACCTGGCAGATCGACCGGAACGTAAATACCACGAATGTCTGCCTTGCCAACTGCAAATTTTGCAATTTCTACCGGATTCCGGGTCATGCGGATGCCTATATCACGGATATTGACACGTATAAAAGGAAGATAGAAGAGACTTTCCGCTGGGGAGGGGATCAGTTGCTCCTGCAGGGAGGACACCATCCGGAGCTGGGACTGGAATTCTATACTTCGCTGTTCCGCCAGTTAAAGGCCCTGTATCCCACGCTGAAGCTTCATACCCTCGGGCCGCCGGAAATAGCGCATATCAGCAAGCTGGGAAAAATGAGCCACCATGATGTGCTGGTGGAATTAAAAAAAGCGGGAATGGACTCCCTGCCCGGAGCCGGTGCCGAGATCCTGGTAGACCGGGTACGTCGCCTTATCAGCAAAGGAAAATGCGGATCCCAGGAATGGCTGGATATTATGCACGAGGCCCACAAACTGTATATTACCAGTTCGGCTACGATGATGTTCGGGCATGTGGAGACGCTGCAGGAGCGAATGGACCACCTGATAAAGATCCGCGAGGTGCAATCCAGGAAACCAGAAGAAGCAAAAGGGTTCCTGGCATTTATTCCCTGGACCTTTCAGGACGTAGATACGCTGCTGACCAGGATCCGGGGGGTGCATAACCTGACCACTCCTGAAGAGTACATCCGCATGATCGCCATCAGCCGGATCATGTTGCCCAATGTAAAAAACATCCAGGCTTCCTGGCTGACGGTTGGCAAGCAGACCGCCCAGTTATGCCTGCATGCCGGCGCAAACGACTTCGGCAGCATCATGTTAGAGGAAAATGTGGTCAGCGCCGCCGGCGCTCCCCACCGTTTCACGGCTAAAGGCATCCAGGAGGCTATCCGGGAAGCCGGTTTTGAACCTCAGTTGCGCAACCAGCAATACGAGTGGAGGGAGATACCGGCCGTCATGGAGGATCAGGTTATAAACTATTAACTATCACCTATCTAAGTATTTACCCTAACTTTTTTGTAGTCCCGGAAACTTAAATCGCCAATTTTGCGTTCTAGGGGGAAGGACCCTGCTAATAATATTCCATGAAAAGCCCCTTCCGCAAACTAATACGTATATCGGTTGTCTTGTTTGTATTAGTTCTTTTGTTCAATTTTTTTGGATATTATTTTAACCATATAAGATCCATTGAGAACAAAGAGCTGATTGAAGCCGTCAATCGGTCAGGACACCAACAAACGCTTTGCCAGCAAATTGCCAAAGAGTCCATCCTGTTATTGAGTGATCCCGAGAGTAAAAAAAGCGATGCTTTAAAGGACACCCTCGGCCGGCACCTGCTCCTTTTTAAAAATGAACAGGAATTTCTGCAGAGGCAGGCCGGAGCGACGCCGCCTCCTGTTCCCCAACGTATTTTCCAGATCAAACTACTCCTTTCCAGCTCCCGGCAGTTCTTTCTGCCCATGATCGATATCGGAGAAGAGATCACCCAGGCCGATTCTTCCCTGCTCGCCATGAATAAAACTCTCTATCTGCGCGAGCTAATGTACAATGAGCAGAAATTCAGCTCGCTGATGGACCAGGTCACCCAAACGTATGCTGAAATGGTGAATGAAAAGAGCCGGGAAGTATCTACGCTCGACACGGGGAAATTCATCTCCCTGATCATTGCCATTATCTGCCTGATCTGGCTGGTGCTGGAGCCTGCTTTTAAAAAGGGGGAAACGAATTACAAGGAGCTGCAGAAGGCAAAGAATGAATTATTGAATGAAAAGAAATTTCTCGCGTCCATTCTGCAATCCCAGACCAACTATGTTATCCGGATCAACCGAACCGGTCATTTCACCTATGCCAATCCCGCTTTTCTAAAGACCTTCGGGTATACGGCAGAGGAAATCCCCTACATCCTTTTTTATACCACTATTTTTCCAAAAGACCTGGCGCGTTGCCAGCAGGTAGCTAATGAGTGCTGGAATAATCCGGGAAAAGTTGCCCGTCTCCTGATCCGGAAGCCTATAGCGCAGTCCAGGCAGTTTGTCTGGACGGAATGGGAATTCCTGGCTTTGCCGGGCGAAAATGGCCACGTCAATGAAATACAGGGGATCGGGCTGGATGTCTCGGAAAAATTACAGACGCAGGAGATAAAAGAAGATGCTATCCGAACGCTGTCCTATGCGATGACCTATGCCAAAATGGGTTCCTGGAAACTGGATTTCCTCACCGGGGAACTGTTCCTGAGCAAGGAGTTCAAAGCGTTGCTGGCGATGGAAGAGGAGGATCCCGATAAAATATCCCTGGATAGTTTTCTTCATCTATACATCGTTCCGGAGGATTTTACCCCGGTATCCGAAGAGTTTGCCAAATCCATCCAGCATAAAGAGGCCACCGGTTATGAAACCAGTTTCTCTTGTCGTATCATCACCAAGCAGGGGTGGATGCGTTACTTATCCGTAAAAGGAAGGGTCGTGGATGAACAGCAGGGATTTGGAATTGCCCAGGATATCACCGCCCAGAAAGAGTCGGAGAATGCCCTGTTGAACAGCGAGCAGAAATTTCGTTTGCTGGCAGAAAACTCGGAAGATATCATCAGCGTACATGCGATCGACGGAACGATCTGGTATCTGTCTCCTTCCGTCCTGACCGTCCTTGGCTATGAAGTGGATGAAGTGGTTGGAAGGTCTTTTGCCCAGTATGTTCATCCGGATGACCGCCACAAGTTCTTGCCGGAAGAGAAAATTCCTTCTTTTACAGATAACGAGAGCATTATCATCCGCTATCGCATACTCCGCAAAGACAGCACCTATATTTGGCTGGAAACTATTATCAAGCCCATTGTCGATGAAGAAGAGCTGGTCAAACTCATCTGTACTTCGCGCAATATCACGGACCGGAAGATCGCGCAGGAAAAACTGAAAAAGAAAGACCAGCTGTTGCAGGCAGTGGCTCAGGCCACCCATTCCCTGCTGATCAATACGGACCTTGACCAGGCTATTACGGAATCCATTCAGATGCTGGGTGGTAAGGCCCTTGTCAACAGGGTCTATTTATTCCAGAATCATTTCGATCCGGAGCAGCAGCAATGGCTCACCAGTCAAACCCATGAATGGACGGAAAATCCAGCCGACCGCAGGATGGAAACTAATCCCTTTGTTACCAACCTTCCTTTTGACAGCATTAAAAAGATCATCGAGCCGCTACAGGCCAATCAGGCCTTCCTCAGTTATAAAAATAAGGAAGAAGACCCCCAGCTGCAGGCTATTTATGAAACGAGCACTATATTGTCTTCCATAGCCGTCCCTATCTTCATCAAAAATAAGTTCTGGGGATTCGTAGGGTTCGATGAATTTAAAAAAGAGCGGGAATGGTCGGAAGCCGAATTCTCCATTCTGCGATCCTATGCCTCCTCGCTGGCAGCGGCCATCGAGCGCAAACAGATAGAAGTGGAGCTGGTCCAGGCCAAAGAGCTGGCCGAATCCGCCAGCCGGGCCAAGAGCGAGTTCATGGCGAATATGAGCCATGAATTACGTACGCCCATGAATGGTATCATCGGTTTCACCGACCTGGTGCTGACCACGGATCTGCAAAAAGCCCAGCGCGACTACCTGCAGAATGTGAAGAAATCCGCTTATGGATTATTGGGAATTATCAATGATATCCTTGATTTCTCCAAGATCGAAGCCGGCAAGCTACTGATCGATCATACGCTGTTCAAGTTAGACGAGCTGATAGAAGAGACCATCGATATGCTCACCTTGAAGGCCTTTGAAAAGAAGCTGGAGATGCTCTACCGGGTAGATCCTTCTATTCCTTCTCAATTCCTGGGAGATCCTGTCCGGATCCGTCAGATCATTGTGAACCTTCTGGGCAATGCCATCAAATTCACCAGCGAAGGAGAGATCCTCGTATCTATTAAAAAAGCCAGCGAAGGGTATCAGCAGGGCGGGAAAGATTATATGAAACTCTCCATCGAGGTAAAAGATACCGGTATCGGCATCCGCAAGGAAAAGCTGCAAAAAATATTCGAGAGTTTTACCCAGGCGGACACTTCCACCACCCGAAAATACGGCGGCACCGGGCTGGGCCTTACCATCTCGAGAAGCCTGGCGGAATTAATGGGCGGACATCTTACGGTAGAGAGCGAGCCCGCGAAAGGAAGCTCTTTTATCCTGCACCTTGTCCTGGAAATCGCTAATGAACAGCCGGAAGTGTCGCTGCCTCAAAAGGCGCTTTTGCACAAGGTGTTGATCGTTGACGATAATGTCACCAATCTTCATCTTATGCAGGAAACCTTCGGCTATTTCCACATCGTCTCTGAATTAGCCACCAGCGGACCTTCCGCACTGGCGAAAATCAAAGAAGCCAAGAATAACAACGACCCTTTCAATCTCATCATTACGGACCACCTGATGCCGGGTATGGATGGCATCACGCTGGTGAAGGAAATAAAAAAGCTGATCCCGGGCAATGAACAGCCTTTTATCCTCATGTTGTCGTCCATGGAAAAAAACATTTACCAGCATGAAGCCAGCAAGAGCGGTATTAACAAGTTCCTTTCCAAACCGGTAAAACTTCATGAATTACATGCCACGCTATTGTCTTTGTTCGAAAAGAACATGCAAAACGATCATTTGCATCCCTCTTTGCCCAATAAGGTAAAAATCTCCGAAGCTACCAGTGTCATGGTGGCCGATGACGACCCGATCAATATGCTGCTGATCTCCGAAGTATTGCGCCGGATGGGGTTCGAAGTAATACAGGTCAGTAACGGCAAAGAGGCATTGGACAGGCTGTCCGATTGTGATCCGGTGATCATCTTTATGGACGTCAATATGCCGGAAATGGACGGATACACCACAACCCGGCATATCCGCCAGCTGCCGGAACCCCATTGCAATATTCCCATTATAGCTCTGACGGCCGACGCCATGAAAGGCGACCGGGAAAAATGCCTGGAGGCCGGTATGAACCAATACATCTCCAAGCCTTTCCGATTGGAAGAAATCGATGCGGTATTGAGGAATTACACGTTGGTGGTATAGCGCGGGGTTTAATTGACGGTGATAGCGTTCTGCGCTTCTCCTTTCACCTCCTGATCATTGACGCTAAGGACGATCTTCCAGCCTTTTCCATCCTGGCAGAGGGAGAGCTCCACTTTCAGCTTTTTCATTTCTCCCACGCCGGGCAGCAGCGAAAAGACGACCTGTGTGCGTTTCTTTTCCTGAACAGGCTCTTCATATTGTCCGCTGAGGATAAAGGTTTTCTGGCCGCCGGTCGTGACGATACTATTGGTCAGCTGGCCATAGATCTCCCGGAATTTTTCTTTGACCTGTTCAAAATTGCCTGCTTCCAGTACGGTGCAGGTCCACCCATAGCCCTCATCCCGGGTGGCGCGATAGAGCGTTATAATGCAGGAGGAAGACCCCGGCAATTGAAGGGTGGATCTATATTCGGTAGTCTGACGGGCCTGGGCGATCATCTCCCCTTTGATATGATAAAAATGATTGGGGTAATCCTGGATTACTTTTTCAAGTATGGATTGAGTTTTGTTCGAAAAAACCCCTTGTGCAGACAGCGAAGCGGACAGCAGTACCGGCGCCAATGTGAGAATAGTGTTTCTCATAGAAAGGATTTCTGCCAAAATACAATAAATCCCGACCCTGTGCAATAGAAAAACTACGTCCTTGTTTTAACAGTTTTTTGCAAAATAAAGCGGTAAATTGACCGTTAAATACGTTCAAACAACGGTTAACCCATTCCAAACCAATACCAATGAACAAGACCCACATGTATTTTGGCACCCGTAACGCAAAGATCTACAAAGACATCTATCGTCCTTCTTCCAAGCTTTCCCGTTTTTTAGGTACTATTTTATCCGTGATCATCGTTGGACAATCCCCGGTGAGCAATCCTGATCATCACTATACCCGGAAGTCAAAATAAGCCTCCCTCCGGACTTCCACCAACTCAGGGAAGCGGGCCGCCGAAGCCACCACCTCTATCACCACCGCCGCCGCGGAATCTTCCCGGGAACATCCCCGGCATCCTTTTTTGCTGTGAACCGGCGAAATTATTCAGATTATAGGTGAACGTCAGCATCGCATAACGGGTCAGTACATTGGTCCGGGTATAGACTGCCTGTGTCGCCGTTACCGTTTTGCTCACCGAAGTATTTGAATTCAGCAGATCGAAGACACTGAGACGTAATTCCCCATTCTTTTTCTTAAAGAGCTGTTTGGCAATACTGGGCGTCAACAGGGGTACGCTGGCATTGTATCCGGAAGAGCCGGTATTGGTATAAGTATAATCCAAGGTGGTCGCAATCAGCCATCCGCTATTGGTATAGGCCGTTATTTCCGCGGAAAGGATCTGTGAAAAGGAATTCAGGCTACTCTGACCCTGGGGGGATTTGGCCGTCGACGCTCCTCCCGTACGCTTGTTGATATTATATTGGGAGGTGGAGCTGAAATTCATGTCGAAGTTCTTCTTGATATTCGTCGTCCAGGAGATCGTCTGGGATAAGGTCGTATTTTTTGAATAGAGGTGCTGAAATAGGTTCTGGAGGGCCTCTGCGGAATCCCTTGCCTGCAGGGTCTGGCTTTGGGAATAGTTCACATTCGTGATGAGATTAAGGTTGGACTTGGGTTTTTTCAGGGCAAATCCGTAATTGAAATAACCTGATACGTTATAGGTTCCATTCAAATTCACATAGGTGCTGTTCTGGCCCCCCTTCTGATTATAATAAACCGATGACTGAATATCATTGACAATGGTGCTCGCATTGATGGTGGCGAAGATGACCCGTTGTGTTCCCGGATCGAAGGAGGCGTACAACAGGCGGAGGCTATGGGTGAACTGTGGTTTCAGATTGGGATTGCCCACCGTGTAATTTATCTCATCGGAAGTGGTGGTCAGGGGCTGCAGCTGGGAAGGAGTGGGGGTGCCCGTTCTGCCCGAATAATTCAGCCGTAAGTGCGACGTTGTGGAAAAATGATATTGAAAATTGGCGGTGGGCGTAAGGTTTACATAGTTATGCGCCACGGTGATATTCTTCGTTATATTATCGCTGTTGAACCCGGTATATTGCAGGCCCGAACCCAGGGATAAATTGTATTTGGCATTCTGGATGCGGTAGTTCAGGGTAAACCGGTCGGAATTAGAGACGAATTTATATGAGTTGCTGAACAGGCTGTCGAAAGATTTATAGTCATGGGCCGAGTCCACAAAATCATAGGTATTGTTGATGGTCTTGCTCTTCGTGTAGGTATGATTATAGTTGAATTCCAGGATCTGGTTTTTCCCGATGGGCTCCGTATAGGAGAGCGTGGGGCTCAGCGTTACGGAATGCAGGGAATCGTTATAGAACTGATTGATCGAATCCACCCGATGGTTAAGCGTATAGAAACTATTAACCGCATAATTGTACCCGGTCCCGTTATTCACGTTAGCGGTCGTATTCATGTCCAGGGAGATCGTGCGGGACGGCTTATTGAACTTATGCCGCAACTGAAGATTGGCGCCGTTGATATTGAAGCCGCTGTTAATACTGGATGAGTGGCCGATCGAGCTACTGAAAGCCGAGTTGCTGCTATCCGCGACATAGGTATTAAAGGATGCGTCCGGCATACTCTGCTGGATGGTGACGTTCGGCCGGAAGATCAGGGAGTTGCTGCTGTCAAAGCGGTGCTCCAGGTTGAGATAGATACGATGGCTTTGTATCCGCTGAACGCTTGAATTACCGCCGGTGCTGGTACTGCTCGAATCCCCGCCGGCGGCATCTTTATTGGTTTTGAGGGTACTATCCTGCGTATTGACGGATACATGCTGGTAATTGTAAAAATAACTTCCGTACAGATCGGTCTTGGTTCCAAATGAGTTCTTGTAATTCGCACCTCCTGCCCAGACGGTCGTTACGCCTGTATTGCTGGTGCCGGAGCCGCCCCCACCACCTCCGCCGCCACGCCTTCCGCCTGAAGAGCCCAAAATGTCCTGCAGGGTAAAGTTCTGTTTATTGATGTTATTCGCCTGTCCCAGCAGGGAAATTTGCTGGTTATTGTCAAACCGATGCATATTGACGCTCTCGTCATAATTCTGGTCACTGCCCACGCCGGCTACCATTTTACCAAAATACCCCTGCCGCTTATCTTTTTTGGTAACGATATTGATGGTCTTGACCCGGTTGCCATCGTCGAAACCGGTGAATTTGCTCTGATCGCTCAGGTCGTCGAACACCTGTATCTTATCGATGACATCGGGGGGAAGATTCCTCGTTGCCAGTTTGGGATCATCACTGAAGAAGCGCTTGCCATCCACCAGGATCCTGGTCACCGTCTCTCCCTGGGCGGTGATATTTCCGTTCTTGTCGACCTGTACCCCCGGCATTTTCTTCAAGAGGTCTTCCGCCACCGCATTGGGCTTTGTGGCAAACATGCTTGCCGAATATTCCACGGTATCTTTTTTCATCATTATAGGCGGCCGCGAAACGATGACCGCTTCCATTTCATCACTGGATCTTTGCATATATAAGGTGCCCAGATCGATATTATTATTAAGAGAGTCGGCAGCGATGGAGAACGTCCTGGACAGGTGCTGATAGCCCTCGAAACTAATGAGCAGGTGATATTTGCCGGGATTTAAGTTTCTGACCAGGAAGGCCCCCTTCTTGTTGGTGACGACAAATTGCGCCGCGTTGGTATCGGCATCCGGCGTTGCCGAGACGGAGGCTTCGCTCAGGATCTGTTTGCCGGCGGTATCCACGATAGAGCCTTTTACCGAGCCCCTGATCTTTCCGGGTGCCTGAGAAAAAGAGTGGAAGGAGAAAAGCAGGAGGCCCAGCGAAAGCGATAAAACATATTTTTGCAATGGAAAATTCATACCGGACGATTGTACTGATTGACTGCTAAAATAATAGCTCGTTTACTCTGGGCATACCCCAGTGTTATCAGTGGCAAAAATTGATTGCCGGTAGGGTGAATTGAGATAGGGGCGATCGGCCTTGTCGGTGAATACGGCCCTCCGACGCAACCGGCGGCCGGTCCTCGCCCGGACTAGGAGAATAGGTATTCCACATCGGCCTTGGTAAGGCTCTTCACAAATCCATCATCGTCGGCGATCAGGTCTTTGGCCAATATGCGCTTCTTTTCCTGTAATTGAAGGATCTTATCTTCGATGGTGTCTTTACAGATCATCCGGTAGGCAAATATATTTTTAGTCTGGCCGATACGATGGGTCCGGTCAATGGCCTGTTGTTCCACGGCAGGGTTCCACCAGGGGTCTACGATATAGACATAGTCAGCGGCGGTAAGGTTAAGTCCCACGCCTCCCGCTTTCAGGGAAATCAGGAATACCCGGGCGGTATCGTCATTCTGGAAGCTTTGTATAGCTTTCTCCCGGTCCACGGCCGAAGTGCTTCCGTCAAAATATTCATATTTCACGTCCAGCTCTTTCAATCTCTCCCGGATAAGGGCCAGCATGCCCAGGAACTGGGAGAAGATCAATGCCTTATGATCCCCGATGTTTTCCGTGATCTCCCGGGCCAGCTCATCGAGCTTAATGGAATGATTGGGATAGCGGTCTGTTTCGTTGAGGATAGCCGGAGAATCGCATATCTGCCGCAATTTCATCAGACCCTGCAGGATGGTCAGCTGTGACCGCTGGATGCCCTGTGTTTCGATCGTTCCCAGGATTTTATCCCGGTAGTCATTGCGGTAGGCGTCGTAGACTTTCCGTTGTTCGTCTTCCATTTCACAGAACAGGATCGTCTCTGTTTTTTCAGGGAGGTCTTTCGCAACCTGTTCTTTTGTCCTCCGTAATATAAAGGGGTACAACAGTTTTCTCAGGTGGTCTTTCCGGTCCTGCTCGCCAAATTTATCGATGGGAACGGCAAATTCCTGCCGGAAGAATTCAATACTACCCAGCATACCGGGGTTCAGGAAGTTCATCTGGGCGAAAATGTCGAAAGTGTTATTCTGCAAGGGCGTACCACTCATGCAGATCCGGTGTTTGGCGTGCAGCAGGCAGGCGGCCTTGGTAACCTTGCTGCCGGGATTCTTGATAGCCTGGGACTCATCCAGTACGGCGTAATCAAAGGGGATGTCCACCAATAATTTAATATCGCTGCGCAGGGTGCCGTAAGTGGTAATGATCACATTAAATTCTGAAAGCGCCTGTTTGTTCCGTGTTCGGTCCCCTCCGTGGTGGATATGATAGGTCAGACTGGGCGCGAATTTCCGGATTTCATTTTCCCAGTTGAACATCAGGGTGGTGGGGCAGACTACCAGGGCATTCAGGTGCTGGTGGGCCTCCTTATAATGGTGCAGGTAAGAAAGGGCCTGTATGGTTTTACCCAAACCCATGTCGTCGGCCAGGATCCCTCCCCAGTTGACCTCCTGCAGGTAATTGAGCCAGTGGAAGCCATGGACCTGGTAGGGCCGGAGGATATGGTCCAGGTGAGCGGGAGGCGGTATTTCCCGGATACGGTTGAACTCCCGTAATTGCTCGTATTTCTCTTCCAGGCGGATGATCAGCTCCTCTTCATTGCGATTATCATACAGCTCATCAATTACGCTCATATGATATTTCGAGAGCCGTAACTGGTTGCTTTTCCCTTCTCCCACCCGGAACAGCAGGGAGTATTTTTTTATCCATTCTTCCGGCAGCACGCCCAAGGTGCCATCGTCGAGAGGGACGAACTGCTGCCGGTTGGCCAATGCTTTTTTTACATCCGCGATCGTCACTTTCTGGTCGCCGAAGACGATATCTACGCGGGCGTCAAACCAGTCCGTATTACTGCTGATATGGATCTTTGTCTGCGGTTTGGCCGTATTGAACCGGAAGTTTTTAAGGGCTTCAAAGCCAAATACCGGTATTTTCATTTCCTCCATGGCGTCCACGAAGAGGAAGAACCAATTATTCTTTAATACGTCCGTTCCTTTCAGGGCGAGGCTATTGGAGCCTTCCGGGTGAATGAACTGGGAATGAAGGGATTCCAGTTTGTGGAAGAATTGCAATTCCGACTCCTTATTCCGATGCACGACCAGGACCTGGGCTCCATCGGGGACAATAATCTCGTCTTTTCCGCCCGGCCGGGTCTCAAAACCCTTGTAGGAGAACAGGGGTTGAAATACCAGGTAATCTCCTTTTTCCTGGAGTAACAGCTTTTTTTCCGGATCTCCGTCTTTCACTTCTTTTACCAGCACTTCGTCAAAATCCACATGGTAATCCTTGGTGAGCGGCAGGACAAAGGTTTTCAACTGCGCGGGCCAGTCTGCCTTATCGATCAACCATTTATCCTTCCCGGTAAATTTCTCCACCAGGGCGATATCTTCCGGTTTATTCCAGAGATACAGGTTGTTATTATAAAAGAAGACCACGCTGCTACTGCATTCATTTTGAGAGACCTCAACCGGTTGACCGTTGATTTTTACATAACAAAGCAGCTCAAACTGATCTTTTTGCACGGACACGTTAAAGAAAGGGGTAATGGTATCCCCCGTTATCCCGATGGGCTGAAGGTTGGCGGTTTTAAATGGCTTGTGCCCGTTGAGGAAAAAGATAAACGGGTTAGCATTCACTTCCACGAACAATTTCTTCAGCTTGGGGTGCAGGTATTCCACCATCAGCTTTTTCGTCTCTTCCGGGAGGTCATCTTCTTCGTGGTGAATGATATTTTCCCAGATACCGCTGAACGGGGAGTTTCGGCTGAGGTATTTACTGATTTCCGACCCCTGCATCTTACGTAAGGAGGGGATCAGTTGTTTATCGAATTCGTTGAAAGTGTCGGTATTAACGAATTTGGTGAGATCCATCTTCTCTACCTTACCGGAATAAGAGGACTGCTCTTCATTGCTTTCTCCGGCAATAGCATCCAGGGCAAAGCCCGGAAAGCCATCCTGGTTAAAGTTAAATACGATCCCAAGCCTTTGGGCTACTCCGGCGGGCTTCTCTTCCTCTGACACGACGGCAGCCGGCAGGTCGGCTTCTGCGGCCCTGGGCCGGCCTGTAGCCAGGGGCGCTACCCGTTTTATAGAAACATCCAACACCCGTAAGAAGGGTTTGCCCTCTTTATAGGTAAACTCGAATTTCCCTTTCAGATCATCGGACAGCGAATATCCGTAGGCTTCGAGTAGTTTATTTTTTTCTTTATCCCAATTCCGGATACTGTCAAAATAATAGGCCCCGTGCGCATGCAGCAATTGTAAGAAAACGATCACCTTGGGAAGACAAAGGGGATGCGCCGTATCCGGGTAATTGCTGCTGGTATCGAAATTCCGTTCTTCGTTCTTCCGGATCACAACCTGGTAGATTTGCCCGTCCAGTTCGACGGCCGCTTTTACGACCTCATCCTTGGCGTATTCGATCTTGGCTTTTTGCGTTTGCAGGTATTTTTCCGCTTCGATCAGGGTCTCGGGAGAGCAGAGCAGGCGGATGCTCTTCAGGTCGATGAATTTCATTTTCACGACCGTATGTTGCTGATCGTACTGTATCTGCTCCGCTTTGAGCATATTCCTGTCCAGCAGCTCCTGCAACTGGATAAGGGCTCCTGCTTCATGGCGGCAGATATCTCCCAGGTTATAAGGGCAGCTGCAGCGAATGGAAAGCGTCTTGGCATCCTTGAATTTCTGCACGTATACCTTATAGTACGTCGCATAACTGTCGTCTTTTACCCGGAAGGTAACAGACTCGAACAACTCGTCGTATTCGACCAGCTCTACATAGCCAATAGCATGGATTTTCTTTCCCCGGCGAATTACTTCGTCAGTCCCATTGGTATATACATATTTAATAAGGTGCGGTAACGCCATAGTTTTTTTTGACAATTTGCCGTTTTCAATGACAGGGGTCTTTCAGCCAGACTGAGGAAAATGTGCTGAAAATGCACTTTAAAAATTTAGCGCATCTTCAGCAAATATCTTATGTCGGTCCTTCGGACATGCCGCTTCCAGCGTCATTCAAGGGCAATCTGCAAAACTAAAGGAAAAAAGGTGAGTGTAGAAAAGATTTAGTCAATTATTAATCCTGGGGTAATACCTCAGCGCTTTGTCCCGGGTTTTATTCGTCCCTCGCTTGTCCTGGGGGTAAAATTTTGGCGCTTTCTTTTGGAATAGCCCTTGCCAGGTATACCTTTGTGTGTAAAGATCATTCTGTTAAACCGATTTATATGATCCTTCGTCTCAAGATCGTTGCGCTTATCCTGGTCATACCCTTTTTACCCTCCTTCGCACAAAAAGCTAAAAAAGCCGATAAAGTCACCCTTGCCAACCTGGAGGCCCATATCCGTTACCTGGCCGATGACAAGCTGGAGGGTAGGAGGACGGGTTCTCCGGGTGAGAAACTGGCAGGAGAATATATAAGTATCGAGTTCTCCAGGACGGGCCTGCAGCCCAGGGGGGATAATAATGGCTGGTTACAGGCTTTTGAGGTCAATGAAGGGAGACTGATAAGCCCGGATTCCTATTTTTCCGTCAATGACCGGGAGTTTGTCCTGAATAAGGAATATTTCCCGCTGACCATCAGCGCTGCGGGAACAGCCGCCGGTTCGCCTGCTATTGCCCTGCAGGAGAGTGGAGAGCCCTGGTTCCTGGATCTGAAAGACCTGATGGACGCAAGCCAGGGCAATCCTCATTTCGACCTTGGGGCCGCCATCCGGGCCAAAGCAAAGGATTATTCAAAAAAAGGAGCCAATGCCCTGATCCTCTATAATACCTCAAAAATAGCGGACAACCTCTCCTACGACCGGAAGGACAGGCCGGAGCCGGCAGTCATCCCCATCCTTTATATAACAAGGGAAGTAAAAAGGAAATACCTGAAAGACGAGTCGGCTTCCCTGGATATAAAAATAAAAGTGGGTTTCATTGAGAAAAAGCGGACGGGTCGTAATGTGGTAGGGTACCTGGACAATGGAGCCCCGAATACGGTAGTCATCGGGGCCCATTACGACCATCTGGGCTACGGAGAGGACAGCAATTCCCTGTACCGGGGAAGTGAGCGACAGATCCATAACGGGGCGGATGATAACGCCAGCGGGGTAGCCGCGACCATTGAACTGGCCCGTCTATTGAAAGAGTCCCGTTCCAAAAGCAATAATTATCTTTTTATCGCCTTTTCCGGGGAAGAGCTGGGGCTTTTCGGGTCTAAATATTTTGTGGAACACCCGACTATCGACCTGCAGAAGGTGAACTACATGATCAACCTGGACATGATCGGCCGGTTGAGGGACAGTACGCATACGCTGATCATCGGCGGTTATGGGACTTCTCCGGCCTGGGAGGAAGCCCTCAATAATGCCGGCAACAAAAAGTATTTCACCCTGCAATATGACAGTAGCGGAGTGGGCCCCAGCGATCACACTTCTTTTTACCGCAAGGGTATTCCCGTACTCTTTTTCTTTACGGGTATCCACAGCGATTATCATAAACCGACAGATGATGAAGACAAGATCAACTATCCCGGGGAGTTACAGGTCCTGAAATACATTTACGGGATCGTGGAAAAGATGAACAGCAAGGGCAGGATCGCGTTCGCAACCACCCGTGAGACCTTGATGGATGCTCCTCATTTCACCGTGACGCTGGGGATCATGCCGGATTATACTTTCAGCGGAACCGGGGTGCGGGCGGATGGGATCAGTGAAGGAAGGCCTGCGCAAAAAGCCGGGTTAAAGTCCGGGGACGTGATCGTGCAACTGGGAAGTTTCCCGGTGCCTTCGATGGAAAAATACATGGAAGCCTTGTCAAAGTTTAAAAAGGGGGATGTCACGACGGTGAAATACCGTCGGGGAAGTGAGGTTCTGGAAACGCCTGTACAATTTTAATTTGCGGGAGACGGGTTCCGGGAAAAATAACCCGTCTCCCGCAAAGGTCTAATGATGGCCCTTCGGGCAAAACGCCCGTGGCGTTTTTTAATCAATAAATCTTTTTCCGGTTACGGGATGGAGCCATGAAGCTGAAGTTAAATATCGATGATCTGACGGGGGAATTTTTCGAAGATACCCGGTTGCTGGGCGTTGTCGCGCCGGTAAAGGATTATCAGTTCTGCTGGCAATTGAATAACCGGCTGCGATTTGATTTTCGCATCAATAATGATATCGAGATCCAGTTGACCAAAAAGCAACGGAGGTATTTTTTCGGGGTCTATCAATATAGTGAGGCCAATAACTCTCTCCAGCATTTTCTTTACAACAACCAATTTGACGGAGAGTACCTGCTTCCCGAATTCAAGCACCTCGATTTTTTATGGTTGCTCAAAGGGGACCTGGTGACGGACGAGAAGCTAAAGGACCTGATCAATTCCGTCAAAGCTATCCCCGGAGTACAATTGGTGATGGAGTTGGTGCAGGATAAGATCAGGAATAAAGGACATTTGATCTTCTAAACCCAAAAACTATTTTTATGTGGGAAGAAAAGAATAATACGCTCTACCGGAAATTCGGTTTTAAAAATTTCTCTGAAGCTTTTGGCTTTATGACCCGTGTAGCGCTGGAAGCGGAGAAGATGGATCACCATCCTCTATGGACCAACGTCTATAACCAGGTTGAAATATGGCTATCTACCCATGATGCAGGGGATATTGTCACCGATAGGGACAGGAAGCTGGCTAAAAAGATCGACGCATTGGTCCCTTAGCCCTTGAAGAGGGGCAGGGAGAGGGGACAACTTTCGGACTATTTTTTTTGACCTTAGACGATTGGCCAATATATTTTAGTCTGCTTTACCCTGGTTCGAGTCAAAAAAATCGCTTCTTTCACCGATTGCCGTCCTGACGCATCTCATAATAATATCTTGCATGTCGGTACCCGAACTATGCAGGGGGTCAATGGCTTTTACCAATATCGTCCTCATTGTAAAAAGTTCCGCTCTGTTAAATTTTTTTGATCCTTTTACCAATTCCAGTTTCATTAGCTCCTCTTGCTGATTTTGTTTGGGATTAAATATTCCGTTTATATGGCTGCATTGATGGCAGACGCCATTCTTGTTTATCAGGGCGCACCTGTTTTCAAAAATACCCGTCATAATATTTCTGGCATCATTCAACAAGTGTTTTATCACTCCTTCCGTCTTCTCCAGAATGAGGCAAATTTCTTTGATTTGAAAATCGTAAATATCTTTTAAAATCAGCGCTACCTGGTTTTCTATGGGTAAGGTTTTTGAAATGCAGGTGAAACAAAAATCGATATGCTCTTTCATCTCATAGGCTCCTGTATTCGAGGTATCGTGGACTATCCAGAATGCTTTCTTGACGTCCTCCGAACCTATCGCTAAGTCCGCCCCCTGATCCTGGGCATCAGCCGGCCATCTTTTTAATTTCCTTAAATGATCATAAGCAAGGTTGGTTGCTATTTTGAATACCCAGGTTTTGAGGGAAGAATCCTGGTTAAAGGTTGATATTTTGTCAAATGCCCTGATGAAGGTATCATGTGTCAGGTCATCTACATCATTTCGATCGGTAAGTAGACGGTAAAGGTATGATTTCAACTGGTTTTGAAATTCGGCAAACAGTGTTTGAAATGAGTTGATATCACCGGCCAATGCTTTTTTGAGGATCTCTTCTCTTTCCATTTATCCAATTTATTACTGAATTACAAATTAGGGGTTGCACCTTCTTCCGGAAGGCTGCAACCCCTAATATATTATAATATGTTTAATTTTCCGCAATCTACATCGACAATATGGCTGTTGAATGCAACCCCGGTTTCAGAGGCAAGGAAGGCCGCTGTTTCACCCACCTGCTGCAATGTCGGTCCTGTCAATATGTCGAATTTTGTGTACTGTGAGGCCACCTGTTCCGGGGAAACTCCCAGGTGTTTTGCAGTGGAAGTGATCGCCCCTGAGATCTTACTTGTCTCTAGTATGGCGTTAGGGCAAATACAGATCACCTTGATGCCCTGCCCTCCAAACTCAGCAGCCATCACCCTGGTTAGGCCTTCTATAGCTGCAGAGGAGGCTGTGATCGCTGCCATATTGGGAATTTTGCTTCTTGATAAGGCGGGTGTGAGCAGTAGGATAGTCCCCTCGGTTCCAGTTTGTATCATATATTTCGCCGCTGCCTTCGAAGTAAGGAATTGCGAGCCGCAGATCTCCTGAAAGGGGTGCAGGAACAGCTCGAGAGGAACCATCAAAGTTGGTGTGCCGGCACCCGCGTCACTATAGCTCATCCCGATACCATTGAATACCACATCCAATTTCCCGTTGTCCGCGATGACCTTTTGTAAATAGTTGTCTATTTCGGTCTCGTTGAGCGCGTCCACTTTGGCCGCTTCCGCGCGTCCGCCACCCGCTTTGATCTCTTCGGCCAAAGCTTTTACAGCATTCAGGTTGCGGCCGGTGACATACAGCTTCGCCCCATGTTGGGAAAATGACCGGGCAACTGCTCCTGCAATTTCTCCCGATGCGGCGAATACGACGGCTACTTTGTCTTTTAGATTTTTCATTTTGTTTGTGTTTATCTTTTGACGATTTAGCCACGCAAAACGGTCGGATTTTTTAAAAAATAGTGGTCAGTTGGCAAATTTGGCATTTTATAGGCTATGTTTAGGCTCCCACGGGACTAGCCGATCCCGTTAAGGGGGGTATCTATTGATTTTCTCTCGAATTTTCGATACTTTAGTTCTATCCAACCCCGGCTTAATTAATATTACATAAATACAGGGTAAAAAAAGATGAAAGGCCTGAATAAAAAAGCATTCGGTGGACTGCTATTCCTTATTATCGCTCTGGCAACGTCACTGTTCCTTCCCGCGTGGACCCTCGATTACCGGGAAGCTTGGATCTTTCTGGCTGTGTTTTTATTCCCGGTGCTGGCTATCACCCTCTACCTGATAAAAAGAGATCCGAAACTCTTAGAATGGTGCCAGTGTATCTAATTGTAGCAGGAGATTTCCTTGTTGCGCTCGGGCTCCTCATCGTATTTTTCGTGTTCAAAGAAAACTCTTTTGCGTCGGCAACTATCGAAGTCGGGATTGCTCACGGTCATTCCGATTATGGTTGTAATTGTATGGAGACTTCTTGATGAGGAAATATTTCTTGAAAAAAATCTGCCGGGATATTTAAAGCACTTTAGGCGCCGTTTTGGATTAAGCAAGGTTGACATATCTATTACCAGAATTTCCACCATGGTTTTGATCGTTCCTTATTGCTTGTGGGTGCAATACAAAAGCAGTTATCAGTTAAATATTTGAAACAGATTGATTTTAAGTCTAAAATCGTCAGGATTCAAACCTGAAACCTTTTGATTCGTAGTAAAAGGAAATAGACGTAATCATTGCAAGCTATTATTTTTTTTACTGGATGGTAAAAGAATAGATGCCAGAATCGGCACTGTTCCCGGCGCCATCAGTAGTTACTACACGCCAGTAGTAGGTTTTTCCAGATGCCAAAGAAATAGATGTAGTTTTGGCTACTATCGATGGAATTATTTTGGTTGATGCATCTTTGTTGTCTAAAAAAATGGCATAAGAGACGATATCATTATCAATGTCCGTTGCATCCCACTGAAGCACAACATTCACTTGGCCTGCTCCCCCTGAACCTATAACGGCATTTGCCGAGGGAGCAATAATGATAGCAGGAAAAGGGGCATAACTACTGGTGGGGTTGCCGGCTACATAAAATTTCCATACGGCGCTTTGCGCTGTAGTGGTTGTTTTGCTTGATTTGGACACCACATACCAGGAATAAGGTTGGGTTTTGCTAAGGACAATGTCTTTGGTTGTAGCGGATACGGGATACGTAGTTTGTTGAGCGCTGATCAGGTTTTTCACGACAAGATCATAGGTTTCAGCATTAGTAGCAGCCTGCCAGGAAAAAGTGATGGTAGCGTTGTTCGCATCTACAGGTGCACCGCTTAAACAGGCCGTATTGTTCAGTGGTGAAGTTAATGTGGACGCTACCGGCGACGGCACAGTGGTTGGCGGATTCCCATTACTGCCACCACCGCCTTTGCTACAGGCTGTGATAAAAATAAAACAAGCAATGGTTATATAGACCGGTTTTTTCATTTGTTTTGTTTTGAAATAATCTTACGTATTAAAATCGCATGAAAGCAGCCCGGGTTCATTAATTTTAGCCTAGTATGCTTTTATGAGTTTTATGGATGCATTCAATGTCGCGCCTTGTACATGCACCAAATAAAGGCCATTTGTATAATGGGACACGTTCAATTGCACAGATCTATCTGTTCCAACGGTATATGTGCGCGGCCATTCCACTTTTTTCCCATCTAAGCTCAGCACTTCAATCTGAACCTGCGTATCAGTGCCGGGTAAATACAAGTTAGCCATCGTAGCTGCCGGGTTAGGGATCAATTTTATACCGGTTGAATCAGTCGGTATAAAGAATGTCCTGGTAATCGTGCCTTGGCAGGCCAACGGTGTTTGCACAGAAATGGTATTGGGGCCTGCTTGCAAGGGTAATGTAATATTGGACGCACTCGTTTGAAAGCTAGTGCCATTGAAATTAATAGTATATACATTGCTCCCATCCAGGGTAACTGTCAACAATCCGCCCCTGGGTGCTATCACTGAAAATACCGACAAATCTTTTGGCTGCGTTATATTCACCGTAAAATATTGCTGATAGCCCGGCAGATTATCGATGGTAAAACATACCTGATAAACGCCCGCCGGTAAGTTGTCCCGTTCGTAACTTTTGCCGGTAAAATGAGAACTGTCTGCAAAACCAGCTGCTGTTATTTTAATGTTATAGCCCAGGTCTTGAGCAAGGGTTACAATAATTTTGCCATCATTTTTATTTTGGCAGGTATTATTTACCACTTGTATTTTGTAGTTGGTATCAGCAATAACTGGCAATGTGCTCACAATGGATTTATTCCGTAATACAGAAACGGCGAAAACGAAAGCATTGTTATTGGTAAAAATATCAGGTTTGCCATCCAGATCAAGATCGCCAGTTCCAGCCGAAATCGGAAAAGGTGTTGTGGCGTATTGCAGTTTGGTAGTAAAAGCTATATTGCCCGCAGTGCTGACGTTTTTATATACCCAAACAGCATCCTTCCCAGAGCTTTCAAGCGTAAGGTCGGCTTTCCCATCCCCGTCTAAATCCTCTATCGAAACATTTCTTGTATAATTATCCCCTGAGCTGAAATCAAGATGCGCATCAAAAGAAAGATTTCCGATTGTACTGCTATTTCTCAATATGGTAAATGCATTATTGTAGGATAGGCCTACGGCAAGGTCTGGCTTCCCATCCCCATCTAAATCACCGATTGATACACTGGTGGGAAGTGATCCGCTACCGGCGGTAGGGCCCAATATGAATGCAGGTGATGGCGCAAATGACAGGCTGCCATTGATTCCGGTATTACGCAACACTACCAGGCCTGAATAATACTGCACCACTGAAATGTCGGGTTTTCCATCGCCGTCCAAATCGCCAATTGCCACACCGCCCGACAGACTATTGCTCCCAAATGATATGTTGACCGGCGCTGCAAAAGCAATCGTATCCGGAGTACTGATATTGCCAAAAACATCAACTGAGTTGTTGCCTACGTTCACAATCACCATATCTGGCTTGCCATCGCCGTTCAAATCACCCATCACCACATTTCCGAGATTGGGGCCTTCTTTTACATATACTGCTTTGGCAAAAGATATCTGACCAATACCACTACTTGTATTTTTGAAAACTGAAATGTCGCTACCGGCTACAACTAAATCCAGTTTTCCATCACCATCTACATCGCTCGCAGTTACATGTACAGGGAAATATTGGGTTGTAAGGTTGATCAGCGTGTCAAATGAAATTATTCCCGGCGAGCATAAATTTCTTAAAACGCTGATGTTGGTACCGAGACCCATACTGTTTGCCAGATCAGGCTTTCCATCCCCATCAAAATCTGCAATCGCAATATTGCCTTTTTGGTAGCCATCTGAGGGGAAGTCCTCTTTTGAATTAAATGAACTGTCGGTCAGAGTCCTGATAGCGCCAATGGATGTTACATTAAATGGTTGTAAAGAATAGGCCGTCAAATTTTTAACGGTTACCGAAATAGGTTGAAAATTGGCGCCATAAGGCACCTGAACAGTAAGTTGTGTGGCTGTTGCTGTGGCAACAATCCCCCTTACACTGCCAAAATATACGATGTTTTGAGAAGCAACCGGGCTGAAATTGGTACCTGTAATGGTAACCGTAGTTCCTATTGATCCACTTGTTGGAGAAAAGGAACTAATAGTTGGTGGCGGAAGAATGGCAAAACCCCCAATGCTACCGCTGCCGAACAAAGTAGTTACCAACACATTTCCAGATACGCTAAAACCTACCACGGCATCAATTTCATTGTCAGAAACAACGGTAAACGAATTGGCATCCGTGCCGCCAAACTTTACAGAAATGGTCCCATAAAAATGGGTTCCGGATATTTTTACCAGCGTACCAGGCGTACCAGTAAAAGAAGATAAGGTACTGATAACGGGCGGCGGAGGCGGAATAAAATTGAAGCCGATAGCCTGTCCGGTACCAGATGGTCGAGTAACTTTTACCGTGCCGGATGCGCCCAGCCAAACAGTGGCTTTGATTACAGTGTCTGAAACTACCGTAAAGGATGTAACGGTAGTATCTCCAAACTTAACAGTAGTTGCACCGGTAAAATTGCGCCCATTGATTGTTACAATATCCCCTAAGGTAGCTGAAGTAGGGTTGAAAGAGTCAATGATTGGCGGAGGAATATAGGTAAACGTACCAACCGTGGCACTACCGCCAGATGTAGTTACTTTAATATTTCCGGAGGCGCCTGCACCTACTATAACATTAAGCAAAGTGGATGAATACACATACACCGTACTAACTGGTACGCCGCCAATAGTAACGGTTGGAACTGTTCCATTTACATAAAAATTGGTACCAGTTATGGTTATAACGTCCCCAGTACTGCCTGACGAGGGAGAAAAGGAAGTAATAGTCGGAGGGGGTACAGGCAATGCCGGCGGATTAAAATAGGCGTACGAAGTAGCAGTATCGTTATTTGTACCATTGGAAACAACCAATGTTACTGTATCCTTCAGCCTGTTTGGATTGTGAACATACGAGCTATTGTAAGCCGTACTTATCTGTACACCATTCAAAAACCATTTATAGCTATAACCGGTTGCAGAATAATTGGTCAGGTTTACATTGCCTGTTGCGCCAAGGCCAGTAGTATCTATATAAAGATAGGATTTGGGCAATGGGGTACCGCCGGCATTGGTACTTAGTTCCAACATCTTAAGCCTTGCCCAACCCGCCCATACCAGGTTGCTACCCATTAACTGAATGTCATTGGTAGAAAGACCAGAATAGGTAAGGTTATTGTCCCGCTGCAAAGGCTCCCATACCGTTCCGCCATTACTTGTTTTATAAACCGTGTTTTGGCCATTTACCGCAAAACCAGTATTGTTGTCAATAAATTTCATTTTGGCAGCAGGGAAAGGGTTGGCTTGTACATTGTTCAATAGGATCCAACTGCTGCCGCCATCGGTTGTTTTATAAAAATAACCAGTGCCATTATCTACCATAAGTATCCAGCCGGCACTTGCATTTAAAAAATAAACAGCAGTAAGTTTAGCATTGTTGGTGGGGGCTGGTAAGGTTACTGTTTGCCAGCTGCTGCCGCCATTTGTTGTTTTTTGCAATTTACTAGTGGCATTATAATAAGTGGTACCAGCAAATACATTGTTTACATCCAATGCTTGCACATAATTATAATAGCTGCTTAAACTGGTGCTTATAATGGACCAGGTTAAACCTTTGTCAGTGGTTTTTAAAATGCGGTCTTCATCAACCGCGAAACCAGTATTGGAGCTTGGGGCAAAACCCATGTCGGCCACCCCATTTGTTAAGGACACTTGTGATGGGTTGATCTGGGATTGAAATATCAGTTTGAAGGTATTGCCTCCATCCACGGAATAAAGGATGGCAGGTATGGAACCGTAATCCCCGTATACGATAAGCGTATTCTGGTCGAAAGACTTTATGCCCATAATGCCAAACCCAAACGTTAGGTTTACACTATAGCCGTTATAATCTACATTGCTGGGTGTAATGGTTTTTTGGGCAAATGTTCTGCCGCTATCGGTTGTAAACCCAATCCAACTTGAAAATGCTACAAAACCTTGGGATGGAGAATAGAAACTTAATTTACAAAGATCATTGGATGTTTGATCTGTATTTAAGTATATTTTTCGCATCTGTGCAGATGAAGCTAATACGCAAAAAAATGCTGCTACAGCCAGCGTTGAAATATATTTTATAGGTAAGGAAGTTTTGTTTTGGCTCATTGTTTTGTCATGCGTTTTGGAACACCTTGCGTAGATGCGAATTTTATTTAGATAGCTCAACATTTTACCGTTATAAAATTAGCCAGGCACTTTATGTGCTAAGCTGATCGAACTTCTATAAAATGTTAATAGATAACGACTTGAGTAAGAACCGTCCTTACTCTCCAAGGATTACTATCCTTGAAACGCCAGCAGTGCAAGAAGGTCGGCTTCAAGCCGTTGAAGGGTATCCTTCTTAGTGCATTTTCGGGCTTTTTTTATTTATACAATTGTCTTCAGGAGAGCATCAGGAGGTTCATAAGATCAGAATTAACTACTTCCTATCTGAAAAATTTTACGTCTTTTCCGTCCCTTTCTCGCATTTTTTATGGCTTTTAAACCAAAATTCGAACTCACAAATGAACTCGTAGTCCAGATGAACCCTTGTTCCCTTTTGTCCGAAAAGCAAACCGAATTGACACCCCTATCATGCAAAAAGCCTGTAAACACAATGTTTTACAGGCTTTTAAAAAATATAGATACCCTTTTGCGAGAGGGGAGGAATCAGCTATTCATGCTTGCCAGGAATTCTTCATTGCTTTTTGTTCCGCGCATGCGTTTCAGCAATTCATTCATGGCTTCTTCCGGATTCATATCGTTCAGGTAAACGCGCAAGAGGTTCATTCGTTGTAATACTTCTCTTTCCAGCAGGAGGTCATCCCGGCGGGTGGAAGAGGAGACAAGGTCTATTGCGGGATAAACGCGCCTGTTGGCCAGGCGGCGATCCAGTTGCAATTCCATGTTACCGGTTCCTTTGAATTCTTCGAAGATCACTTCATCCATTTTGGAGCCTGTATCGATCAGGGCGGTAGCCAGGATCGTTAAGGATCCGCCATTTTCGATCTTACGGGCGGCGCCGAAAAATTGTTTGGGCTTTTGCATGGCATTGGCTTCCACACCACCGGATAATACTTTACCGGAAGCGGGGGCCACGGTATTATGGGCGCGGGCCAGACGGGTGATGGAGTCTAACAGGATCACCACATCGTGTCCGCATTCTACCAGTCTTTTCGCTTTTTGTAAGGCGATCGTTGAAACTTTAACGTGTTTTTCTGCGGGTTCATCGAAGGTGGAGGCGATCACTTCTGCTCTTACGCTACGTTCCATATCCGTTACTTCCTCAGGACGTTCATCCACCAGTACGATCATCAGGTAACATTCGGGGTGGTTGGCGGCGATGGCGTTGGCCACGGCTTTCAGCAACATGGTCTTACCCGTCTTGGGCTGGGCCACGATCAATCCGCGCTGTCCTTTCCCGATGGGGGTGAACAGGTCAATGATGCGGGTGGAATAGTCGCTTGGCGTCGTGAACAGATTTAACTTTTCAAAGGGGAACAACGGCGTCAGATAATCGAAGGGCACGCGGTCGCGGACTTCTTCAGGACCTTTGCTATTGATCGTCTCTACCTTTAATAAGGCAAAATACTTTTCTCCTTCTTTGGGAGGACGGACGGCTCCGTGAACGGTATCTCCGGTTTTCAGCCCAAATAATTTGATCTGTGAGGGAGAAACGTAAATATCATCGGGAGAGGACAGGTAGTTATAATCGCTGCTGCGTAAGAAACCGTATCCATCAGGCATCATTTCCAATACGCCTTCCGCCTGGATCACCCCGTCAAATTCAATATTAAAAACCTCATTTCTCCGCTGGGGGTACATTCTGCCGGCCTGTGACTCTGCAGATCTGTTTATTTCCGTATTAGATTCAGGGCCTTCATGTTCTTCTTGTGTCGGCTGTGATTCGTCTTCTTCCTCGTCGGGCTCTTCATCGCGGCGGTCATTCCTGTCATTCCGGTCATTTCTATTATCTCTATTCTCATTGCGCTCATTTCTATCGTTCCTTTCATTCCGGTCCAATACGGGCTGAGGTTTTGCCGGAGCTGCTTTTGCAACGGGGGGAGCAGCGACAGGCACCGCTTCTTCTTCAGGTTCTTCGTCTTTTTTCCGTACTTTCTTAAGAATGGCGGGCTTTTCTTCTTTTTTGCGGGTCTCTTTTTTTACTTCCGCCTTTTTAGGTTTTTCTTCCACACTCTCGACGATCGCTTCTTCGGTGCTGTTGGCGGTGGAAGTCTTTATGATGCGTTTGCGTTTGGGCTTGTCATCGGTTGCGTCGGTTTTAGCTTCGCTAGCTACAACCGCTTGTTTATCGAGGATTTTGTAGATGAGTTCCTGTTTGTCCAGTTTCTTGGCGCCGGAGATCTTTAACTGCTCAGCAATATCGAGGAGTTCTGGAACGAGCATGTCGTTCAATTGGAGAATATCGTACATAAAAGATAACTTGAGAGTTGAACACCATTCTCAAACAGTCAGCCTGTTTAATTGAAAATGTTTGAAATGAATTTTAGATTATTATGATGAACGGAACGACTAAAACTGATGAGCTGTGAGCATTGGATAAGAAAACTGATCAGCTTAATTCCACTGCAATTTTAGTATAAAAACGCAAAAATCAAAAAAAATTTTTAAAAACCGCTGGTATTCAAGCTGTTTTTAGCTTCGAAAGCGCTATTATTTTAACAATTCCCCTTAGAATAACTGCCCTTTTTATTTCTGCACCCTTGATAACCGACCTACTCCGATACGCTGGATTCGACTAATTTCCCTCATCTTCGGTGGCAGATTCAATTTGTGCAGCAACCTGCTGCACAATTCCCGACGCTTGCTTTATCTTTGGCGACCAAATATAATCTAAGATAATAACACGATTTGACAGAAACATCTTAATTAAGTAAGTATAACATATCATGTTCAACACAAGAGTCAAAGTGAAAGAATTGCTGGCCACTACGCCGGAAAACCAGGAAGTAACAGTAATGGGTTGGGTGCGGACCTTTCGCAACAATCAGTTCATAGCTCTGAATGACGGCTCGACCAACAATAATCTGCAGGTTGTCGTAGAGTTGGGCTCTTATGATGAGGATTTTCTGAAAAGGATCAATACGGGCGCCTCTTTGAAAGTAATCGGAACGCTGATTGCATCCCAGGGTAAGGGGCAGGCAGTAGAAGTGAAGGCCCGTTCCGTTGAAATCCTGGGAGAATGCAATCCGGAGAAATACCCTTTACAATTAAAGAACCGGCCCAGCCTGGAATACCTGCGGGAGATCGCCCATCTTCGCTTTCGCACCAATACCTTCGGGGCGATCTTCCGGGTGCGTCATGCCCTGGCTTTTGCCATCCATCAATTTTTCAACGACAAGGGGTTCGTTTATCTCCATACGCCCATTATCACGGCTTCCGATGCAGAGGGCGCCGGGGAAACATTCCGGGTGACAACCCTGCCTTTTGAGCAAACGCCCCGCAATGAAAACGGATCGGTCGATTTCCGGGAAGACTTTTTCGGTCGCGCGACCAATCTGACCGTGAGCGGGCAGCTGGAAGGAGAATTAGGCGCCATGGCATTCAGCGATGTCTACACCTTCGGGCCTACTTTCCGGGCAGAGAACTCCAATACGGCCCGGCATCTTGCCGAATTCTGGATGATAGAGCCGGAAATGGCTTTTTATGACCTGGAGGACAATATGAACCTGGCGGAAGCATTTATCCGTTACCTGATCCGATATGTCATGGAACATAACCGGGAAGACCTGGAATTCCTTGCACAAAGGCTGGCGGAAGAAGAAAAGCAAAAGCCACAGGCAGAGCGCAGTGAAATGGGGTTGATCGAAAAGCTGGAATTTGTCGTGAACAACCAGTTCGAGCGGATCAGTTATACGGAAGCGATCGATATTCTTTTACAGTCGCCTGCTTATAAAAAGAAAAAATTCCAGTATGATGTGAAATGGGGCATCGATATGCAAAGTGAACACGAACGCTATCTCGTGGAAAAACATTTTAAGAAGCCGGTGATCGTGACGGGTTATCCCAGGGAGATCAAGGCCTTTTATATGCGCCAGAATGACGATGGGAAGACGGTGGCCGCCATGGATATCCTGGTCCCGGGAATCGGCGAGATCGTTGGCGGTTCGCAAAGAGAGGAGCGGTTGGAAAATCTGGAAACGAGGATGAAGGAAATGAATATCCCGGTGGAGGAAATGTGGTGGTATCTCGATACCCGCCGCTTTGGCGCCGTGCCTCATGCTGGTTTTGGCCTGGGTTTCGAGCGTATGATGTTATTTGTTACGGGCATGACGAATATCCGGGATGTGATCGCTTTCCCGAGAACCCCCAAGAGCGCGGAGTTTTAAGACGCCACGGCCTTCCTACCTGATCCTAACTATTTTACAACGTCCCGGAGGCTCCGGGACGTTTGCTTTTTTCCACCCCCCTCTGCTTTTCACCGTAGAACCCCTCTTTCTTATGGAAAGACGCCGCTCCGGCGTCTTATTCTCAAACACTATTTATGGCAGAGCTGACTATTCAGGCCGGCCGCTCCCGCAAACCAGGAGGGCGCCGCAGTAAGAAATTGTCTACCCTGGTGGATCTTACTCCGATGGTGGACCTGGGATTTTTGCTGATCACTTTTTTTATTCTCACGACGACCTGGTCAAGGGCTCATGTCACGGTCCTGAACATGCCGGCTAAAGGAGACAGCAGCCAGATTGGCGGGAAAGCCGTGCTTACGCTGGTGGCGCTCAGCGATAACAAAGTCTTTTATTATCACGGCGACATCGGGCAGGCGCTGAAAGAAGGTACATTCGGTATTACCGGTTATAACATGACCGGGGGGATCGGAGATATCATACGGGAAAAACAGGCTGCCATGGACCGTTCCAGTTGAATGGGCCATGCTTCTCAGCAAAAATGCCGCATGCCCCATTCAACCTCTAATGTTGGGCCTTCGGCCGGGGAACTACGTTCCCCCGGAAGGAGGAAGAAAAGAAATGATGCTGCTGCTTAAGCCTTCGCCCGGGGCCAGCTATAAAAATGTCGTTAACCTGCTGGATGAAACGCTGATCAACCAGGTAAAGCGTTATGCCCTTGTGGAGGTCACGGCCGGGGAAAAGCAGGAGCTGACGCGGATGAACGTGTTTTAAAGGAGCTTATCCTGGTGCGGATATTCTCCCGGATATTCAGATAGAACAGGTTGATGTCCCCGATATGATAGTTTTTAGTCTGCAGTAAAAAGCTGCCGGGAAAATGTGGCCGGTGCACCCATAAAATCCCGTCATGGATCCGGGCGTCCGTTACCCGGGGTACAAGATCATTGAAGCGGGTGAGGATCCCTCCCTTGTTCAAATTCCGGGAAGCGGGCTCTTCTGCCAGGGTCCAGGTTAAAGGATTGACCACCCAGGAACTGCTGTTTTCCTTCACCACATACGGCGGTTCGTATCCCTCCTTAAAAGTCCTCCATCCGACCAGGCAGCCGGTGGCCGTGGAATCCCGGCAAGGGGTCAATCCGGAAAAATAATCCCGGGGGATGGCCATACCGATGATATAGGCGGCTACCAATTGGTTCTTAAGTGGCTTATTTTCAAAGAACTCCTTCAATAATCGTTCTGCATGGGTCGTCCCCTGGCTATGTGATGCAATAATGATGGGCCTTCCCCGGTTATAATGGTCCAGGTAATACTGAAAAGCCGTCCGAAGATCTTCATAGGCCAGGTCCAGTGCCTTCCTCGCAGAAGCTGTATCCGTCGTATAGTAGGCGCGCAGATGGGCCTGGCGATACCGGGGAGCAAACACCCGGCATTCGTTAAAAGCGCTGGCCTGGAATAAAATAGTGGTATTATCTGTGCGGGCGTTGAGGGCCGGATCATCGATATGGGCGTTCCATTCGGTGTCTTTGGCAGCCACCAGGGTGGTAGGATGCAAAAAGAAAACATCTACGGAGGAATCTTTTAGGGCGCCGGCCAGCAGAGGGGTCGGAATGCTGTCCGAGGGATCTCGCTTATCCGGATGGGCGGCCCAGGTTGCCAGTTGGCTATAGTCAGGCCTGCCGGTGGTATCCGGCAGGGATTTATAGCCGGTGATCGCATGATTATACCCGGGAGAGCAGCCCATAAGGTATAAGATGAACATTAAACCTGTCAAAAACGGAAAAGCTCCACTGTTTTGTACCAAAATTTTTTACTTTTACTAATAATAATGTGCCGGATATTTGCTTTTAAAAATTAGCAAATATCCGGCAAACGTCCAATGTCGGTAGAACTTCGGTCTGAACAATGTTCAGCCCTCGTTCGTAACCTTCGCGTTGCTCGGTTAGGACAGACGCATTCAGCGTCTAAAGCTAATAACAAAATTCATTGATCATATAAAACATTTGCCATGGCTATTCCGGTTGTCGATCTTTCTGATTTTTCCGCCAATTCAGGTAAAAAAGCATCTTTTGTAGACGAACTGGGCAAAGCCTATGAAGAAGTGGGGTTTGTCGCCGTAAAAAATCACGGTATAACGGAAGAAACCATAACGGCTCTTTATGCTAATGCCACAGAATTCTTTTCCTTACCCCCGGATGTAAAAAAGAAATATGAGATCCCGGGACTGGCCGGCCAGCGGGGATATACTTCCTTTGGAAAAGAACATGCCAAAGGCAGTAAGGCGCCGGACCTGAAAGAGTTCTTCCAGTTTGGCCAGACGGTGGTGGACGAGGATCCCATCCGGTCGGAGTATCCGGCCAACGTGACGGTTACGGAAGTAGTGCCGTTCTCTCCTGTCTTCTTCAAGGCTTACCGCTCCTTTGAAACTTCCGGCAATCTTCTGTTACGGGCCATCGCCCTTTATTTAGGATTGGATGAGAAATATTTCGATCCCTTTGTGCACAACGGAAATTCTATTTTGAGGGCGATCCATTATCCTCCTATCACTCATGAACCCCGTTCGGCCATTCGTGCAGAACAACATGAAGATATCAACCTGATCACGCTGCTGGTAGGCGCTTCTGCCGATGGACTGGAGATCCTGTCCAAACAAAATGAATGGGTGCCCGTCACCTCTTTACCTGACCAGATCGTTGTCAATGTGGGGGATATGCTGCAAAGACTGACCAATAATAAGCTGAAGTCTACTACGCATCGGGTGGTGAACCCTCCCAGGAAGTTGTGGGGTACTTCCCGGTATTCCATTCCTTTCTTTTTGCATCCCAAGAGTACCATGAGTCTCGCGGGTCTGCCGGGTTGCATTGATTCCAGCCATCCCAAAGCTTATCCTGATGCTACCGCCGGGCAGTACCTGGATGAGCGCCTACGGGAAATAGGGCTTAAAAAATAAACGGATCACATGCTTGCCAGGCGCCAGAACAGAAATCCACAGGAGGCACCTGCTACAAAGCACGCGACTAGTTTTAGATAGATGGTGGTTTTTTCACCATAGCTGAGCCTTTTGAGAACCATTGTTTTAGGGGGTCATCTGGTTTGTGTATAGAATACAAAACGAAACTAGGGGTTTTTGCCTATTATTTTAATCATTTTTTAATTTTATTCTAGACGTACAGGATTTCTTTGTCGTTGCCTACATGCTTCTACTAAGGGATCCGGACCTGCCTTTGTTTACTATCTGTCCACTTATCCGGTCATTTTTCCCTTTGTCCAATCTTTTTTTTCTTTTATTTTGAGCCGTCTTCCCTGAAATGCAGTCCTGTACTGAGTTTCATTCAGTCTACATTAGTAGCCTATGAAAATTACCTTCCTTAAAACAGTACTTTGTGTTGCATAGTACTAAAAAGATACTTATCTTTGGTTGGTCAAGTTGATTCAATCACCGCTAAGCCCTTTATCCTCCAACGGAAGGAAATGCAGGGAGAAGAAACAGGAGGACCGGTAAAGCGCAAAACAGAAGAGCATGAATATCGAGAACACCCAGAGCCAGATGCGAAAAGGTATCCTGGAGTTTTGTATTCTCTCCGTTATCAGGCGTGGCGAGGCCTATCCATCGGATATCGTGGAAGAAATGAAAGCCGCCAACCTGAACATACTGGAGGGCACCCTCTACCCTTTATTAACCCGGCTTAAGAACGCCGATATGCTCACTTACCGCTGGGTAGAGAGCAATTCCGGACCACCCCGCAAATATTTCTCCCTGACACCAAAAGGGGAGGCCTTTTATGGGGAGCTGGAAGCCACTTGGAACGAATTGGCCAACGCCGTCCACGCTCTGACCAATAAGAGCGAGGGATTGATAAAATAACTGCTTCTAAATTTCAACCTTCAAATACAACTCAAATGAAAAAGATCATCAACATAAACTTCCATAGCAGGGTGGTGCCTATTGAAGAGACCGCCTATGAGATCCTGCAGCAATACATAGAAAGCCTGCGCGGGTACTTTGCTAACGAAGAAGGCCGTGATGAGATCATCAGTGATATTGAAAATCGCTTTGCGGAGCTGTTCTCCGAAACCCTGAAAAAGGGTGCGACCTGTATCACCGATGCGGACGTGAACAATATTATCGCCAGCATGGGGCGTCCGGAAGACTTTGAACAGGAGGAAATGCCCGGCGCTTCCAATGCAGGTACAACCAATCAGAGTAGCGGGTACACAGGTACGGGTACCGGCGCCGGCAGCAGCGGCCCGCAGGGCTCCTCCCAGCAGCAAGGCTCCGAACCCTATACGGCAGAAGAGCCCCGCCGGCTCTATCGCGCTGAAAACGATAAGATATTAGGTGGCGTATGTGCAGGCCTGGCCAATTACCTGCGCATAGACCCGGCCATTGTCCGGATCATTTTTGTCCTGATCACTTTTGGCTGGGGTGCAGGCTTCCTCTTATATATCATTCTCTGGATGGTCCTCCCTTACAAATCCCTGCCCCAGAATGCACGCAAACGCCTGTACCGCAATTCTGACGACCGGGTCATCGCGGGCGTAGCCAGCGGGCTTGCCGCTTATTTTCACATCGAGGTATGGATTCCCCGTCTCCTATTCGCCCTACCGCTGATCCTGGGAGTCATTACTTCCATTTTCCGGAGCGCCTGGTTTGATTTCGACGGACCCGTATTTTTTACCGGCGGATTCGGAGGTACTCTCTTCATCACCTATATCGTATTGTGGATCATACTGCCTGAAGCAGTGACGGCCTCTGAAAAACTGGAAATGAGAGGCGAAAAAGTAGACCTGGAGTCTATTAAGAATACGATCAAAAATGATATTTCCGCCTTTTCAAAAAAGGCCAAGGACATGGGAGACGAGATGAAAGGAAGTTTTCAAAAAGTGGGCGAACAGGTTAAACAAGGCTCACAAACTTTTGCTTCCGAAGCCTATCCCGCAGCCCGGAGGACCGGCAGCGGCATCGGCCATGCGATCGGCGTCCTGTTCAAAGCCTTTTTCCTCTTCATCGCCGGCCTGATCGCCTTCTCCTTAATGATGGTGCTGATAGGTCTTGTCTTTAAGGGAGACGGCATCTTAACGATCAAGGGTTATATCTTGTCGGGAGTCTGGCAGAATTTCCTGGCCTGGACAAGTTTTGTACTGTTCCTGGTGATTCCCGTTGTCGCCCTTCTTACCTGGCTGATCCGCCGGATCACAGGAGTCCGCTCCCGCAGCCATTACCTGGGTTATACTTTCGCCACGTTATGGGTCATCGGGTTATTTTGCTTTATCGCCCTCGCCGGTATGGTAATCAATAATTTCCGGTCCCGGCAGCATGTGGAAGAAGATATTAAATTATCCCAGCCGACACATGGCAAACTCATCGTCAAAGCCATCGAAGGGAAAAACGATTATTATGATGGTGACTGGTGGTTTGATACCGACTGGCACAGGAACCGGCTCTTCCACAACCTGAATGAAGATAGCCTCCTCCTCAATACGGTAAGGGTGAACCTTTTGAAAAGCCCCGACTCCGACTACCATGTGCAGCTGATAAAATTTAGCCATGGGAATAACTCTCATATAGCCCGGGAGCTTGCCGGACAGGTCCGGTTCACAGTCAGCCAGACGGACAGCCTCCTGTCGCTGCCGGAAGGGTTTGCCATTCTCCGGGGTGAGAAATTCCGTAACCAGCAGGTCCTGGTCAATGTATCCGTCCCCGTGGGAAAACGCATCCTCGTGAACAGCAATGTCGACGAGTACAATTGGTTCAGCATCAATGTAAATAACCGGCATATCCGGTGGAACAACCGGAACAATGACGACTGGGGGTCGGATGCAGATGGATGGGACTCAGAAGAAAGCAAGACCTATTCCTGGACCAGCAATACCGAGTATATGATGACGGCCGAAGGGCTTGTAAGAACAGACAGAAAAAAAACAGGTAAAGAAGACGCGAGACCCGAGCGCAGTGAACAGGAGGAGAAACCGGAACAGCCGGAGAGGAAAGAACAGGAGAAGCCGGCTCCGGACAATGGGGGCTATCGCTACAAGCGTCCTGCAGAACCCGCTCGCCCCAAACCGGCAACGGATACGGCCGGGGTAAAAAGAACCGCGGCTGTAAGCGCGGTATCGGAATCTTCTACTTTTTTCCTATCAACCCTGTTCAGACCCTAAAAAATGTATTTAACGGTGGGGCCGGAAGGCCCGCCGTTTAACAGTAGGTTGAAGTTGGAACATGGGCCCTGCCGACAATGGTCGGGGGGCCTTTTTTTTTGGCCGGGTTATTGCCAAAAGTAACCCGGCCAAAAAAAAATCTAATGATGGCCCTTCGGGCAAGGCGCCCAGTGGCGCCTTTTGGCCGTCTCCTTCCCAACCTCTATTTTTGCCGCTCAAAACCACTTACATGAAGAGTACTCCTTTCACGGATAAGCATATCGGTCTGGGCGCTAAAATGGCGGAGTTCGCCGGTTATAATATGCCCATCAGCTATAGTGGCATCAATGACGAACACCAGGCCGTACGCACCAATGCCGGCATTTTCGATGTAAGTCATATGGGTGAATTTATCGTGAAAGGAGAAAAAGCCCTGGACCTGATCCAGCGTGTCACCACGAATGACGCTTCCAAACTGACGGCCGGAAAAGCCCAATACAGCGCCCTTACTAATGATAAGGGGGGCATTGTGGACGACCTGATCGTCTATTGCCTGGAAGAAAATAAGGCATACATGCTGGTGGTGAATGCCTCCAATATTGAAAAAGACTGGAAATGGATCTCCAGGCATAATACCCAGCAAGCGGAGATGCACAATATCTCCGATAAGACCTGCCTGCTGGCTATACAGGGACCGAATGCGACTAAACTGATGCAGTCTCTCACCGATATTGACATCCTCAACCTGAAATATTACACGTTTGTAAAGGGTAAGTTCGCTGGGGTCGACAATGTGATCGTGAGCGCCACTGGCTATACCGGAGCAGGAGGTATTGAAATCTATTTTGAAGATAAGGACGGAGCGGCCGATATTATCTGGAATAAGATATTCGAAGTAGGAACCCCGGCCGGTCTGAAGCCGATCGGCCTGGGAGCCAGGGATACCCTGCGCCTCGAGATGGGTTATTGCCTTTACGGAAATGATATCGACGACACGACCTCCCCCCTGGAGGCTGGCCTGGGCTGGATCACCAAGTTCACCAAGGATTTTACCGCCAGTTCCATCCTGGAGGAGCAAAAAAAAGAGGGCGTCTCCCGAAAACTGGTTGGTTTTGAAATGATCGACAAAGGAATTCCCCGGCACGATTATGAGATCAAGGACTTCTCCGGCACCATCATTGGGAAAGTAACCTCCGGAACACAGTCACCGTCCCTGGGTAAAGCCATCGGCCTGGGCTATGTAAGCACCGTTTTTGCTCATATCGATACAAAAATATATATCAAAGTGCGTGATAAGCTCCTCCTGGCCAAAGTCATAAAGCTGCCTTTTAATTAAATATTCATTCTTTTCAGAGCAGCGTGAACCTTGGAATGATTTTTTCTTGTTAGGGGTCATGCCTATTATCCACCTGACAACCTTTGTCGCCGCTCCGGCAGAAAGGGTCTTCGACCTTTCCCGGAGCATCGATCTGCACAGAAAGTCAATGGCCCATACGGTTGAAGAAGCCGTGGCGGGTACTACCAGCGGCCTCATCGAACTCGACGAGACGGTGACCTGGAAGGCGCGGCATTTGTGGAAGACCCGAATCCTGAAATCAAAGGTTACCGTCCTGAAACGCCCGCTTTCTTTTACGGACGAAATGATAAATGGAGACTTTAAAAGCCTGAAGCACGAACACCATTTCAAGGCCATCGACAATGGCACTCTCCTGATAGATGTTTTTAGCTTTGAATCTCCTTATGGTCAACTGGGACGTCTGGCCAATCAGCTCTTCCTCACCCGATACCTGAAAAATTTGTTGGAACTTCGCAATAATGTGATCAAGGAATATGCGGAATCGGAAAAATGGAAGTTTATTTTGAATAAATAAAAGCACCCGATGCCCTAAATTTGCCCATTATTCCGATATGACAAATTCCAAACCTGTTTTACACACGGCGTTATCCCCTGCCCTCCTGCATTTATATGATCTGAATCATGCCATCGTGGTGATCATCGATGTGCTTCGCGCCACTTCTACCATTGCCACCGCCTTGTACAATGGGGCTAAATGCGTAATCCCTGTGGATAGCGTTGCCAAATGTATCGAGCTGGGCAAACAGATCGATGGCATCACTGCGGGTGAACGCGATGGGAAAATTGCGGAGGGATTAGAGCATGGCAACTCTCCTTTCGAATACCCCCGGGAATTTGTCGGGGGAAAGACCCTGGTGCTTACGACCACCAATGGCACTAAGTTATTGCATATGGCCCTGGACAGGGGCGCGGGACAGATCATAACGGGTTCCTTTCCCAACCTGAACGCCGTCTGCCAGTACCTGTCGTCCCAGAACCTGCCGGTCGTTCTTGGCTGTGCCGCCTGGAAGGACCGGGTAAATATCGAAGACCTTTTATTCGCCGGAGCCGTTATCAACAAGGTAAAACAGCACTTTTATATTAATTGTGACTCCTCCCAGATTGCCGAAACCCTCTTCCTGGAGGCGAAAACGGACCTTTATGAGTTCATGAAGCGTAAAAATGCCTCTCATTATCAGCGTCTCAGCAACTACGGTCTTGAAAAAGATATCCGGTATTGTCTGACCCCCGATATCGCCGATGTTCTTCCCCTTTATGAAAACGGGAAGTTAATAATACTCTGAAAGACGCCGGCGGCCCCGGAACTCCCGATTTCGTAAACATCGTCACCGATAAGAGGTTACTTTTGCAGACTTGAGCGGTCCGAATAAGGGATCATACCAGTTTGAAAAAAAAGAGTCTTCATATTGCTTTAGTAGGTAATCCCAATAGTGGAAAAAGCTCCTTGTTCAATGCCCTGACCGGTCTGAACCAGAAAGTGGGCAATTTTCCCGGCGTCACGGTAGACAAGAAAACCGGCATGAGCGAGCTGGCGCCCGGTCAGCCCGTAAATATCATCGACCTTCCCGGCACTTATAGCCTTTATCCCAAAAGGGCCGACGAATGGGTGACCTATAAAGTGCTTTTAGGTCAGGATCCCATACAGGCAGATATGGTCGTGCTGCTGGTGGATGCCAGTAATCTGAAAAGAAACCTTTTATTCTGCTCGCAGATCATCGACCTGAAGATCCCGGTGGTCGTTGCACTGACCATGATGGACCTGGCCAAGCAAAAAGGGATCGTGATCGATGTGGACGGGTTAGAGCGGGAACTGGGCATTCCGGTAGTCTCCGTCAACCCGCGCAAGAACAAAGGCCTTCCTCAGCTGAAAAAAATCATTGAATTAAGGGCCCGGCAACTTCACCAGGCGCCGGTCCGGGATTTTATCAGCAACCACGCCCTGGCGGCGGATGCCGTACAGGATATAAAAAAGCTGTTCCCGGGGAAAGAGATCAGCGACTACACCGCCATTCATTACCTGATCAACCACGAGAACTTTGACTTCCAAAAGCCGCTTCAGGAAAAGATCGAAAATATAGAGCACCGGTATTCTTTTAACCATACCCGCATACAGGCAGACGAGATCATGCAACGCTATGGGCGTATCCGGCAGATCATGCAGCATACGGTAGCAGAGCCGGATCCCTTGCAGAAGACCCTTTTTACAGAGAAGCTGGACAACCTGTTCCTCCATCGACGCTGGGGTTATGTGATCCTTATCGGCGTCCTGTTCCTCCTGTTCCAGAGTGTCTTCTGGATCGCTCAGTTCCCCATGGATGCCATTGACTGGACCTTTTCACGGCTGGGCGGCTGGCTGGGCCATATGCTGCCGGAAGCCTGGTGGAGCAATCTGCTGGTAAACGGCCTGCTGGCGGGGTTGAGCGGCATTCTCGTCTTTGTGCCCCAGATCATGATCCTCTTTGGCCTGATCACGATCCTGGAAGACACCGGCTATATGGCCCGTATCAGCTTTCTTACCGACAAGCTCATGCGGAAGGTAGGACTGAACGGGAAGAGCGTCATGCCGATGATCAGCGGATTTGCCTGCGCCGTTCCGGCCATTATGAGCACCCGGAATATCGAGAACCGGAAGGAGCGCCTGCTGACAATCCTGATCACTCCCCTGATGAGCTGCAGCGCCCGTCTGCCGGTATATACCATATTGATCGCGCTGGTCATCCCCCGGAAAGAAGTATTCGGTTTCTTTAGCCTGCAGGGGCTGGTCATGATGGGCCTTTATATGCTGGGCCTCGTCATGGCGATGATCGTCTCCTATGTAGCCAAATGGTTTATCAACCTGAAGGAAAAAAGTTTTTTTATCCTGGAACTACCCATCTACCGGGCCCCCCGGTGGAATAATGTGGTCGTCACCATGATCAATAAGGCGAAGATCTTCGTTATGGACGCCGGTAAGGTGATCCTTGTCATCAGCCTGATCCTGTGGGCGCTCAGCTCCTTCGGGCCGGGCGACCGGATGAAGCAGGCCACCGCCCGCTATGAGCAACAGGTCCGGCAAAATCCCGGACAGGCCGTAGAGCTGGACAAGGAACATCAGGCGGCCTTACTGGAAAACTCCTATGCCGGTCTGCTGGGTAAAACGATCGAGCCTGTTATTCGCCCATTGGGATATGACTGGAAGATCGGCATAGCGCTGATCACCTCTTTTGCCGCCCGGGAAGTGTTTGTGGGAACGATGGCTACTTTATACAGCGTGGAAGGGGGAAAGGATGCTGATCCGCAGACGCTTCACCAACGTATGCAATCCGCCCGCCGGGACGATGGCAGCCCGGTCTATACACTGGCCAGCGGCGTCTCTCTCATGATCTTCTACGTGTTAGCCATGCAGTGCATGAGCACCCTGGCCGTGGTGCGCCGCGAAACCCGCAGCTGGAAGATCCCTGTTATTCAACTGGCGTATATGACCGGTCTGGCCTACCTCATGAGTTTCATTGTGTATCAGTTGCTTAAATAACATCGCCCGCCCCTATAATCGCCCGCTCCCGTAAATAATTATATTTTTATCAGCCTTTCCGCCGCCTTTTCCAGGGTTTCTTCTTTTTTGGCAAAGCAGAAACGGATCACTTTGTCATCCTTTCCGGACTGGTAAAATGCAGAGACCGGAATGGTCGCCACCCCATACTCTTTTGTAATACGGATGGCCAGGTCCTTATCGCTTTCGTCGCTGATGCGGTCATATTTATATAGCTGGAAATAACTCCCGTAAGAGGGCAGGGGAGTGAAACGGCTGGATGACATCAGGTCAAGGAACCGGTCTCTTTTTTGCTGCATGAAAGCGCTCAGGGACAGATAAGAGTCCCTGTTGGTTAAAAATTTCGACAGCGCCACCTGTGAAGGCGTATGACAGCTAAAGCAATTGAACTGGTGCACTTTCCGGAACTCGTTCATCAGGTCAGGAGAGGATAGGCAATAGCCCAGCTTCCAGCCCGTACAGTGATAGACCTTCCCAAAAGAAAAGCAGACAAAACTTCTTTCCAGCAGATCGGGATACCGAAGGATCGACTGGTGAGGGATCCCGTCAAAAATAAGGTGTTCATAGACCTCATCGGAGATGATGAAAATGTCCGTATCCCGGACAATCGCCCGCAATTGCTCTATATCCGTCGCCCTCAGGACGGATCCGGTAGGGTTGTGCGGTGAATTGATTATTATGGCCCTTGTCTGGGGGCTGACCCTGCGACGCACTTCCGCCCAGTCGATCTGATAATCCGGGAATTGCAGGTCTATCCGCACCGGTATGGCGCCGTTGATCTCAATATTCGGGATATAGCTGTCATAGGCCGGTTCAAATACGATCACCTCGTCACCGGGACGTAACAGGGTAGTCAATGCCGTATAGATCGCATAGGTCCCGCCAGGAGTAATCGTAATCTGCGACCGGGGGTCAACGGATGTTCCATATAGGAAGTGGATCTTTTCTGCCAGCACGGCACTAAGCGCCGGAACTCCATTCATGTGCGCGTATTGGTTGAACCCATTCCTCATTGCTTCGTCGACCAGGGCTATCAGTTCTGCGCTCATGGGGTAGTCAGGAAAACCCTGCCCCAGGTTTACCGCACCCAATTCTGCGGCCAGGGAGCTCATTACCGTAAAAATGGTCGTACCTACCCGGGGGAGCTTACTGGAGATCGAAGGAGGCGGCATAAGACTTCTTTCTTTTTTCTTTAGGGAATTATTTGATTTCTATGTTTTCGGGTTGGATCAGGGACTCTCCGTGCATCCGCAGATAGACCTGCGCTACGGTGATCACATCTTTCTGGCAATAGGTCGCGATACGGGGCAGGTCGCGCTGCGACCAGTATACGTCTCCTACCTGGCTGCCATCGATATCGTCTTTCGGGGTTGGGATCCCCAGGGTGTGGGCCAGCAGGTTCAGGGAAATAAAACTTTTATACTCGCCGAATTTCCAGAGCTCCATCGTATCTATATGCTGTACTTCCCAGGGTTTTTTACCGGACAGATTGAGCACAGCAGGAATCGGCATGCCCTGGATGATCATCCGGCGGCACAGATAAGGAAAATCGAACTCCTTGCCATTATGGGCGCATAAATATTTCTGGTGGTCGGAACTCCATTTACGCAGCAGGTCGCTGAACTGAGTGAGGAGGGTCTTTTCATCGTCGCCGTAAAAGGACTTCAAAGAGATTTTTTTCCCCGCTCCGGATCCGGAAATGATCCCGCAGCTGATGCAGACGATCTTGCCAAATTCGGCATAGATGGCGGCACGTCCATAGATCTCTTCCGGGGTGATAGGCTGTTTGTCCCTGTTCAGGGATTCTGCCTTATGCCGCCACAGGTCTTTCCATTCATCGGGCACTTCTTCGAATACTGCGTATTGCGACACCGTTTCAATGTCCAAAAACAAGATCGTATGGAGTGGATAAGAGAGCATAGTAAGGGCTGTTCGGTTTTACCGCTCCTTAAAGATACTGATCTCCTTTGTTCCTTTTCAGCTCCGCCACATATTCTTTGATCTCCTGCTCCTTTTCTCTTTTACAGATCATCAGTACATCCCGGGTGTCCACGACGATAAAATCGTCCAGTCCCTGCAACAACAGCAATTTGTCATTGGGCGCATGCACCATGCATTTTGTAGCGTCGATCACCACCACATTGTCGCCGGCTACGGCATTCCCCAGGTAATCTTTGTCCAGGTTCTCATAAGCGCTGTTCCAGGTCCCCAGGTCGCTCCATCCGAAAGACGAAGGAATGACATATACGTTGTCCGCTTTTTCCATAATGCCGAAGTCAATGGAAATATTCGTACATAATGGGTAGATATGTTCCAGGGCGTTCTTTTCACCCGGGGTATTGAACCGCTCCTTCTCCGCCGCAAAGACATCATACATTTCCGGAAGGTATTTCTCAAAAGCCTGGATGATATTTTTTACCTGCCAGACGAAGATGCCGGCATTCCACAGGAAGTCCCCGCTGGACAGGAAGGTCCGGGCCAGCTCCAGGTTGGGTTTTTCGGTAAAGGTCTTTACTTTATAGACATTATCCGATACCGACTGTTGTTCATGCTGGATATATCCATAACCGGTATTGGGATGAGTCGGTTTGATCCCCAGGGTAATAAAAGCGCTGTGCTTGTTTACGAAGCTGAGGGCTTCCAGGCAAACTTTATTAAACCCTTTCGTATCCAGGATCAGGTGATCTGCCGGTGCTACGATCAGGGAGGCCTTGGGATCCGCCTGCTGGAGCTTAAAAGAAATATAGGCAATACAGGGGGCTGTATTTTTCCGGGATGGCTCTCCCAGGATGTTTTCTTTCGGCAGCAGGGGTAATTGCTCATGGACAATACCGGAGTATTCGTGGGAAGTCACCACATAGATGTTTTCCACGGGTATAAAGGAGGCAAACCGTTCGAATGTCCACTGAATAAGCGTTTTTCCTGTGTTTAAGATATCCAGAAATTGCTTGGGAAAGTTTTGGCGGCTCATGGGCCAGAACCGGCTGCCGATTCCCCCGGCCATGATTACAACATAGTTATGTTTGTTCATTAGTACTATTTATTCCCGTTAAATAATTCCCTCCCGTATAAGATTATTCAGATCGATAAAGCCCAGATACTGCCGGCCGCTGGTAACAACCAGCCGGGTTATATCATGAGTACGCATCAGATCGAGCGCTTCTACAGCCAGCGCTTCTGCTTCGACGGTCTTTGGATGAATGGTCATGATATCCTTTGCTTTCACCCCTTCCGTCATTCCATTTTTTTCCAGCATGCGACGAAGGTCGCCATCGGTAATAATACCTAACAACCCGCCTTCGTCATCCGTCACAGCCGCAGCTCCCAATCGTTTGGAAGTGATCTCTATGATCACTTCCCGGAGAGCCGTATCGACGTCGACACAAGGACTTTCGTTGTGTATATACAAATCCTGTACCCGTAAATAGAGCTTCTTCCCCAAGGTCCCCCCCGGATGGAATCTGGCAAAGTCTTCACTGCCAAAACCCCGCATTTCCATCAGCGTTATCGCCAGGGCGTCTCCCATCACCATCTGCGTGGTCGTACTGCTGGTTGGGGCCAGGTTGTTGACACAGGCTTCCTGTGAGACCGTCGTGTTCAAAACAAGATCGGACTGCCTGGCCAGCACAGACTGCAAATTTCCTACCATTCCTATTAAAGGGTTGCCAAAACTCCGGATAAAGGAAAGCAGCATTTTAACCTCCGGACTCTCTCCGCTCTTGCTGATGATCAGTACTACATCCTGCTCCTGTACCATACCGAGATCGCCATGTATGGCGTCTGCGGCATGCAGGAAAATAGCCGGCGTACCGGTAGAGTTGAAAGTAGCTACGATCTTCTGGGCGATGATAGCGCTTTTTCCAATGCCGCTGACCACTAAACGCCCTTTGCAGGCAAAGATCAATTCCACCGCTTTTTCGAACTGACTGTCTAAAAGCTCCTCCAGTGCAGCGACCGCCGCAGCTTCCATCCGGATGGTATTCTTTCCTATCGCAATGATATTTTTACCCGTGCTCATAAAAGATTTGGCAAACGTACGCCAAAATCGTTAAATCGCCCTTGGGCGATGAATCATTAAACCCCGTACGTTCACTGAGGCCGCTGGAAATCAATTATGGTTCGAAGTAAACCCACCCTAAAAAGCTTAATGCTCCTTTTCATTTCTGTCAGGCAGAAATCAGAGCTGCCGTAAAGAACTATATAAGAACCGAAGAAATTCAGGACCCTCCCCGTAATATTGGGGAGAAATCAGGGCGTTATCAATTTAATTTGTTGAAAATCAGGCTGATTCGACTAAAAATAATCATATGAATACATATTGTTTTTCTTTATATTTAACGAGCTGAATCCAAGTTTTAACATAAACGGCTAGTTCCTTCCCCTGTTTTTGTGTAACTTCGCCATCCTTTAAAAACACAGAACGCCCTAATTAAGCTGTTAATCCTAACTCGTGAATAATTACTTCCGGCTGTTCAGGGTATTTTGATTATCTTAAATCAGTTTGATTAGATAAATCGTGAGGAGGAAAACATTTGAGCATGGCAACAACCGCAACTAAAAAAGCTGCTACCCCTAAAACAAAGGCGATTAGTAGCAAACCCGTTAAGGAAAAAGGCTCCAGCCAACTTTTGGCCCAGTTACAAGAGCATTTTGGTTTTGACGCCTTTAAAGATAACCAGGATGCGATCATACAAAACGTATTAGCCGGCAAAGACACATTCGTCATTATGCCTACAGGCGGCGGCAAGAGTCTTTGTTATCAATTACCCGCCATTATCAGCGAAGGAGTAGCGATCATCGTCAGTCCTCTGATCGCCTTGATGAAAAACCAGGTAGACCTGGTGCGCAGTTACAGCAGCAAGGACAGCGTCGCCCACTTCCTGAATTCCACGCTTAATAAGAAACAGATCCGGGCAGTCCATGAGGACCTGCTCAACGGTCATACAAAAATGTTGTATGTCGCTCCCGAAACGCTGACCAAGCAGGAGAATATGGAATTCTTCAGTGACCTGAAGATCTCCTTTTTCGCGGTAGACGAAGCACATTGTATATCGGAGTGGGGGCATGATTTCCGGCCTGAATACCGGAGATTACGGGAAATGATGGACCAGATCAGCCCGGGTACGGCTGTGATCGCCCTGACGGCGACTGCCACCCCGAAGGTGCAGAGCGATATCGTGAAGAACCTGGGTCTTCGTGACCCGAAGATCTTTATGTCTTCCTTTAACCGTCCCAACCTGTATTATGAGATCCAGCCTAAGATAAAGAAGGATCAGACGATTAAAAGCATTGTCCGCTACATCATACAACATAAAGGCAAGAGCGGGATCATCTATACGCTCAACCGGAAGACGACGGAAGAGCTGGCCGACATGCTGATGGCCAATGGTATCAAGGCCGTGGCCTACCATGCCGGACTGGACAGCAAACTGCGCGCGGAAAGACAGGATCTTTTCCTGAATGAGGACGTACAGGTGATCGTAGCCACCATTGCTTTTGGAATGGGTATTGACAAGCCGGATATCCGATTCGTCATCCATTTCAATATACCAAAATCCATCGAGAACTATTACCAGGAGACCGGTCGCGCCGGCCGTGATGGATTGGAAGGAAATTGTATTTTATATTATTCCCATAAGGATGTCGCCAAACTGGAGCACCTGATGAAGGACAAGCCCCTCAGCGAACGCGAGGTTGGCGCCCAGCTCATCAATGAAACCGTTGGTTACGCCGAGACCGGCGTCTGTCGCCGTAAAGTGCTGATGAGCTATTTCGGGGAAGAGTATACCACGGAGAATTGCGGTCAGTGTGATAATTGCCAGCATCCGAAGGAATGGGTAGAGGCTAAGGAGCATGCCGTGAAGGTATTGAAGACGGTCAAAGCCCTGGATGAAAGATTTGCCACGGGGTACCTGGTCAATGTTCTTATGGGTAAGCTGACTCCCCAGATCCAGATGTTCCGCCATGAAGGCATTGCAGAATTCGGGATCGGCAAAGAGGATCCGGAACATTTCTGGAATTCCCTGCTCCGGCAGCTGCTGCTGGAAGACCTTTTGAAAAAAGATATCGAAGAATACGGGGTGCTGAAATTCACGAAGAAAGGAGAGGATTTTCTGAAGAAACCCGGTTCTTTCAGAATCGTTCTCAACAACCTGTTCGAAGAAGCCAACGCAGACGACGAAGAAGAAGGAGCGGAAGCCGCCGGCGCCACGGCCACGGATGAGAAGCTGTTCGAATTGCTGAAGGAGTTACGTCAGAAAGAAGCTAAAAAGAAGGCCCTGCCTCCTTTTGTCATCTTCCTGGAAACCTCTCTGCAGGATATGGCGACCCTCTATCCCACGACGACCCAGGAACTGGAGAAATGCCAGGGGGTGAGCAAGGGCAAGGCCCTTCGTTATGGCAAGCCTTTTATCGAACTGATCGCCCAATACGTAGAGGAGAATGATATCGAGAAGCCCGATGACTTTGTGATGAAGAGCGTGGTGAACAAGAGCGTTAATAAGGTCTATATCATCCAGCAGGTAGACAAGAAGATCCCGCTGGAGACTATCGCGAAGAATAAGGACCTGCGCCTGGATGCCTTACTGGAGGATATGGAGACCATTGCCGCCAGCGGCACCAAGCTCAACCTGAACTATGCCGTCGATGAGATGCTGGATGAATATGAGCAGGGCGAGATCATCGAATATTTTAAAAGCTGTGAGACCAGCAGCCTGCAGATAGCCCAGCATGAGCTGTCCGAAGGCAACTTCACCTGGGAGCAGTTGAAGATCATGCGGATCAAGTTTTTGAGCGAATACGGGATGTAAATATTAGGCCCAAAGCTTGTGCCGGAAGGCCCCTTTTTAAGAAGAAGCTTTTTTAAGAATTTCCGGCTTATAATTTCGCAATTTTCCCGAGAAGTCCTATTTTTGCCACCCCAATGAAAATTTGGGAGAGGAGGTGCGGTAGCTCAGTTGGTAGAGCAATGGACTGAAAATCCATGTGTCGCCGGTTCAACCCCGGCCCACACCACTAAAAAGGTCACAGAAATGTGGCCTTTTTTTATGCCCACTCCTTTACTGGAATGCTATAGCCGATGTGAAGCGGGGCCGCCTTCACGGTATTGATAGGCATTATGAATAAATGCCAGAGGACTTGAGCGGCAGGCCGGTTGCTTCCTGTATATCTTTATCAGGGCTTTTCGACGACGACTTGTCCGTTTTATACTCGAAAAACCGTTTTAATTTCAGGATCGGTTTTTCAATGAACTCAAAACTGGCCAGGGACAAAGCAAATAAAAGGATCAGTCTTGCGAAATAAGAAACATAATGATTTAGTAAAAAGGCGCCCACCGGAGAATTTTCACCACCCATTTTATTGACAACCATTTGATAAACCCAAGGGAGTGCATAATGGTACAAATAGATCCCATAGCTGATCTGGCCAACCCTAATAAGGAAACGGTTCTCCAGAATATTGTTTTTTACCCACCCAGGCCGGATAACAATAGTATAATGGATAAGCCAAATGGATAGGATACTGTCCACAGTCCTATACCAGTAGTTGAAATGCCCGCCATCGGCCGAAAATCCCCAATAGAAATGGAAGAGCAAGGCAACAGGAAAAAGTATATTGATCCCCTTTAAAAATATCTTTTTCTGATCATCCATGCGGCTGATATAGGCATACAACCCTCCGATACCAAAGGCTTGCATACAGGCCGGCATTAAAAGAAGTGCAAAATAATTTGGCGGGACCTCAGCCCTGACATAGAGCGTTGCTGCAATCCCTATCAGGATGGATAGATAAAATATATATTTTAAAAACCGGGGATTTATAAAAACGATCAGCAAGGGCCATATAAAGTAAAATTGTTCTTCGACTGACAGGGACCAGGTATGGCTAAAAGAATTCCAGCTCTTTTCTCTGTAGCACAGGATATTAGACGTATAAGTTAAAAACCATACTAAATGATCTTTTATATACGGGTATTTTATCAATAGAAGAACACCAAACGTGATATAATAGATAGGAAAAATCCTCAATGTCCGACGTGCGATAAAAGTCCGAATGATCACCAGCTTATTCTCCTGATCATTGGTTGCATCCAGTAAAATAGAAGTAATAAGAAACCCGCTGAGTACGAAAAACAGATCAACGCCGAATTTTGGAGAGGGGAAGAGGCCTTTAAAAATCAGATCGCCTGTTGATCCTAACTCAATGGGCAGTCCCCAGTGTCCTATAAGTACAGCGATTACAGTAAATGCCCTTAAGGTATCCAAACCTTTTATGTATCTCATGACTACCTGGTTTTTCATGACCCCAACAATCTGGTTTTATCTCCAAACGTTGAAGGTCAGGTTGTGGTATAGAGAATATATAGATATTGCCAGAATTATTAAGAACCAGCCTGGCAAAATAATCCTTAAGGACTGAAATCCTTGTGTCGCCGGTTCGATCCCGGCCTACACTACGAAAAAAGTCACAGAAATGTGATTAGCGATCATCCCGATAGATAAATTCGGTTTCGACAGAGGAGCCATCCTTGTTAATCTTCTTCTTTCTATAGCTCACAAATCTTTTGGGCTTCACGGCTTGTACGATTTTAGCAATTCCGTCCAGAAAAAAATTACTCTTTGCCGGCGGACTAAACGAGTCCTGTCCTGCCACAGAAGTATTCTCAGGCTGGCGATTTTCGCTACCTTTAGAAACATCGTTTTTCATTTTTCCTTGTTTACGAAATGAGAAATGACGAGGGTTAAGAGCTGATACTCCTGGCCCTCATTTTATTTCATAAGGCTCTTGCTCTATATTCAGCGCAAGCAGGAATATAGAGGGATACATAACGTTTTCGGGCATAGTATAGCCCAAATTCGTCGCAGGAAATCTAATAGGAAGGGTTGGTCCAATGATTACGATATCTGAAGAATACATCACTCCTAAAGCGTTGATTCACTTTAGGCGGGGAATCGGGTAACATCCTTGACTAACGGACATTGTAGCTTATTGGTTTGTATCTCCATTCTTAATAAAAAGAGAACGATACATAGTGCCTGGCGGCAATGCTACCCTATTGTGATATGCTTCGGAATAAAAATACAAATATTTTTAAAATATCAAAAAAACAATTCATTTTTCTCTTTGGATTAGAAACTTTGCAATGAAAAGAAAAACATCAGTTCATATTTTAAAGCTATAGCTTTAAATATTAACAGTTTTTTATGCCTATACCCTTAAAATTTTTATTTAAATTTAAGATTATAGTATTAAATTTATGATCGGAATTAAAGGTACAGCTTATGAAATCACAAAATGCATTTCTGGTTATCCGGCAGCTGGATAAAAAGTTGAACTTCCTGCGATCCTTGCAGGAGATTACTCCGCCCGCAAACGGCTGGATCAATCTCATTCGTAAGACCCTGAAAATATCCCTTCGTCAACTAGGTCACAAAATGTCCATGACCCCGCAAAGCGCCCGGGATATTGAAGTTCGGGAAAGGGAAGGATCGATTACATTGAAAGCCTTGAATGAAGTTGCAGAGGCTTTGGATATGAAATTGGTTTACGGATTTATTCCGAAAGACAGCTCTTTAGAGAAAATGATCGAACGGAAAGCCAGGAATCTGGCTACCAGTATTGTAACCCGTACATCAACGACGATGAAGCTGGAAGATCAGGGCAATTCTGAAGAACGGTTAAAGCAGGCAATAGCTGAATTGACAGAAGAAATTAAACGAGACATCCCGAAAAACCTATGGGACTGATATTAGAATACAACGAGGGGCAACCGCCTAACCGGTTGTAAAATTCCTAGCTCTCTAGTAATCAAAGATCGATCTGATATCTTGTATTACGTCCTGCCCCAATAACGATAAAAATCTTTTTCTCCAGCAAGTCCTGCAAATCCCTGGTGGCTGTCGCTTTTGAGGTTTTTGTTAGAGAGCCATACTTACTCGCATTCATGCCGCCTTCAAATTCTTTAGGTCCCTCATCCAGCATCCGCTTGATCACCTTTAGCTGACGATCACTCAGGTGGTCTTTATTCCTATCAAAGAATTTTACTTTCTTAAGCGTAAAATCAATTTGTTCCTCAGCTTCTGTTTGCGCCGCTAAGACGGTCTTTACAAAATAATTTATCCATTCGGTTATTTCATTAGCGCTTTGCCCCTTCTCCAAAGCACCGTAATAGGCATCCTGATTCGCTTCTATAGTACGGGAAAGACTCATAAGGATCGGCCGTCCCATTCCTTGTGCCAATGCTTTTTCTGCAATGGCTCGCCCAATCCTGCCATTGCCATCTTCAAATGGGTGTATCGTTTCAAAATATAGATGCGCGATAGCCGATCTGACCGGCGCTTTCTTTATTTCTTTTGCTCCTCCCGGCCCCGTTTCATTGAACCACTCAATAAATTGTTTCATCTCTTCAGGTACCTTCTTTGATGGGGGCGCCTCATAATGCACTTTTTGCTTGTCCATTGCTCCTGAAACAACTTGCATCGGCTCTTCGTGCGTTCGCCACATACCTATTTCAACTCCTTTTCCCCCCTTAAATAACATTTTGTGCCAGGCGAAGAGCCTTTCTTCCGTAAGTCCTTCTTTGAAGGTATTGCGAACATCAATCATCAGCTCGCTGATCCCTACCGCCTTTTTATCCGTGATAAAATCAGGGCTGCTAACCAGCCCCAGATTTTTTCTGATGGAGGAAAGAACATCCTTACGGCTCAAATACTCGCCTTCAATCTCAGAAGTTTTGATGGCTTCGGAAACGATCATATCAACAATGGCCTCAATTTGTATATTTTCTGGTAAGGCATTCAAAATACCAGTCACCTTCCCAACTTTTTCCACAAAGAGAAAGAGATCATCCTCAACATTTTGAAGAGAATAGGTAAAGTTGGGCCAATCGTTTTGTTGCCAGCTATAGAGTATCATGAGCCGATTGCAATATTTATTCGGCTCAAATATAATGAAAATATGAGCCGATTAGGAGAATTAATCGGCTCATCCTCCTAAAAAGATCCATCCGGGTCTTTTTAGGCATTACATCATCCATTGTTAATCCAATCATAACGGGCCCGGATTCGTAAAAAAAACGGAAAAGAAAGATTAAATTGGAAGAACATACTTGCCAAATATGAAAAGTCTTCCCTTCGTTGCGTTGATAGGGTGCTTTTTCACCGTGTCAACCGCTATAGCCCAGATAGAGTGCAGCGGAGTTTATCTCACTGCCAACGATTTCGTAGCCGGTAAACTCCTTCCAGCCACGGACGGACGGCCCAGATCCAGGACCGCCGAAGAGCAAATCATGAACTGCAAATACGTCTTTGTTAACCAGGGAGGTCATCACCACATAATGAATGTACGGGATGTCTATGCCCTCCGATCCTGCGAAGGAAAAATAGTCAGGATGTACAATGACGGATATTATACTTTATTAAATCCCGGCGAAAACATCCTTCTATACGTAGTCGTCTGTAACCCTGTCAGTAAAGGGAATGTCCTGAGAAGAAAATACTACTTCAGCAAGGATGCCGGCTCGGAGATCGAGGATCTCACCCTGGACAACCTGAAGGCGGCCTTCCGGGATAATCAGGCATTTCACCAAGCGGTAGAGGCCCAGTTCAGGGCAGATAAAGACTTATATGCCTATGACAATGCTTATAAATGTTATAGACTGAACAGGATCTATACTATCAGCAAATAGGGTCGCGGCCAGGTAGAATGGCTCCTGTGGCGTTCCTATGGCGTTACCCTCTGGCGTGTATTAGCTCTTCTGGGATTAGTTTTTGCCGGTATACTGGTTAAAATAGACGATTTTGCCATCTTTCAGCTTCCAGTTTTCCTGTATTAACATCGTATCAGGCTTGCCTTTTTTAGGATATCTTCTTTCCGCTGACCAAATATTTACCCAGTCTTCATTTTTATCATTTATATGAGCGCTTTGCCACATGCTGATATCGAATCTCAGGGAATCCAGGTTGGCAATATCTTTTTCCGCATACGCCAGCAGTTCTGCGGACTTCCCGTTAAAATGCATGCCACTGGCATCGTCATATTTCACAGAATCAGCGAAGTACGGTGCCATCGCCTGTATTTGATTGGTTTCAAACATTTTCCAAACCTGCAAAACTTTTTGCGCATTGCCCGGGTGAGAAGGCGCCGTAATATCTGATGAATAAGTCGCTTTGAATGGAAAGGTCAGCGTATCTGTTTTTGTTTTACAGGCCGCCATCATTACACAGACCGATAAAATGACAACTATTTTTTTCATGATTTTTAGTTTTAAGATTTATTATGACCGTTTAGCAGTATATGTCAAATGAAAACCGGAAAACAAGACAAATTTGTAAAAATTTAAGGCCGGAGGATTCCTCTCCGGTAATCTGATCCCCCTGAAATCCTCAAATCTGCCTCTGTTTTCATCCCCCGTCCCGTCTTAATTTTATTCTCAAAAAATGCCGGTAACCAAAATAAGAGGAATTCAGCTCGCCTACGATGACCTCGGAAAGGAAAATAGAAATGTCATTGTTTTCGTCCACGGTCACCCCTTTAACAGATCCATGTGGAAATACCAGGTCGCACATTTTTCGACAGACTACCGCCTGGTCCTGCCTGATCTCAGGGGCTATGGCGAAACCGAAGCCGCCACTCCAAAGACCCTGCTCGATGAAATGGCCCTCGATCTCTCTCATTTATTGGACGAACTAAATATCGACCAGGCCCTATTCTGCGGTCTTTCCATGGGAGGGCAGATCGTACTGGATTTTTACCGGCTTTTCCCCCACAAAGTAAAAGCCATGATCATCGCGGATTCAGATGCAAGGGCAGAATCCCCTGAAAGCTATTCCAGGCGCCTGCAGCTTGCGGAAACGATCCTGCGGGACGGCATGAAGCAACATACCGACGACACCCTTCACCAATATATTGCCGAAACATCCAGGACACAAACGGCGATGGTCGCCCATTTATACGATATGATGAGCACCAACCGGGCAGAAGGGGCCGCCGCCGCACACAGAGGCCGGGCTGAACGAAGAGATCATTTGCCCATCCTTCCCTCTATCCGGATACCCACCCTGATCATCGTGGGGGAAGAGGATTATTTTACCCCCTTACCCATCGCCGCCCTGATGCATGACGCCATCCCCAATGCCGAACTGGTTTGCATTCCGGCCAGCGGTCACCTGCCGAATATGGAAGCCCCGGAGCCGTTCAACCATACCCTTCACTCCTTTTTGAAGCGAAATAGTCTTTAGTCCTTATTTTTGAGCAAATACCAGCAATATGATCACGTCCTCCTTGTCCCAATTACATTGGTACAAAATAATCAGCCCCTATTTTGCTAAAGCGATCAACTATGCGCTGGCCGCCGATTTCACCCCGATGGAACCTGGCAAATATGAAATAGACGGCGATAATGCTTTCGCCATCGTAAACGAGTTCACCACCAGGCCGCCCTCGGAATGTGATCCCGAAAGCCACGAAGTCTATGCAGATATCCAACTCATCATCTCCGGCACGGAAAAATTCGGATATACCCCCTTGAATGGACAAGCCCCTTCGACACCCTATAATCCGGAAAATGATGTCGCCTTCTACTCCTTACCGGAAGAGGAGATCAGCTATCTCACGCTAAAGGCCGGCCAGTTCATTATCTTTTTCCCTACGGATATTCATCAGCCCGAGGTCTTCAGCCATCAGCCTGAACTGGTAAAGAAAGTCGTCCTAAAAATAAAAGTCCAAACGGCCAATCCCCATTATGATTGAATGCTGCCCCCTCAACCATGACTGATCCCGAAAAAATACATTTTAAAAACAAACTGAAGCAATTCGCCCTTGCCTTGATCGGGCAACGGATCACCGCTGCAAAAGAATCGATCGAACAGGCACAGCAGGCTGCCAACCAGGAGGAGAAAAGTTCTGCAGGGGACAAATACGAAACCTCCCGGGCCATGGGGCATTTGCAAAAAGACATGCACGCCCGCCAATTAGCAGAACATGCCAAAGAGCAGGCTACCCTGCTTAGGGTAAATGTCGATGCCGTCTATCCGGCGGCAACCGCCGGCTCCTTTGTCAGCTGCAAGGGAATCGCCTTTTTTATTGCGGCAGGCCTGGGCAAGCAGATAACAGAAGGGCAACCGATTTACTTTCTCTCCCCCCAGGCGCCCCTGGCCAAAGCATTGGAACATAAAAAGGGCGGTGATTCCATTCATTTCAATTCCATGAATTGGCTCATCCTGGACGTTTATTAACCGGTGTGTCCTATATTCATAAAAAAAAGCCCAGAAAGGAGGTTACAATTCCTCTTCCAGGCCGACTCTATTTTTATACCATATTTCATCCATCAAATAAATAAGCTGCAAACGCTATGAAGAAAACACTCCTTGCTCTTTTAATCCCGTTCTCCCTGATGCAGGCATTTTCCCAGGACAAAACCGCCCCAATCGCCCTTATTCCTGCACCGGTCAGCCTGCAGGTGGATCCGGGAGCTTTCGTCCTGCCGAAGGTCATCACCATCGAAGCCCCTGATCAGTCCAATTTAACCCAGACCCTGACAGATCTGAAAACGCACCTGAGTATCCCGACAGGTTATTCCGTCACCGTCAGCAAGCAGGCCAATCCTGCAGCCACGGTCCGGCTGCTCCTGCTTAAAACGCCGGATACCGAACTGGGCGCGGAAGGATACCGATTGACGGTGACCCCTAAAAACATCGTGATCCGGGCCAACCAGCCCGCCGGCCTCTTTTATGGCATACAATCCCTGCTGCAGCTATTGCCTAACGAAATCGAAAGTCATAATAAAGTGTCCTCCATAAACTGGCAGGCTCCTTGTGTAACGATCACCGATTATCCCCGTTTTGGATGGAGGGGACTTATGTTCGATGTCTCCCGTCATTTCTTCACCAAGGAAGATGTAAAAAATTTCATCGATGAAATGGTGAAATACAAATATAATTTGCTCCATTTTCATCTGACCGATGACGAAGGGTGGAGGATCCAGATAAAAAGCCTGCCCCGGCTAACGGAAGTTGGCGCCTGGAGCACCCGTCGTATCGGCAATTTCGGAACCTTCTCCGCACCCACTCCCGATGAGCCCCGGGATAATGGTGGATTCTATACCCAGGACGATATCCGGGAGCTGGTGCAATATGCCAAAGACCGGTTCGTCGACATCCTCCCGGAAGTAGATGTGCCGGGCCACAGTATGGCTGCGATCGTATCTTATCCCGAATTATCCTGCACCGAAGGCGCGGATAAATACCATGTTATTTCCGGGGAAAAATTTATGGACTGGCCCGGTCCCATCGCCCTGGTAGATAATACCCTCTGTCCCGCCAATGAAAAGATCTATCCTTTCCTGGATAAAGTCTTCACGGAAGTGGCTGCCCTTTTTCCATTCGGATATATCCATGTCGGCGGAGACGAATGCGCTAAGAATTTCTGGGAGAAAAGCGACGCCGTTAAGCAACTGATGCAGAAAGAAGGCTTGAAGACCATGGAAGAGGTGCAAAGTTATTTTGAGAAACGGGTAGAAAAGATCGTCGAATCCAAAGGAAAAAAAGTGATCGGCTGGGACGAAATATTAGAAGGCGGGCTGGCGCCGAATGCTGCCGTCATGAGCTGGCGGGGAATCAGCGGTGGAATTGCGGCGGCCAAGCTGGGCCACCAGGTCGTCATGAGCCCCACCACCTTTGTCTACCTGGATTATATGCAGGGCGACGCCATCCTGGAGCCCCCGGTATATGCCACTCTTCGATTGAAAACGGCCTATTCCTTCGAGCCCGTTCCTGATAGCGTAGATCCCAAACTGATCAAGGGCGGGCAGGCCAATCTCTGGACAGAGCAGGTCTATAATACCCGCCACCTGCAATATATGATCTGGCCCCGCAGCCTTGCCGTAGCGGAATGCCTATGGTCACCCAAGGACAAAAAGGATTGGAATAGCTTTGCCCGGAGAACGGAAGCTAATTTCGCCAGAATGGACGTAGAACAGGTAAAATATGCCCGCTCTATGTTCGATCCCATCTTCTTGCCAAAAAAAGACTATCGCGCTAATGATTCCATCTCCGTCGAGCTTTCCACGGAAGTAGAAGGACTGGACATCTATTATAGCTTCGACAATTCCAATCCCGATCATTTTTATCCGAAATACACCGGCCCTTTATCCATCCCCAAAGATGCCTCTATGCTGAAAGTCATTACGTACAGGGGTGGAAAGCCATTAGGCCGGCAGACCGATATGCCCATCGCAGAATTGAAAAAAAGGGCCGGCCTGAAAAATTGATCCCTTCCAAAAAGGAAGAAACAGGTTCCTTGCGGATCTTTGTTCAAAACATATTGGCATGAAGGATGTGCTGGGCGAAGCCCTGTCCGCTTATTATCACAAGACATCCACCGGCAAATTATGGGTCAATAACAAATATGGACCCAGAGAAGAGATGCCGGTGGATGTCTATTTCCGGGAAGCAGAAGACATGCCGGAGCTGGAATGGGTCGCCCTGCAACAATGCAGGGGGAAGGTGCTGGACATTGGGGCCGGCGCCGGGAGCCATGCCCTGATCCTGCAACAGATGGGACTAGATATCACAGCCCTGGATATCTCCCCCAAAGCCGCCGCTGTCATGGAACACCGGGGAGTGAAAAAGATCCTCTGCCAGGATTTCTTTGAGCTGGGGGCCGGGTCGACGGACTCTGAGCAACCCGCCACCGGCTCTTTCGATACTCTGCTGCTATTAATGAATGGGATCGGCCTGGCAGGAACCCTGGACGGGCTCCGGAATTTCCTGGCAAAAGCCCGGAGCTTGTTACGTCCCGGCGGCCGGCTCCTCTTCGACTCTTCCGATATCGCGTATATGTATGACGGAAAGATCCCGAAAACGCCGGGCTACTATGGAGAGATCTTATACCAATATGAATACCGGAAACAACAATCGGATTGGTTCAAATGGCTCTTCATCGACCGGAAAACGCTTAGCGCCATTGCCTTGTCGGAAGGATGGCATACGGAAGTATTATTCGGCGATGAATGGGATCAGTATCTCGTGAAGTGTCAATTGCTCTAATGGGGCTTGCCCGAATTCCTGTCGGCCTTCTTAGTCCGTTACCCAATACCAGGGAATATTCCATTTCCCTGTTTGCAGGTAAACGTGTACCTGATCACCTGTTTGCGTTTTCTTATAAAGCCTCTTCGACACAGATACGTCTTCCTCTTCGGTGAACCTTCCCCAGGGATCCAACCTGAGATAATACGTAGTGGCCCTACCACTGCTGATGGATTTGTCTTTTACTTCTACCCTGAAATCCTGGGGAACAGATCGGTCATAATAGCAATTCGTGACAACAATGGCCCCGAAGCTATAGGCGCAGGAAAATATTAAAATAAAAATACATTGGGCCACCCTGCCATTTTGTTCTGCCAGCACTTTCCTGCATACAGCCAGGCAGGCCGTGGTCAGTATGCCTCCCAGAAGGATCGCCAGAAGCCAGATTACATTATAAACGTAGAGGTCATAACCGAGGTTTCTTGCTAAAATACTCAGGGTGGGAATATAGACAACATAATTCACAGAAGGGTAGGGGCTGCCCTTTTTTATGCTAAATCTCACCAACCCTTTAAAATACCTAATAATACCGATGCCCGCCCAGGGCATAACAAGCAACAAAAGCAGGCCCCATTCATAGAGCCTGGGAGCAAAAAGGATCCCTACGGTCAACACTACCGCCGTAATATTGGCCAGCTGCGCGATCTGCCTGGCTTTTTTCAGGTTGCACTCCCGGTCTTCCTGCGTCAGGCCAAATTGTTCCATAAGAAAGTAAATAAAAACCAACATACCACATCTTCTTTAGATTTAAAAGCTCCTTTGCCTTTTTTCAACACCCTTTCTCCTTTTATCCCCAACCCCGATTTTTTTAGGGATTATAGGATTTGAAATGATAATTTCAGCTTTTTAATGAACGTCCCTAATGTCGTCACCGGAACTATCCTATTTATTTGAATCCGCCCCTTCCGTACAGATCATCCGTATGCGAAATGCCCAATGGGTGATTCCTTTCCTGTTCAAAGCCTTCAAGACAGAAAATAAACTGACCCTTCCGGAAGCCGCCCTGATCAATCTGCTGGCCGAAGAGCTGCGCAATCACTCGGAGGGAGTAGAAGATCTGGAAGAAGCCCGTATAGAATTCGGGGAAGACGAAGAGAGCCGCGCCCGTAAATACCTGCTCAATTGGGTGCAGAAACGGCTCCTCCAGGATTTTCCCGATTCAGATGCCGTCACTCAATACCAGCTGAGCGCACACTCCGAAAAACTGTTCCAATGGCTTCAAAGCCTGGAGAAAAAACAGTTTGTAGGAACGGAAAGCCGTTTCCGCTTCCTCTTTCAGACCCTTCGGGAAATGGTGGAATATACGGAAGACGATGCCGTCAAACGTTTGGAAGAACTGAAGAACCGGAAAGCGGAAATCGATAAAGAGGTCAAAAAGATCGAAATGGGTTTTAAACCGGAGATCTATACCAATGCCCAGTTGCGCGAAAGGCTGGAATGGTTCACCCGGCTAAGCCACGAGCTGCTGAGCGATTTTCGGGAAGTGGAAGACAACTTCAAATATATCCACCGCCACATAGTGGAACAACATACTCGGGCGGAGATCAATAAAGGAGCGATCATCGGATATGCCTTCGAAGCTTATGACGCTCTCCGAAAGAGCGACCAGGGAAAAAGCTTCTACGCTTTCTGGGACTTCCTGGTCTCCAGGGCCGGACAGGAGGAATGGCGTAACCTCACCGATCAGCTACTGCTGTTACTGCAGGACAGAAGCATTGAAAATGACGGGGATTTTGTTCAGAATATCAAATCTCTGTTACTTCAACAGGGGCGTAGCGTATATGAAGCCAATGATAAGATGGCCGAGAAGCTCAGCCGCATTATCACAGAAAAAGAAATAGCGCGCCACCGGCGCCTGCGACAACAGATCGGCCACATCAAAGAATTGGTATTCCAGTTTATGGAAGAGGAAGCTCCCCCCTGCGGATTGATGCTGGCGGCACATGCCCCCATCCGCATGAGTATGGAACGCAAGCTCAACCTGGTGGAAAGACAAGGCAGCCAGATCGTCAAACAACCCGCCAATGCCCTGGAAAAGATCGAAGACCTGGAAAGGTTTGGCCGGCTTCTGAATGCCACCCATATCGATAAGAAGAAGCTCTGGCAAAAAGTCGAACAGGCGCTACAGGCAAAAACGACCGCCACCTTATCAGAGATCATAGAAATTGCAGGTTTGGACAACGGGGTCGGCGAGGTCATCAGCTACTTCAGCTTCCTCAGAGAAAAAGCCTCCCGCGTACAGTTTATGCAGGAGATCACCGAGTTGATCCCCCTGAATGCAGAAAAGACCCAGTTCATCGAAGTGCCCTACCTGCTATTCAGCCGTTAGGGCCGGAACAGACCCGGATGACAGAGCCGCAGAGGGCGCAGTCCGGAACAACTATTATAAAAAGCAATGGCCCAAAATGACAACCGACAAATTTCCGATCTTACCGTATACGCCCGTATTCATCAAGCTGCTCAAAGGGCCGGTGGAATATCTTGAAAAGACTTCATGGGATCAGCTGCTGTCCTACCAGGCTGAGCTTACCCGCTTCCTCCAGCAACTGGGGCTGATCCTGGTCCTGGAAAAAGAAGACGGCTACGCCTACCTGGAACAGGCACGGCTGGACGAAGAAGAGAATGTTGCCGGCTGGGTACGACGGATACAACTGGGTTATGAAGAAAGCGTCTTACTGGTCCTGCTGCGGGATATGATGGCCGAATTCGAAGTAGGAGAGGCCGGGACCCGGGAGCTGATCAAGAAAAGACGGGAAATAAAAGAATATGCAGAACTATTCTTTAAAGAAAATCCCAGCCGGGTAAAATTCATCCGCGACCTGGATCGCCTGATCGATCGGGTAGAAGAGCTGGATTTCCTGGAAAGGGTGGAAAACCATGACTTGCCGGATGAACAGAAATTTCGTATCAAAAAGATCATCAAAGCACGGGTAGACAACGAAATATTGGAAAATTTCAAACAACAACTTACCGAACATGCAACTGGGCGTATTTAGTACCGATGAGAACAAATCCGGGTTTCGTTTGCAATACATGGAGATCTACAACTGGGGTACTTTCGACGAACACGTCTGGAAGATCGTTCCCGGCGGCGAGACCTCTCTGTTGACCGGGGCGAATGGCAGCGGGAAGACGACTTTCGTTGACGCCCTGCTTACCTTGATCGTACCGGAAAAAAAACACCGCTTTTACAACCAGTCTTCGGGAAGCGAGAAAAAGGGTGACCGCACGGAAGAGTCTTACGTGATGGGCGGTTATGGCAATGTGCACACCGAGAATGGACAGGGTAGCAAAACCCTCTACCTGCGGGAAAATAAAGAGCAGGCCTACAGTATTCTCCTGGCCCATTTCGCTAATGAGGCCGATCAGTTCGTCACCTTGTTCCAGGTCCGCTATTTCAGCGGGGGAGATATGAAGCGGATTTTCGCCATCGCTCATAAACCCCTGCATATTGAAGATGATTTTAAACCGTTCGATCTGGGCGGCAACTGGCGCAAACGAATCGACCAGCAATATAACAAGGGCAGCCGTAAGCAGGTGGAATGGTTCGATGCCGCCAGCCGCTATGCGCAACGCATGGTGGAGGTCCTGGGCATGCAAAGCATGCAGGCGCTCAGTCTCTTCAATCAGACGATGGGCATCAAAGTGCTGGGCGAGCTGAATGAATTCATCCGGACCAATATGCTGGAACCCCGTAATATGGAGGTTGAGTTCCAGGAGTTGAAAAAACACCTGTTCACGCTGATCGACGCTCAACGGAATATTGAAAAAGCAGAAGAGCAGGTGCGGCTCCTCCATCCACTCCGGAAACATTTTTTATCCTTTAAGGAACAGTCCGATCTTGGCAAATTGTCCAGGCATGAGGTGGATACGGCCAGGATCTGGAAGAATTATACGAAATACCATCTGCTGGATGAGCATAGGCTGATCCTGGAAAAAGAGGCCACCGCCCTGCAGCAGCAATCGTCCGACGCCAAACAAAAAATAGATGCCCTGCGCGAAGAAGAACGGCAGACCCTCAATCAGCTGGAGCAGAATAAAGCAGGACAACGCCTGCAGCAACTGCAAAAAGAAAAGGAACATCTCGAAGAACAAGCCAAAGAAGCGGACTCCCTGCTGAAAAAATTTACAGAGTGGTGCACCCTGCTTCACCTGGAAGAAACGATTCCATCGGAAGAGGCCGGCTACCAGCGTATTAAAAAAGAAGCTGACCGGACCGATAAGAGACTGGCCACGGAGATCCGCAATAATAACGAGGACCTGTTCGAAGCCCAGGACCGCCAAAAGCAAGCCGGGGAGGAAAAGAAAAAGATCGAAGGGGAATTAAATGTACTGCTGCAAAGTAAAAACAATATCCCCGCCAACCTGATCAGCCTGCGGCGGAATTTGTGCAGCGAGCTGAAGCTGGACGACCAGGACCTGCCTTTTGCAGGTGAGCTGATGCAGGTAAGGAACGAAGATCTCGACTGGCAGCCTGCCCTGGAAAAATTGCTGAACCCCCTGGCGCTCCGGTTGCTGGTACCTGATAAATATTATAAAAAAGTGACCCGCTATGTCAACACGACCAACCTGAAAGAGCGGCTCGTCTACAACCTGGTAAAAGATATTGCCCTCCGCCAACATGCTGATGACGCAACGGTCTGGCACAAGCTGGAGTTTCACGCCGACCATCCTTTAAGCGGCTGGGTAAGTCAGCAGATCATTCAGCAGTATAATTTCAGTTGCGTCGACAATGAAAAGTTGCTGGAGCGTTATGAGCGGGCCATCACGATACAGGGTCTTATGAAGAATAAGGACCGTCACGAAAAAGATGACAGGCCCTGGCGCAGCGATGCCAGCCGTTATGTGATGGGTTGGAACAATGAAAAAAAGAAAGAGGCGCTGCAATACAGGAGGTCCCAGCTACTGACAGAACAAGAGCAGTCCGGAGAAGCCCTGCAGCGGGCCACCCACCGAAACAGCCGTCTGCAGGAACAGGTCTTTGCTGTCAAAAACATCCGTGACCACGCCGATTTCAAAAGCATCAACGTCCCTTCCATCCGGCAGGCCATTCATCACGCAGAAGAACAGGCCGCCAAATTAAAAAAGGGCAGCGATCAGCTCAAGGCTTTAACGCAGCAGCTGGACGGAGTCCGGGAGCAACTCGACGACCGGCAAAAAGAAAAGGACGAGCTCATGAAGAAAGCCACGCTGATCGAACATGATCGGCAGACCCGGGAAAAAGAACGGCAGGATCTCACCGGCTTTATCCAATTGCTGACGGAAGGGGACAAGGACACCTTATTGCAATTCCAGCAAAAACACGGCGTCCTGCTCACGGAGAATTCTCTTTCGCTGGATACGGTCGATGCTCATTATAATCAATTGACGGAAACGGCGGAGTTGTCCGCCAGGCAATATGAAGAAGCCGCTGCAAAAGAAGGCCGGGACCTGGACCGCTCTATTAATAAAATAAAGAATCCGCCGCTGGAGATATTGCAGCGTTTCACCGACTGGGCTGCCGATACCCAACGGTTTCCTGTAGACCGGGAATATGCGGGTGAATACCTGGAGTGGCTGGAAAAGCTCGAAACAGAGAATCTGCCTCGTTACAAAAAAGATTTCGAACGCCTCCTGCATGATACCGCCGTTATAAAAATGGGCGTGTTGAACGAAGAGCTGGAGAGCTGGGAAAGAAAGATAAAAAATAGTATTTCCACCCTTAACCAGTCTCTGAGCGGCATTAATTTCAACCGGCTTCCGGATACCTATATCCAGCTGGGCATCCGTCCCGTCACGGATACCGTCATCAAGGAGTTCAGAGTCAAGCTGCTCAACGCCCTTCCCCAGGCTGCCGACTGGCAGCAGAACAGTTTTGAAGACAAGGCGCTGCACTTTAAGCAGAATGTCCAGGTTTTTATTGATAAGCTGGACGAAAACGAGGCTTACCGCAGCCGTGTACTGGATGTCCGGAACTGGTTCGAGTTCTGGGCCGATGAAAAATTCCGGGAGACCCAGGAGCTTAAGAAAACCTACCGGCAGATGGGGCAACTGTCAGGAGGGGAAAAAGCGCAGCTGACCTATACCATCCTCTGTAGCGCCATCGCCTATCAGTTCGGTATCACCCGGGAAGGGCGCAATTCAAAAAGCCTTCGTTTCATCGCCGTGGACGAAAGCTTCAGCAATCAGGATGAAGAAAAGGCTACCTATCTTATGGAGCTTTGCAAACAGCTGCATCTTCAACTGCTGGTAGTAACACCCAGTGATAAAATCCAGATCGTAGAGAGTTTTATCGCCCATGTCCACCTGGTTCAACGAGTAAATAACCGGCATAGCATATTATTTAATATGACAAAAAAAGAACTGAAGGAGAAGAAGGAGCTAGTCCTTTCCTGAACGGGCCCTAAGGGGGACAGTAAGACGCTTCCAGCGTCTTGTCCGAAGGACCGACATTAGCCCTTTGTCAGAGATGCGCTAAATTTCTAAACGCGCATCTCTGACACACTATTAGTTGTTAAAAAACAGACAGGTTCTTTGAATTTGAGTAACTTTAGGGGATGAAGCTTTTCCAGCTCATACTTGTTATCCTTTTAATGGCGCCGGGGGTTGTCTATTCGCAAGCTCCGAAAGATTCGGCTTTTTCCCTGTTTATTAACAGCAGTATCAGCTTTACCCATGCCAATGATCCCCATCTGAATCGCTGGCTGACCAAATATGGCTATCCGGGCGAATCTCATGTTCCGGCCAGTCTGAACGTGGAAATAGCCGCTATTCCCGTGGCTTCCAGGCTAATGTATAGTTTGAAATTATCTACTATTGTTACCGGCAAAAATCTCTCTTCCTTTAATCTGCTGGCTGGGCTCTATGAAGCCCTGATAAAAAACAGGCAGTTCCTGCTATTAGCCGGTCTCGGAGCCGGGTATCACCGGGATATTATTACCCTGAACGGGAATTTACCACCGGATTACCGGCAGCTGGCATCCCAATATAACCGGCAATTATCTCTGCGCAGGGCCGGGCTTTTTGTGGAGCCCGCCATCCGGGCTTTCTGGTTCCCGATAAGCTATCGCGGCTGGCAGCTGGGATTATTTGGCGGGCTGGGTTACGATATGGACTTCAATTCCAAGTGGAGCCTGGGTTACTATGACAATAGCCACGGCGCTTACAACCATTTTAAAAAGCTCAAGAAGCCTTCCGACCAGCAGAAGGTGAGCGAATATGGCCTGGCCTATAATGGCGGTCTTAGCCTTCATTTTCACTTACATTAAGATTTTCTCCATTTGTTCAATCGTCCCGAATTTGGACGTTCATTCCTGCCTTGAGAACGGCACGCGGGGTATTCCTTGCATAGTAGATTGATTAGCACGTATTTAAAAATTGGGCTTTATTTAGCTATTTAACTTCCCAAATAGAACACGAACCCTAATCCGTCACTCTAAACTCGTCCCCTATGATGCAGTTTTACACAGCTAAAAAAGTCAGGTACTTTATATCCCTGCTTATTTGGGTGAGCATCTTCTCCTTTTACCAGAATACGGCGATTGCTCAAAGCTGTCCCGTAAACGCCACTTCCTATATCAATGCTTACCCCAATACTTTTTATCGCGCCATGCAGGCAACCGTAAATGCCGGGAGTTCATCCATTCTCCTGGATTCGGCCATTTATGGCACTACGCCTATTAGTTCCGGTGACATTTTATTGGTGATACAGATGCAGGGAGCCCAGATCAATGCTTTGAATACAAGTACTTACGGGGACGGATCCGGCAGCGGTAGCGGCTACCTGAATAACAGCAACCTGCTAGCAGGTAATATGGAATATGTGGTAGCCTCCAACAGCGTCCCTTTAATAGGAGGCACCGTCAATCTCGTTTCCCCTTTAGTCAATAGTTATAGGAGTACTCCATTCGGAACGGACGGACAATATACTTATCAGGTCGTCCGGGTTCCCATCTATTATAATGTGAAACTGACCGGGGCGATTATTGCGCCCCGTTGGAACGGGGCGGTCGGAGGGATGGTTGTCCTTTATGCTACGGATAGCATTCTACTCAACTCACAGTCGATCGATGCCTCCGGCCTGGGATTCCGGGGCGGGGGAGGAAGGGTCTTTGTCGGTGCGGGTTCAGGTTCAAACACGGATTATATTACTGCGTCCGTAATAAATGCTAACGGTAGTAAAGGGGAGGGCATTGCCGGCACTCCTAAATACCTGAATGATAACAACGCTTTTTTAGACGTATCCGCCACAGAAGGATACCCAAACGGAAGCTACGCGAGAGGCGCCCCCGGCAATGCCGGTGGGGGGGCTACAGACGGAAACCCATCGAATAATGCTGAGAATACGGGAGGGGGTGGTGGTGCGAACGGGGGCGCCGGGGGGAACGGAGGGAATTCATGGAGCTCCAACCTTCCTTACGGAGGAAAGCCGGGAGCTCTTTTTGCCCAGGCCTCTCCTTCCCGCCTGGTGATGGGCGGCGGCGGTGGCGCCGGTACGACGAATGATGGTACGGGTACGCCCGGTGGCGGTTTTGCCAGCAGCGGCGCCGCCGGTGGCGGTATTATCATTCTAATGGCCAATGTGATCGGCGGCACCGGTACCATCAAGGCCAACGGCATGACTGCCAATAGTTCGGTCCTTAATGACGGCGCCGGCGGCGGTGGCGCCGGAGGTAGTATATTGCTCTTTTCAAAAACGGGTACTCTCAGTACCGTTACGGTCAGCGCCAAAGGCGGGACCGGTGGTAGTAACGAAATGGCGGGGGGGCCGTTAAGCCCTTCACACGGGCCCGGCGGCGGCGGTGGCGGCGGCGTTATTTATTCCAATGCTACGCTGAATGTAGCCAGCTCTGTTATCGCTGGAGTAGCCGGCACTACGAGTGGCCGTACCATTAATTACGGTGCAACAGGTGGCGCCGCCGGGCTGCTCTCTCAGACCATCACGCAACCCCAGGCTCCGAAATTCCCTCTTAACTGCGTCATTTTACCCGTGAGCTTCCTGGATGTGACCGCAGTGCAGGAAAATAGCCTGGTGACCGTCGGCTGGGATGTATCAAACGAAGTCAATACCCAGGAATACCTCGTGGAGAAAAGCCTGGATGGGATCCATTTTACTACGATCGGTCAGATAGCCCGTAATATGAGCGCGACCAACGGGACACATTATGAATACCTGGATAATAGCGCCTTTAACCCGGGCGCGGTAGGGTACTATCGTATCGAAGAAGTAGACGTCTCCGGCCAGTCGATGTACAGTAAGATCGTTTCCGTGCGGGTCGGCGGGATTGCAGGTAAACTGGCTGTCTATCCCAACCCGACGAAAGGGTCTGCCAAGGTAAGCTTTGTCTCTCCGACGCAGGGCGCTATCAGCCTCCGGTTATTCGACCTGAAGGGTTGCGTGGTCTGGCAGCAACAATATCAGACCACTACCGGCCAGAATACGATACAGCTGGATAACTTCCGGATGATCCCTGACGGCATGTATATCTTACAGTGGTTCGATGGTCTGAAGCCGGAGCAGACAAAGCTGGTGGTGAACCATTAAGGCAGACAGTATTCATTTCGATATAAGGGACCCGGGAGAATGTGGATCACGTTCTCCCGGGTTTTTTGTTGCAGGAATGCTTTGTTTACCTGCTGTTCATCAGGCACAAACCCGGTACCCCCGGCAATATATTCCCGTCGCCGGTAAGAAAATGGCCTACGAAAGTTTTGGACTTACCGCCCGCCGGCATAGGGTATGATCGGAATGGAGATGGGGATTCAGAAGAAGACTCCACGGTGCGTACCGATGCGGACCTCGTACAAAGGCTTCACGCTCTTTTAGAGGCCCTTTCTATTTCGCCTCCTTACATACTGATTGGTCATTTTATGGGCGGCGCCTATATTCGACTGTTCACCTCCCTGTATCCCGGGGAGGTTGCCGGCCTGATCTTCATCGATGGCCCTAACTTTATGATGACGAAGCAGCAAGATGAAGAGCTCAAAAAATTGTCCCCTGGAGATAAGAGTGCTAACGATTTGGCAATCCATGCGATGGATAGCATAGCGAATGACACGTTACAGGGTTCCCGTGTACGGCATCGTTCGAGGCGGTTGGCTTCCTTCTTCCGGACAGGCATTTTCCGCGAATATGATTCCCTTGCCCCGCTTCCCGATATCCCGGTTGGCGTGCTGATTGCTTAGAATAAAAGCTTCGGCAGCTCCCCGCAGCTCACTCCTGTTGATCTGGCAAGGATCAATATGCAGTATCAGTTCGAAATTCTGGATTATGCAGCCATGATTGCAAACAACCATAATAGTGAAATGATTCTGCTTCCAGGATATGCTCATATGATCCATAAACAGGATCCGGACCTGGTGGTTTCCGTAATCAACCGCGTCTATCAAAATGCCCTGAAGAGGAGGACCCCTGTAAAAAAATGATAGATTATCGTTCTGTCGCCTATGGGGACAAACAGAGGCCCCCATAGAAATGGGGGCCGTACTATTAATTACCTTGTACTATTAACACCTTATATAACTCAGATACCTGTGTATCTTTTATGAAAACAGAATGAAACTCATTAAGAACGGCTGACCAACAGCTTGCTGGATTCATGCGTACCGTCGGCTGCCGATACCGACAGGATATAAAGACCTGACGCATATTGCTGCAAAGGGAAGGAGATCGTCGTCCCGTTGCCGGCAGCCGCCCTTTTCTCCTGCAGGACCTGGCCGGCCTGATTGATCAGGCGAACCGTTACCTCTGTGCCGGAGGCTTCTCCCAGAGCGACATTGACATAATCACGCGCAGGATTGGGAAAGAAGCTGATCTTGCTTACCAGAGAGCTGCGGAGCACTTTGATCTCCGTATATCCATAATGACCGTCCAGGTCCACCATTTTCAACCGGTAGTAGTTAACTCCCGATAAAGGGTTGTTATCCGTGAATGAATAATCTGTTTCCGTGGACGAGTTTCCTTTGGCCTGTACGGACGCGATCACATTCCAGACATTGCCGTCCTGGCTGCGTTCGATATTAAAATGGCTGAAATTAACTTCCTGTTGCGTGTTCCAGTTCAGGGTGACCGTCTTGTCGCTGTTCAGTTCGGCGGTATAGCCGACCAATACCACCGGCAGGGGATTGCCGGGCACCGTTCCCGCGGTACTAAGCGTAGCGGGACCGTAGAGTAAAGGGCTCGCACAGGCATTAGGATATCCGCTTCCGCAATTTAAGGTGCTATTGGCCGTAGAATAGGAATTCGCACCACCATTGCCGTTGCCATTATTATTATAGGTATTGTAATTGGCCCAATTAATAAATTCGTTGTTATCGTTCCCTAAGCTAATGGAAGAGTTTTTATAAATATTCACGGCAGGACCGCTGACGGTGAAGCTGGCTTTACTGGTCTGGGATCCGTTGCCTATAACGATCTTGCTGGATTTACTCAGGGTGATCGATGTGCTGCTGCTGCCCGTCGAGACCATCGTGGAATTGTCGTATAAGTTGATTACGCTGCTAGTCAGATCGACCTGGTAGCTTGTCGTAAAAGAGGAACTATTGTTAAAAGTAAAAGTGGCATTGCTGATCGAGAGGGGTGCATTCACGATCACCTGGCTGCTGTTACCATAGACCTGGAAATTGGTCCCGTTAAAAGTAGTAGTGACAGGACTGCTGCCCGTATACTGGATATTCAGGGTTTGGCTGGTCATAGATAAGGTACCGCCCTGGAAAGTACAATTCTGACAGGTGAAAGACCCATTCAATGTCAGCGTCACGCCCGATGAAATATTAATGGTACAATTGGCGCAGGTAGAGGGTAGGGTAGGGGACCAGTTGCTGTTAGAGCTTATATTGTATGTTTGCGCCCGGGCTGTGCTGATAAAAGCAAGTGTTGCAAGGGCGATCAGGAGGGTAAATTTAGTTTTCATTTTACGGTCGATTTCAGGTACTTGTTAATAGTGTTCTGCCAGGATAGATGCCAAGCGAGTGCCACTTTTTTAAGTAACTGAAAATCAAGACGTAATCGAAAATTCGACAATTGGAAATAATCCAATTTCGGGATCATAGTCTCTTTTATGGAATTTTCCCTTTTGGGAGACTAGGGTTTTTTGGCTGCCAGCTCGCTGATCAGCTCAGCGATCAGGGATGTCCAGCCGGTCTGATGGCTGGCTCCCAGCCCATGACAGGTATCTCCATGGAAGTATTCATAAAACAGCAGGAGGTGCTGATTGCCGGGGCGCTGGTAAAACCAGTTATATTTCCCGTGCAGGGGCCGCTTGCCGGAGGCGTCTTTTCCAAAAAGACTTACCACCCGCTGGGTTAACTCATCGGCCACCTGTTCCAGGTTCAGCCTGTTGCCTGAGCCGACAGGGTATTCCACCAGCAGGCCATCCCCATAAAATTTTCCGAACTGGCGGATCGACTGAATGATAAGATAGTTGATGGGAATCCATACAGGGCCTCTCCAGTTGGAATTGCCGCCAAAAAAATCCGAGGTCGAGTCGCCCGGATCGTATTTAATATTATAGTCGACCCCTCCTATATTGATGTTATAGGGATGTTGTTCATGGTATTTTGACAAGGCCCGGATCCCGCCGGAAGAAAGGAATTCCGTTTCATTCAGCAGGCGTTCCAATAAGTACACCACTCTTTTCTGGGGTACCAGGGATAAGAGGGTCTGTTCGCCATCGCTATGCTCTTCATTCGGCCAATACCGTTTGTTCTTCAGCCGGTAATTTTCAAACCAGCTCATGCGTTTTTTAAAGTCGGTCAGCTTGTGCAGGGTCTTTTTTTCAATGATGGAAACCGCAAAGAGGGTAGTTAGCCCTACAATGGACTGTATCCGCAATTGCACCGGAGATCCGCCGACTGACAGGGTATCGTAAAAGAATTTGTCTTCTTCGTTCCACATTCCCTGTTCGTTGAGGGCCTCTGCGATCAGCACAAAATGCTCGAAGAATTTGGTCGCCGTATCCTCGAAGGACTCATCTTTCATAGCGATCTCCAGGGCCATGTCCATCATGTTCAGGGCATACATGCCCATCCAGCTGGTGCCATCGGCCTGTTCCAGTTGCATATCATTGGACAACTGGTGGCTCCGGTTAAATACGCCGATATTATCCAGTCCCAGGAACCCTCCTTCGAACATATTATTTCCGTTAGCGTCTTTGCGGTTGATCCACCAGGTAAAATTGATCAGTAATTTGAAGAAGATCTTTTTCAGGAATCCGATATCCCCTTTCCCGGTCCGGTCTTTTTCTATCCGGTATACCTGCAGGGCGGCCCAGGCCTGTACGGGAGGGTTCACATCACTAAAATTCCATTCGTAGGCAGGTATCTGGCCGTCCGGCTTCATGTACCATTCCCGCATAATGAGCAATAGCTGGTGTTTGGCGAATACCGGGTCCACCAGGGCCATAGAGATGCTCTGAAAAGCAAGATCCCAGGCGGCATACCAGGGATACTCCCATTTGTCCGGCATGGCTATGATATCCTGGTTTTTCAGATGTTTCCAATCGTGATTGCGGCCATTGAGTTTTCCCGCATTCACAGGGGAGATCCCATCGCTGGAAGTCAGCCACCTCTCCACGTCAAAATGATAATACTGCTTGCTCCATAAAAGCCCGGCCAGCGCCTGTCTTTGGACATTCGCCATTTCCGGCGTGATATTCTTCGGAAGGATCGCATGGTAAAAAGCGTCCGCTTCTTCTTTGCGATTGGCAAAAATATCTGCCGCGCTGCTGGAAAGAGGGTTTTCTATGATCTTATTGCTCAGGCGCAGATAGATGGACTTTGTTTCTCCGGGGCCGATATTGTAGTGGTAGACCGGCGCGAATTTCGTTCCGGATTTCTTTTGTTGCAGCGCCTCCAGGTTGGTCTTGTTAATGACGGCGTCATGAAACGCATCTTTTACGAAGGGCGTCTTATTGGGAACCCCGGATACTTTTTCTGTATTGGTCTCATTTTCCGTGAAAAGACAATGTTGTGCCGGCTGAAAATAAAAGTAATACGGCCCCAGGCGGCTATGGCTTGCTTTTACGGAGGTCTTGTCCCTGCTCGTGATCACCGGTTTTTTCTCCAGCCCGTCATAGTTCCATCGGTTGTAAAACCATAACGTCGGCAATACGGTAATATCGGCCGCCTTCGTATAGCGGTTGTGAATGTCGATGCGGATTAATATGTCTTTGGCATTCTGCTTGGCATAGTTGATGTGAACATCGAAGTATTCATTATTGTCGAAGACTCCGGTGTCCAGGATCTCATATTCGGGCTCCTCTTTGGAACGCCGGCGATTTTCTTCCAGTAAGGTCTTGTAGGGGAATTCCTGTTGAGGATATTTATACAGGTATTCCATGTAATAGTGGGTAGGCGTATTATCCAGGTAATAGTAGAGCTCTTTCACATCTTCCCCATGGTTGCCTTCTTTGTTACCCAGGCCGAATAGTCTCTCTTTGAGGATACGATCCTTCCCATTCCATAAAGAGACGGCAAAGCAGAGGTTTTGAAAAAAATCGGAGATGCCGGCAATCCCGTCTTCCCCCCAATAATAAGTTCTGCAATGGGCCTGGTCATACGGGAAATAATGCCAGGCGTCCCCGTTGGCGCTATAATCCTCACGTACTGTACCCCATTGCCTTTCGCTCAAATAGGGGCCCCACTGTTCTAAAGGTATCTTTTTAGCAGCATTCACTGCCAGTCTTTGATGTTCTGCCGTCATGATAGTTGTTGTTCACCAAATAGTTACAAAATCAGTAACAAGGCAAGCAAGCATTAATCCAATTCCAGATCGCATTAATCCGAGCCGGGCGGAGTCCGGTCGTGAACTTCGGCATCTGGGTCGAAGTTCACGACATTTCCGGCGGGAAGTTACTAAGTTCCGGGCTTTAAATTAAATGTATGCTCGTTCCCCGGAAGGATTATATTCCAATTAATCCTTCCGGGGAGTACTTTTTCAAGGTAAAACTCCGAACTTTAAGGTCAAAAGCCCAAAAAATACAGTTGTCCACTCATTTACTTTACTTTTGAATAATATTTTAACCAACATTACCGGTTCGTTGCTTATCAGGCAGCCGGTTTTTAACAATTTCTACCTTGAATTTTAAAGAATTTGGATTGGATGAAAGCCTTCTCGAAGGTATAGATGCCTCTGGTTATGAAAACGCCACTCCCGTTCAGGAACAGGTAATCCCTCTCATATTAGCCGGTAAGGATATTATTGCTTCTGCGCAGACGGGGACCGGTAAAACGGCCGCTTTTCTGTTGCCGATCATCCACAAGCTGCTGGCATCCCGGATCGAGGACCAGGTCAATGCCCTGGTCATTGTGCCGACGCGGGAACTGGCTGTACAAATAGCGCAGAACCTGGAAGGGCTTTCTTATTTTACCCCTATTAGTTCGATCGCCGTATACGGCGGTGGGGACGGCAGTAGCTTCTCGAACGAAAAGCAGGCCCTTTCCAAAGGAGCCGACATTGTCATTTGTACTCCCGGCAGGATGATCGCCCACCTGAACATGGGTTATGTGAAGCTGAAGGGATTGCATTACCTGGTGCTGGATGAGGCGGACAGGATGCTGGATATGGGATTTTACGACGATATCATGAAGATCATCTCCTACCTGCCTCCCAAAAGGCAAAACCTGCTTTTTTCCGCAACGATGCCCACGAAGATCCGGGATCTGGCCCGAAAGATCCTCCATGAGCCCGCGGAAATAAATATCTCTATTTCCAAGCCGCCGGCCAAGATCGTGCAAAATGCCTTTATCGTATATGAAGCACAGAAGATCCCCCTGGTAAAATGGTTGCTTAAATCCACTGATTTCAAGAGCATTCTTATTTTTTGCTCTAAAAAACATAATGTCAAGCAGCTGACGATGGAACTGAAGCGCTCGCGTTTTAATGTAAAAGAGATCCATTCGGACCTGGATCAGCAGGGGCGGGAAGATGTCCTGCTGGAATTCAAGAGCAGGAGGCTGCAAATTCTCGTAGCGACGGACATCTTATCCCGGGGTATCGATATCGACAATATCGACCTGGTGATCAACTACGATGTTCCGAATGACGGGGAAGACTATATACATCGTATCGGCCGTACAGCCAGGGCTGAGACGGATGGGATGGCTTATACTTTTATCAGTGAGAAAGAGCAAAACAAGTTCCGGGTCATAGAAGAATTATTAGGCAGCCCTGTGAACAAGATGCCGGTGCCCGAACAATTCGGGCCCTCTCCGGAATACAATCCCCGAAAATCCAGGAGGCCCGGCGGCGGGGGTGGAGGCGGCGGCAGAAAGTTCAGTCACCAGGGAGGAAAAAGACGTAACTAAGCTTCGAGAGGATCTTTTGCCCGGAAGGGACCTGACGACCCTTCATAAAAAGGCCCATCCCAGCAGCAGACAGAATAATACGATCACGGGAGAAGGAAGCCTGGTGAAGCTTAAAAGGCACCAGGTGCCTGCAATCACCCCTGTATTTAATAACAGGTCCTGCCATTTAACGGTGGGAATATCTTTCATCATATAGAAAGCCGCGGCGATCATTACACCCACTACGACCGCATTGATTCCTTCCAGGGCCCTGTATACCGTTGCATATTTTTTCAAATTATGCCAGATGGGAAAAAAGAAGAGCACCAGCAAGGCGCTTGGCAGGAATACCCCTGTGGTGGCGATAAAGCATCCCAATACCTGCATGGCAGGACCTCTATCTTTCATAGCGATGCCCCCCATGAAGGAGGCAACGGAAAAGACAGGCCCCGGTATCGCCTGGACCATCCCCGCTCCCGAAAAAAAATCTTCTTTATCGATCCGGATAATATTGGGATTCCGGTGGATCAGCTTTTGTGATTCCGGCCGAACTACGAACTGTTCGTACATCATAGGGATCAGAACCTGCCCTCCTCCGAAAACCAGGCTTCCGAACCGATAGGTGTTCTCGAAGAGGTTTAGCGAGGGGCGGCTGGGCCAGTTATTCTTCCGTGACAGTTCGCTACCTGCTCCTGCCAGCAGGAAAATAATAGCGAAAAGCCAGATATTGCCCCATTTGATCTTCTTCGGTAATAATTCTTTTTGCGGGATACGGCGGCTGCTCAGATTGGTGACAAATCCTCCCAAAACAATGAGAATGGGAAAGATCCAGGGCGTTTTGAACAGGAGATAGGTAGCGACGGCGCTGATTACCAGGATAACACGGGTGATGGTATTATGTATAGAGATCTTAAATGCTTTTTGGGCGGCATAGGCCAGGAAGCCTACGGTCATAGGCGCCACAAAACGGAAGAGTTCGACCGTCTTCAGGGTTCGCTGGTTGATATAACCTATAAAAAAAGAAAAGCTGCCCATTAAGATACAAGCAGGCAGGGTCCAGATCACCAGGGCCAGCATGGCCAGTACTACGCCTCCTCTTTTATAGCCAATGAGGGTGAGGGTCTGCGTGGAAGAAGCTCCGGGCAGCAGTTGACAGAAAGCGTTGTAGTCCATTAATTCTTCTTCGGTTATATCCCGCCGCTTGTTCACGAATGTCTTCATCATCATGGCAAAATGCGCCTGTGGTCCGCCAAAAGCAGAAATACTATGCAGGAACACTGCTTTCAGAAAAGCAATATGTCGGAGTAAGATGGTCAAATGTTTTTTTTGGGTGTATTGGTAAAGGTGAACAAGTTCACAACCGTGCTCCGCCCGGTTAAGGCAGCGAATGAGCCTACAATTTATTGATTGTTCAAAACATGAGCAAAAGGAATCGTCCAGTACAGGAATTTAACAGGTGTTTACACGGGTGGTGCTCACCAGGCCCCTCTTTTCGCCGGGATTTAGTATATTGAATAACCAAACTATCATAACATGAGAAAATCTTTTCTTTTCCTGAATTTTATTTTATTGTCTGTTCTCTCGCTGACCGCGCAAAAAAAAGACATTTCTGTCCTTACCGATGCGGCGGCCGATAAAATAGAACCAAAGACCATTGCCTGGAGAAGGGATTTTCATGAGCATCCTGAATTAGGCAACCGGGAGTTCCGAACCTCCAAGATCATTGCCGATCATCTTCGTTCCCTGGGTATCGAAGTAAAAGAAGGGGTGGGTAAGACCGGAGTTGTCGGCACTCTGCGGGGAGCAAAGCCCGGTCCTGTCATAGGGTTAAGAGCGGATATGGATGCGCTGCCCCTGGTAGAACGGGTGGATCTGCCTTTTGCTTCAAAAGTAAAGACTACCTATAATGGGCAGGAGGTCGGAGTGATGCACGCTTGCGGACATGATTCTCATATAGCAATCATGATGAGTGTCGCTGAAGTGTTGGCAGGGTTCAGGAAAGAGTTAAAGGGTACGGTTAAATTTATTTTCCAGCCGGCGGAAGAAGGCGCTCCTACAGGCGAAGAGGGTGGAGCGGCCCTGATGATAAAAGAAGGCGTATTGGACAATCCAAAAGTCGATGTCGTGTTCGGTCTGCATATCAATTCTTCTACAGAGGCGGGAAAGATCAAATACCGCAGCGGGGGAGCGATGGCCGCTTCCGACTGGTTTACGATCAAAGTAAAAGGAAAGGGATCTCATGGTTCCCAGCCCTGGGCTGGTGTGGATCCGATCGTTGTTGCTTCGCAGATCATCGCAGGTCTGCAAACCATTATCAGCCGGCAGACGGAATTGACAAAGGATGCCGCCGTTATCTCGGTCTGTGTGATCAAAGCCGGCGTTCGTTCGAATATCATTCCGGAGGAAGCTGAGATGACAGGTACCATCCGGACCCTGGACACGGCTATGCAAAATGATATTCACGAGAGGATCCGGAGGACTGTCACTAAAATCGCAGAAAGCGCCGGGGCTAGCGCCGAAGTGACGATCGAGAAAAAAACCCTGATCACCTACAATGATCCGGCACTGGTAAAAAAGATGTTACCCTCCCTGCAAAAGACGGCAGGGGAAGAAAATATAAGCTGGATGGATGCTATGACGGGCTCTGAGGATTTTTCTTTCTTCGGGGAGAAAGTACCTTCCTTCTTTTTCTTTTTGGGCGGTATGAAGAAAGGGCAGGATCCTCATACGGCATTCCCGCATCACACTCCTGACTTTTATATCGATGAGAGCGGCTTCAAGCTGGGGGTAAAGGCCTTTTGCAACTTAGTGTTTGATTATGCAAATGCTAATTAGATTTTTATATATTTGACTAATTCATAATGTAGTTAAGAAAATGGATATAGAAACGTTGAGAGACTATTGTCTTGCCAAGAAGGAAGTAGAGGAGGGCATGCCTTTTGGGGATACTACCCTGGTATTTAAGGTAAGGGGAAAGATATTTTTACTGGCGTCCCTGGACAGTCCGGTGCTGCAGTTCAATGTAAAATGTGATCCGGAAAAGGCGATTGAGTGGAGAGAGCAATTTGCCGCCGTTCAACCGGGATATCATATGAACAAAAAGCTCTGGAATACGATCATCATGGATGGCAGCATCCCTTCTAAGATCCTGAAAGGAATGATCGATGACTCCTATGAACTGGTCGTAAAATCTCTGCCAAAGAAAATGCAGGAAGGTCTTTTATAAGGCCTTCCCCTGACTTTAGAAAGACTTTGATTCAGCGGTAATATCCGTTTCTTTCTATTTCTTCCCGCACGGCATCCGGCACCAGGTAACGGATAGATTTTCCTGCTTTCGCTTTTTTCCGGACTTCTGTTGCCGAGATGGGTAACAAAGGGGCTTCGAGGATCACTAATTTCTTTGCTCCCGGGTAAAAGGGGATAATCTCATGTGCCGATCGTTTATAGATATATATGGGATAGTTGTGAAGGATATGCGTGTAATTTTTCCATTTTGGAAGATTTTGGAAGCTATCACTCCCCATGATAATAGAGAACTCATGAGTTGGATATTTCTCCTGCATATAAGTGAGGGTGTCTGCCGTGTAAGAGGGTTTGGGCAGTTTGAACTCTATATCAGATGCTTTCAATCTATTTTCTCCTTCTACCGCCAACTGTACCAGGTAGAGACGATGATATTCATTCAGGAGGGATCCGGAGGGCTTTAACGGATTCTGTGGGGAGACAACAAACCACACTTGATCAAGTTCCGTATTCTCCAGGATATAGTTTGCAATGAGCAGATGTCCGTGGTGAATGGGGTTAAAGGATCCGAAGTATAAACCAACTTGCATTATAATACCTCCTCTTCCATAAAAATATTATCCGCTTCATCGAGGCGGAGACTCAGGTTATAACCTGCCACCGTTATAGAAATAGGGTCTCCCAGGGGAGCTATTTGTTCGACTTTGATCAATTCTCCGGGCACACAGCCCATCTCCATCAGCTTCAGGAACAGATCATTTTTTTCAAAAGAATGAATCCTTGCTATCGTTCCGGGCTCCAATTCTGATAATCTCTTCATTTTGTTTTGTTAGCGCTTATATTAGGTACGAAATTTCGCGGAACACCGTCCGGGCTTCGGCCTGGCTCGCTTAACAGGACAAAATTAGGCTTTGTAAATCCATCCGAGAAATAATATCCCCGGGCGATCTTTCGATTTAACACCCATTTCTCACTTATAAATAAATTAAAACTTGGTCAGTTCAAAGAAGCTTACGATTTTCGAAAATGACTTCAGCTTTATCGACGCCAAAGATTCATTTTCACTTCCTTAAAGGAGGTTTTACGCTTAGTGAACGGTCTTCCCTGAAAGCTTTTATTGAGACCCTGTTTAAAAGGGAAAAAAAGAAGCTGTCAGTACTAACCTATATCTTCTGTTCTGATGAATACCTTTTAGAGATCAATAAGCAGTACCTGAAACATGATTTTTATACCGATATCATCACCTTTGGTTTATCTGATCCAGGGGAGCCTATAAGCGGAGAGATCTACATAAGTATTGACCGTGTTCGGGATAATGCGGTTCAGTTTAAGACTACTTTAAAGAAGGAAATCCATAGGGTCATCTTTCACGGAGCCTTGCATTTGTGTGGTTTCCGGGATAAAAAGAAGGAGGAAGAGCTTCTTATGAGGGAAATGGAAGACAAATACCTCTCCCTTTATTTCTCCTAAGGTACAAATGTTCCATGTGGAACACTTTTGATCTCCCCTGGCTAGTATTAGAAATCTAATTCCGTTCCACGTGGAACGGAATTGGTAATTTTGCACCACTATGTTTCCTAAATATGATGTTATAGTAGTAGGTGCAGGGCATGCCGGTTGTGAAGCAGCCGCCTCTGCGGCCAACCTGGGTTCCAAAGTTCTCCTCATAACCATGAATATGCAGACCATTGCTCAAATGAGCTGCAATCCTGCCATGGGGGGGATAGCTAAAGGCCAGATTGTTCGTGAAATAGATGCCCTGGGCGGTTACTCCGGCATTGTTACCGATACCAGCATGATCCAGTTTCGTATGCTCAATCGATCCAAAGGACCAGCTATGTGGAGCCCAAGAGCACAAAGTGATCGGATGCTTTTCGCTGCCACCTGGCGGGAAATGTTGGAAAAGACCCCCAATGTGGACTTTTACCAGGATATGGTTAGTTCCTTAATCATCAAAGAAAATAAGGTCTGCGGAGTAATTACCGGGCTTGGACATGAAATAGAAGCAAGGGCTGTAGTAGTCACCAGTGGAACCTTTCTAAACGGGGTTATTCATATCGGGGAGAAAAGATTTGGGGGTGGGAGAGTAGCAGAAAAAGCCGCTACCGGTATCACGGAACAGCTGGTTTCTCTTGGCTTCGAAAGCGACCGTCTCAAAACAGGCACCCCTCCCAGAATTGACGGAAGAAGCCTGGACTATTCCAAAATGGAAGAACAGGAGGGGGATGAAGAAATAGTAGGATTCTCCTACCTGGATACTCCTAAACCTAAAAAACAAAGAAGCTGTTGGATCACCTATACCAGTCAAACCGTTCATGACATTCTTAAAACAGGGTTTGATAGAAGCCCCATGTATACCGGAAGAATCGAAGGAGTAGGCCCCCGCTACTGTCCGAGCATTGAAGACAAAATCAATCGCTTTGCTGAGAGAGACCGCCATCAACTCTTTATAGAGCCGGAAGGATGGAATACTATTGAAATTTATGTTAATGGTTTCTCTACTTCCCTTCCCGAAGAAGTACAGTACGAGGCCTTGCGTCACGTACCGGGATTTGAAAAGGTTCGCATATTCCGGCCTGGTTATGCCATCGAGTATGATTACTTTCCACCGACCCAACTCAAACATTCCCTGGAAACCAAAGGTCTTGACAATCTCTTTTTTGCCGGACAGATCAACGGCACCACCGGTTATGAGGAAGCAGCCTGCCAAGGTCTTATGGCCGGCATCAATGCCCACCAGAAAGTCAATCAACAGGAGCCTCTTATCCTGAAAAGAAGCGAAGCTTACATCGGTGTCCTTATCGACGATCTTATCAGCAAAGGAACGGAAGAACCTTACCGTATGTTTACTTCAAGAGCTGAATTCAGAACCCTTCTCCGCCAGGATAATGCGGATCTCCGATTGACAGAATTAAGCTATCGTCTCGGGTTAGCATCCCAGGAAAGAATGGATAGAACCCTTGTTAAAAAATCCGGCGTTGAAAAAATAAAAGAAACCCTCAAAGAATTCTCTCTCGAACAAACCGAATCCGAACAATATCTCTTAGATAAAAACTCTGCTCCACTCACCCAAAAGCAAAGAGCGGCCCAAGTACTTCTGCGACCCGGCATCGATCTTCCTTCGATGATCAATGCCATTCCCAGGTTGGCTCTTACCATGAATGAATTCGACACCGAAATAATAGAAGAAGCGGAGATTCAACTTAAGTATGCAGTCTATATAGAAAAAGAAAAGGAACTGGTACAAAGGATGGCCCAGCTGGAAGATCTGCTGATTCCTGATAATTTTAATTACGACAAGATGAATTCCCTCTCTACCGAAGCCTTACAAAAATTCAAAAAGATCCGGCCCAGAACCCTGGGACAGGCAAGCCGTATCAGCGGAGTAAATCCCAGCGATGTTCAGATCCTGATGGTCTATATGGGAAGATAAAAATATTCAGGAACACAATAGTTATATTAAAAATATAATTAATGTGTTCCTGAGTGCTATAAACCGTATCTGGCGCTGATCTCCAGCATCCGTTCGATAGGTTTTCTCGCAGCCTCTCGTAGCGTCACATCCATGATCAGCTCCGGCTCTTCGTACTTCATGCAGAGATATAACTTTTCCAATGTATTCAGCTTCATATGCGGACAATCATTACAGGCACACGCATTGTCCGGAGGTGCAGGAATGAATATCTTGTCCGGAGAAGACAATTGCATCTGATGCAGTATTCCGGTCTCTGTTGCCACTATAAATTCCTGAGAGGTAGATTGCTGCGAATATTTCAATAAGGCCGTTGTAGAGCCTATAAAGTCCGCTATACGCAATATTGGCTCTTCACACTCAGGGTGAGCGATCAATTTTGCCTTTGGATGCCTTATCTTCAGCTTAGTGATCTTTTCCAGGCTGAAGATCTCATGCACCATACAAGCTCCATCCCAAAGGACCATATCCCTGCCCGTCTTTTTTATCAGATAAGCTCCCAGGTTGCGGTCAGGCGCGAAAATGATCTTTTGTTCGGGAGGGATGCTTTCCACAATCTTTTCCGCATTGGAAGAAGTGCAGATAATATCACTCAGGGCTTTTACTTCCGCCGAACAGTTGATATAAGAAATTACGATATGATCCGGGTGTTTGTCCCGAAAAGCCTTGAACAGAGGGCCCGGGGCCGAATCAGCCAGGGAACAGCCGGCCTTGAGATCCGGAAGCACCACTTTCTTGCCCGGATTTAAGATTTTCGCCGTCTCAGCCATAAAATGAACTCCCGCAAAAACAATCAGGTCCGCCTTCGTCTTTTCCGCCTGTTGTGCCAATCCCAGGCTATCCCCGATATAATCCGCCACATCCTGTATATCGGCATCCTGGTAATAGTGAGCCAGGATAATGGCATTCTTTTCTTTTTTCAGTTTTTCGATCTCCCGAAACAAATCCAGCTCCGGAGAAACATCTATGTCCAGGAACCCGGTTCTCTGTAATTTTTCTTTAGCTGCAAGAATGTTTATATCTACCATAGTATTTAATAGTATTTAATTATTTATAAAATTACCTATTACTATTAGGATGGTGCATTAGTGGATAAGATTTTTTAAGAGCTTATTGTATTGAAAGAAAGACTTAGTTATTCACCCCAATCCACAATTAGTTAACAATGGATACCCCTGTTTGGATCAAGCTTTCAGAAGGTTTTCCACCACTGGGGAGGAAAAAAGCATCCGGATAACTATTTTGGACCCCTTCTGTTAGCTCATGTGGAATAAAGGGGGAGTTGTACACCGTCGGGTGGGAGGTCCTTTTCAATTTTAAAGTTCTTACCCATCTTCTCCCAAAATCGGGACCCCGGAAAGGCCGGTTATCCACCGGAATCGTAAGTTATCCCTAAGGTCTTGTTGATTAGAGTTTCACACGCTGTGTTGGCCTGTTTCACGGATTGGATAAAATTTTTTTCTGTTTCCGGGGTCTGGATCCCGAAAATAACGTAGCGCAGAAATAACGTTTTTTTACCAAGTATAGTATATTGTTCCTGCCGGACCCCCAATGGAGGTCCGGATGACCCCGCCGGCATGATTAAAACGCAGAACAGAGGCCTATTTCGCCTATTTTCCACAATTTGTTAATAATCTTTTTTCCCCTATTTTTGCCATCCTTTCAAAAGAAGCTGCAAGCTTCTTGTCCAAAGGACAGATATTAGCTATTTGCGGGAAATTCGCTAAATTTTAAAAAGCGAATTTCCGGCACAGCAACAAAAACCGTATATAATAATATAGAGTATGTCAATTATTCAGAAATTAAGGGAGAAAGCTGGCTGGTTAGTTTTCGGTCTGATTACTTTAAGTCTTGTCGGCTTTCTCTTAATGGATGCTTTCGTAGGTAGAAGTAAGCTTTTCGGCAACCGCTCTACAACGGTCGGCGTCATTAATGGAGAGAAGATAGAATACAATGACTTTCAGAAGATGATCTCCCAGCAGGAAGAACAATATAAGAGCAGGGGTTATCCGATGAATGAAGGAATGTCACAGAATATAAGGGACAATGTCTGGAAGCAGATGGTGGAAGACGCCGTGCTGACCGAAAATTTTGCGGCGCTGGGACTGGACGTCAGCGACAAAGAAGTAAATGACATGTTGGTAGGGGCTAATGCCATACCGGATATCAAACAGGCTTTCACCGATCCGAAGACGGGTCAGTTCGATGCACAGGCTGCCGCCGCACAGATCAATCAGCTGCGGGCTATCTATAAGGCAGGTACGAAGAAAGCGGATAAAAATTATGAAGGCGCCCGCCGGTTCTTCGAAGAATCCGTTCCCCAGATTATAAAGATGCGCCTCCGGGAAAAATATACCGCCTTACTGGCCAACAGTACCTACGTTCCCAAATGGATGATCGAAAAATCAAATGCCGATAACAGCCAGCTGGCTGCCATCTCTTATGTCAACACTCCTTATTTTACTATCCCCGACAGTTCGGTAAAAGTGAGTGACGAAGAGATCAGTGAATATATCGGTAAACATAAGGATCAATACAAACAGGAAGAAAGCCGCAGCATCGCCTATGTTGTATTCGATGCCGCCCCTACTTCTGCTGACAGCGCCAAACTGCGGCAGCAGCTGAGCGACTGGAAAAATGATTTTGCCAAAGCAGATAATATGGAAGCTTACCTGGCGCGCGTGGGCAGTGAGATCCCCTACCTTGACGTCTATATGGGGAAGGCCAGGATCCAGGTACCTAATAAAGATTCCATTTTCGCCTTGCCGAAAGGAGGATTGTTCGGACCTTCCCTGGACGCGGGCAATTATGTAGTGGCTAAAAAAATCGACGAGAAGGTCCTTCCCGATTCTGTAAGGGCCCGTCACATACTCGTAGGCACTACGGATCCCCGTTCGGGTCAGCCGATCATGGACGATAGCACCGCAAAGAAAAAAATCGACAGCATCAAAAGCCTGGTAGAAAAAGGCGAAAGTTTCGATAGCCTGGCTATAAAACTTTCCGACGATCAGGGAAGCAAAGAGAAAGGCGGCGACCTGGGTTATTTTACTTCCGACCGTATGGTAAAGGAATTCGCAGAATTTTGTTTTTCCGGAAAGAAAGGAGACAGGAAGGTAGTGAAGACCCAATTCGGATACCATTATATAGAAATCCTCGATCAAAAGAATTTCGAGCCTGCCTATAAAATAGCTTACCTGAGTAAGAAGATCGAGACCAGCCCGGAAACAGACCAGGCTGCGTCAGGAGCTGCTAACCAGTTTGCAGGGGAAAGCCGGGATGCAAAAGCATTTGAACAGAATATACAAAAAGGCAATCTCCAGAAATTACTGGCTCCCGATATTCAACCTTCTGAAGTGGCTATCCCCGGACTGGGACCTAACCGCCAACTGGTCCGCTGGATCTATGACGCTGATCTGGGAAATGTGTCGGAACCTTATGCCGTCGGCGATAAGTATGTGGTTGCCCTGGTTACCGAGATCAACCATGAAGGCACCATGACAGCGGCTAAAGGCAGAAACCAGATCGAACCCATCCTTCGCAATCAAAAGAAGGCGGATCTCATTATCAAAAAACTGGGTACGCCTGCCACACTGGAAGCGGCAGCTACTGCCAGCGGCCAGAATATTCAAAGAGCAGACAGCCTGTTGTTCTCTTCTCCTATGATCCCCAATGCAGGACAGGAAGGGAAAGTGATCGGTTCTGCTTTCAATAAGCAATTGTCGGGTAAACCGGCATCTGCACCCATCCCCGGGAATGGCGGCGTCTTTGTGATAAAAGTGGAAAATGTGGCTGCCGTGTCGAATCCCAATGCAGATTTACAGCAACAACGATTCATGCAGGAGCAACAGCAAAGGAGCAGGATCACCTATACTCTTGTCGATGCGCTGAGAAAATTAGCTACCGTTAAGGATGACAGGGGCAAGTTCTTCTAGTCGACCTTAATTATCAATCTATTAGAGAGACCCCTCTGCCTAAACCGGCGGAGGGGTTTTTTAATTTCCCTTGTCGTACCTTTATAGGATCAATGTAAGTATATGAGTGAAGAGATCATCAATAAGGTAGCGCAGAGCGCGCTGATTACGCTCGACCTGGAAGAATACTATCCAAAAGAAGAAATCGTGCTGTTCGACCTGAAACCTCTTTTGTTCAGGGAAATGATCCTCAGGGAAAAAGAATTCAGGGCCGCATTACAAGATACGGACTGGACACAATACCAGGATAAAATTGTCGCTGTCACCTGCACAACGGATGCTATTATTCCCCTTTGGGCTTATATGCTGGTGGCTGTGTATTTACAACCGCTTGCAAAAGACATTATACTGGGCGATGAGCAAAGGGCCCTGCAGCAAACTTTTCTGGGGAAAATAGCGGCGATAGATATACAGGAGTTTGCCGATAAACGGGTGGTGGTAAAAGGATGCGGCGATCTGCCTGTCGGGGCCTTTGCCTATATGGAAATTACCCGGAGACTGAGGCCGGTGGTAAAAAGCATTATGTACGGAGAACCTTGCAGCACGGTGCCCGTGTATAAAAAGCCGCAAGCAGCCGGCTCCAGGCCGCAAGCCGGGGAGTAATGTGCCGGAGTGGCGCTCTACAGCAAAGTCCCCTGCATAATAATATAAGCGACGGTGAAATAAATGATCAGCCCCGTCACATCCACCAGGGTTGCGACAAAAGGAGCGGAAGAGGCAGCAGGATCCGCCCCCAGCCTCTTCAATATCAGGGGCAACATGCTGCCTGACATCGTTCCCCACATCACTACTCCGATCAGGGAAAAAAATACGGTGCTGGCTACTTTCAGCCAGTGTACTCCGTAGTTGTATAAATGAAATTCCTGCCAGATAAAGACACGGAGGAAACCCACTATTCCAAGGATGGTGCCCAGGACCAGGCCGGAGAGAACTTCCCGCCGTATGACCCGCCACCAATCCCGGAAGCTGATCTCACCCAGGGCCATGGCGCGGATGATGATGGAAGAAGCCTGGCTGCCGGAGTTACCGCCGCTGGAAATAATAAGCGGGATAAAAAGCGCCAGGACCACGGCTTTGCTGATCTCTCCTTCAAAATGTCCCATGGCCGTGGCCGTCAACATTTCCCCGAGGAATAAAATGATCAGCCAGCCGGCGCGCTTGCGGACCAGGCTGAAAAAGGAAATCGTAGTATAGGGTTCATCCAGCGCTTCGGAACCCCCGATCTTCTGTATTTCCCGGGTACTGTCCGATTCTGCCAGCCGCAGTACATCATCCAGTGTGACCACGCCGAGCAGGATCCCGTTATCATCGATGACAGGTAAGGCAAAACGGCTGTTATTGCGGAAGACTTTGACCGCTGAACTCTGGGCATCGTTCACTTTTAGGGCGATGAACTGGTAGTCCATGATCTGGGCCACGCTGGTGCCCGGGTCCACCACTAAAAAATCCTTGATATTGATATCGTCGATAAGAACACCCTTTTCATCTGTTACAAAAAGCCAATTCAGGTTCTCCGTCGCCTTCCCGTGCTGCCGGATAATATTCAGCACGTCCTGGCAGGTCTCACTCGTTTTTATGGATACATAGTCCGGCGTCATCAATCTTCCGACGGATCCCTCTTCATAACCCAGCAATTCCAGGGTCTTGGCGCGATGCTCCGGCGTGAGCACTTTCAGTAACTCTTTTACGGCACTGCCGGAAAGTTCGGAAAGGAAGGCAGTCCGGTCATCGGGTTGCAGGGCATTCAGCAATTCGGCTGCTTTTTCTTCCGGGAGAGCCTTGATGATAGCCTCCTGTTTTTTTCTCCGGAGAAATTTGAAAGCCCGGGCGGCGCTCTTGGTATCGAGGTGCTGGAACAATTTCCCGGCCCATTGGCTATAACGGTTGGTGAAATCCGCGATATCACGGGGAGTGAGTTTGTTTAGTTTTACAAACTCCGTGATGCGGTTGTGCTGCAGCAGATTTTTGATATCATTCAGGTTGAGCATAGTTCAAAAGTACATAAAACACCTATTCACACTAAAGGAGGGAATATTAATTCCGGAGGAATTTTATAGGGGTCAAATCATGCAGAATTTTCGGGAAAGCCTCAGGGAGACAGAACCTGGTCGATACGATGGACGATCAGGGTATTGCCGGCCAGCCGGTTGCCCGAGAGAAAGTTGGCCGGGACCGTATTGGCGGCTCCGGAGAATCGGAGGATCCCATTTTGCCTGCTCACGGTCAGAGAACCGCCCTGCAGAGTGGGAACCGTATTAAGACCCAGCAGGATATTGGTAAAGTAGTCGGCGGTGAGCGTATGGTATTTCACCAACTGGACCAGGGTGGTGGAATCCGCTACGGCAAGAGCCCCGACACTATCGTAGCCGGCTGCTATAAAAGCGCTGTTAACAGGGGCCAGCAACGTATAGTTGCCGGAGAAAAGAACAGAGTCAAGATTAGTCCGTTGCATCACTTCTGCCATAAAGCTCAGCGTGCTGTCGGAGCCCAGTAAAATGTCCAGGGAATCGGCCGGGGAGGGCAGGGGGGCGTTGAGCCGGTATACCAACACGTTACCAACGAGGATAGAATCGCCCATAACGGAACTGCCGTTGAACCAGCGAATATGAGCGCTGTCAGTCATCCCATAAACGTTCGTACCCCGCAGGGTGCGGTATCCCGTGTAAGTATTGGCGTCCGGAATTACCCGGGACTGCATATAATGGTAGCGAATCAGGTTATCCGCAAGAGAAGTGCTGAGGGAATCGATCACTCCTACCGAATAACCGGCGGAACGGAAGGCCGTATTGGTCGGGATCAGCACGGTGACGGAATCGTTACCGATCAGGCCGGCATCATTGGCCTGGAGCACCATCCGGTGATAAAAAGAAAGACTGGTGTCCGTATTGATAAGCGTCTGGAACGGAGTGATCCGATTTTTTACCGGAGAGGCTGTTTTTTTACAGGAAGCGAGGCTGAGAAAAAGAAGGATCGCCAGGCATCCCATCCCGTAAAAAAATGGACTTCTCATCAGTAAAAGATTTTATGTTATAGCCGCTCGTATAAAGCTCTCAATCTATCCCGGGTCATTATCTTCTCCCAATCCGCTCCCAGGGCGTTTTCCCACAAGGGTTTCATAACAAGACTAACGTCAATCATGGCGTTGAATTGTTCATCAGAGAGCCCTTTGGTGATGTGTTGGGGAATATCGATCTTATTTTTCTCTACCATCTTTTTGAACTCGTAGACGCCATCCGGGTAAAACTCTTCCAGTTTGTCGAATACGATGCAGTTGCCCACGCCGTGTTTAGTGCCCAGAAGATAGGCCAGGCCGTAACTTACTGCATGGGCTACTCCTACCTGGGAATAGGCGATGCTCATCCCGCCGGCATAGGAAGCCATCATCAGCTGGTCGTCACTGGCCTCATCCCATCCTGTTTTACGGACGAATACTTCCTGGCATAGTTCCAGCGCTTTTTCGCCATAAGATTTGCTGAACTCGTTGAGATAGGTGCCCTGCAGGCTCTCGATGCAATGGATATAACAATCCATGCCGGTATAGAATCGTTGGTTGACCGGCGCACCCGCCGTCAGTTCCGGGTCCAGGACGATCTGGTCGAAGGGGGTGAAGTCCGAGTTCATCCCCAGTTTTTTCGTAGGGCCTGTCAGGACCGTTGTTCGGGAGACCTCGGCTCCTGTTCCGCTGAGGGTGGGAATCCCGGCTTTATAAACGCCGGGAAGTTTTACCAGGTCCCAGCCCTGGTAATCGGCAGAAGAGCCTGGGTTAGTCATCATCAGAGAGACGGCTTTGGCCAGGTCCATTGCCGAGCCGCCGCCAATGCCGATGATCCCGCTGACGGTGCCGAACTCCTGTTTGAGGTCTCCGGCCAGTTTGTCGACATAGGTGGTTTTGGGTTCATAGCTTACATCTACGAGGATGATCTTGTCTTTGCTCCGTAGCGGTATCCGGCTGACCAATGGGGTATTTTCGAAGAAATGATCCAGTAAAAAGATAATGGGAGCGTCCCCTTTTCGCCGGGGAGCTAAAATTTCATCGAGCTGATTAAAACTTCCCCGGCCATAGACTACATAATCCACCATTTTAAAATTCCGGAATTTCATAAGGAGACCTCCTGGTCACCCGTTGTTAAAACGGGAACAACCATCTTTTTTAGTATTAATAATAAAATGAGTGGTAAAATTAGCAATATTTGAATTCCCGCAAAGATTTTTGAATCAAACCACCAACGCGGCGGCGCCAAAAACCCCGGCGCTATCCCCCAGACGTGGTTTCAGCAGAAGGGTCTCTACCCGGTTGTTAAAAATGAACTTCCCCAGGTCTTGCAATCCGAGAGAATAAAGCTCATCCGTATTGCCCACACCGCCGCCGATCACGATCACATCCGGGTCCAGCATATTGGTGATGACAGAAACGCCTTTGCCGAAGAAGTGGCAAAGCCGCCCGATCGTCTGGGTCGCTGCCGCATCGGAGCCAGCCCGGTGCCGGGCTGCAATTTCCTGTAATTTCAAGGGGTTACCGGTAAGACCGGCATAATATCTCTCCTGGGCCGGGCCGGAAATGACGGTCTCTACGCAGCCGGCCCTGCCGCAATAGCAGGGGCCCCCGGAATCATCGAGAAAATTATGGCCCCATTCGCCCCCTATGCCATGACGACCATTCCAGATCTTTCCGTCGATCACGATGCCGCCGCCTACGCCCGTACCCATAATAATACCAAATACCATCCGGGCTCCGGGGGCTTCCTCTTTGACCACTCCCCAATGGGTCTCGGCCAGGGCAAAACAATTAGCGTCATTTGCCAGCACCACGGGAACCTGTAAAAGAGCTTCCAGGTCTTTGAGAAGGGGCATTCCGTTGAAAGCCGTCGTATTGCTGTTTTTCATGGTCTGCAGGGTTGGATCCAGTACGCCGGGAGTGCCGATCCCGATAGAACGGGGCCTGAGGCCGGATTTTTGTTCCAGCTCCTTTACCAGTTTCGCGATTTGCCCCAGGATATGACCGTAGCCTTTGGAAGCCTCCGTGTCCACTCTTGTCCGGATAATGGGTGTGGGATTGGCAATGGATTCCAGGATAACGCCTTCGATCTTCGTACCGCCGAGGTCAATGCCCCATAATGCTTGGTTCATGTGGGAGAATATAGACTTGATCTGATTAAATTTGCTTCCCCGCAGGACACTTTGGGATCAGCGGTCCTGTGGAGGAAATAAGCAATTAGCGGCTAAATTTAGACAATCCTTCTTTTAGCATTTTGCAAAAGTTGATGAATTCCCGCAAAAAAATTAAAGAAGTTTCGCCGCTCTTTCCAGATCCTCCGGCGTATCGATCTCCACCCCCATATATTCGGTAACGACCATTTTGATGGGGATGCCATTCTCCAGGTAACGGAGGCATTCTATCTTTTCTATCGCTTCCAGGGGACTTACCGGCCAGCCGGTAAATTGAAGCAGGGCCTGTTTACGAAAAGCATATACGCCAATGTGTTCATAATAAGTGCGGGCAGCCTCCTTATCCCGGGGAAATGGGATTACGCTGCGGCTGAAGAACAGGGCATTGTTTTTTTTATCCAGCGCGACTTTGACATAATTGGGGTCATCGATGAACTTTTGCTCTTTCATGACCTGTACCAGGGACCCAACCTGAACTTGTTGTCCCTCTACGCCTTCAAAAACAGCCAATAATTTTGCAAGGGGGGAACGTTGAACGAAGGGTTCGTCGCCCTGGACATTTACGACCAGTTCGACGTCCATATCTGCGACGGCTTCTGCAATACGATCGCTTCCGCTCTCATGAGATCTTATACTCATCCTGGCTTTTCCGCCATGGTCGGTGATCTCCCGGTAAATGATCTCACTGTCCGTAACCACCATTACTTCATCGAATAAGCCGGTTGCCAATGTATTGTCATAGGTGTGCCGTATCACCGTCTTTTTTCCCAGGACCTGCATCAACTTTGCAGGGAAGCGGGTAGCGGCATAACGGGCCGGGATCATAGCGATTGTCTTCATCAGGCTCTCTTTTATCTGTAAAAGTAGTTTTTTTGCTTTTAAAAACTGGACGGAGTCCAGTTAGCAGACGAGGCCTTGGCCGAGGTCTGCCGACATTAGCAGTATTGCGGCAAAAAATTATATTTCGGCAATTTTTTGCCGCAATTCAAATCAACGGGTTGATTTTTTATATATATTTAGTAAACCTAACGTTCTCTGCCTGCCAACAACTAAAGGATTGCCTTTCCATTACAATCCTTACAGGAAAAATTATTCCCTGCTACCAAAACAACCAACTATGCAAACCAGCGAACTGCTTCATAATTATCTTGTTGATTCCAACACCTGGGACGAAATGTACACCAATAGCGCTGTTCGCGGACAATACCAGGGCGTGGTAGACTTTATGCAGCAGATGAGCATAGAAGAGCTGAATAAAAAAGAGGAGCTGGCGAAAAGACTTTTCATGAGCCAGGGCATTACGTTTACCGTTTATAGCAGCGGGGAGGGGATAGAAAAGATCTTTCCGTTCGATATCATTCCCCGGATCATTACGGCTGCCGAATGGAAATATATAGAAGAAGGCATCCGGCAAAGGCTGAAAGCTCTGAACCTTTTCCTGAAAGACGTTTACAATGACCAGTTCATCGTGAAAGACGGCGTTGTCCCGGTGGAAATGGTCTATAGCTGTCCGCATTTTTTACGGGAGATGCATGGATTCCATGTACCACACGATATTTATGTACATATAGCCGGCATCGATCTGATCCGTGATCACGACGGAACCTTCTATATCCTGGAAGATAATCTGCGTACACCCAGCGGGGTGAGCTATATGCTGGAAAACCGGGAGATCACCAAAAGGATCTTTCCGGACCTTATTCCCAGGAATAATGTGCGGTCTGTAACGGAATACCCGAATATCCTACACCGGAACCTGGTCTCTCTTTCACCCCGGCAGACGGCGAACCCCACCATCGTTTTATTGACGCCCGGTATTTATAATTCCGCTTATTTCGAGCATACGACCCTGGCCCGGTTGATGGGAGTGGAACTGGTAGAGGGAAGAGACCTGGTCATCGATAACCACCGGGTATATATGAAGACGACTTCCGGGCTTCAGCAGGTGGATGTGATCTACCGGCGGGTAGACGATGAATTCCTGGATCCGCTGGTCTTTAACCCTGACAGTATGCTGGGGGTGGCAGGTATTATGAGCGCCTATCGTAAAGGGAATGTTGCCATCGTGAATGCCATCGGAAATGGGGTGGCGGATGACAAAGCCATTTATACCTATGTGCCTGCCATGATCCGTTATTATCTGAATGAGGAGCCGATCCTGAAAAATGTGCCGACCTATCAGCTGGGGAATCCGGATGAGCGGGAACATGTTTTCGGCAATATGAATAATATGGTAATTAAGAAGACCAATGAGAGCGGGGGTTATGGCATGCTGATGGGCCATACTGCCAGTGATGAAGAGATCGCCCGGTACCGGGAGGCCATCCTGAAGGACCCCCGGCAATATATCGCTCAGCCGATCATTAACCTGTCTTCAGCACCCTGCTATATGAATGGCAAATTAAAGCCCCGCCGGATAGACCTGCGACCCTATGCACTTTGTGGTCCGGGAGGCATCCAGATCGTGCCCGGCGGACTAACGAGAGTAGCCCTTCGGGAAGGTTCGCTGGTCGTGAATTCTTCACAGGGCGGCGGGAGTAAAGACACCTGGGTATTGGCAGGGTAGAACCCATCGGGTATTGTCGGAAGAAGGGAATTATTTAAATTCAAAATCATTTACAAAGAATGCTAAGCCGGGTTGCCGACAGTTTATATTGGATGAGCCGTTATATGGAAAGAGCGGATGGGATTCTGCGAATGCTCAAGATCAATTATGCCTCTTCGCAGGACGATTTTCAGGAATTTTCCTGGAAGCCCGTCCTGAAGATCTTCACCTACCTCGATGACGAAAAGGCGACAGGTATCGCCCGGGACACCCGGGCCGTACTACAGTATATGGTCACGGATCGGGAAAACAGCAATTCCGTCCTGAGTATCATCACCCGGGCCCGGGAAAATGCCAGGAGCGTGCAGGACCATATCACCAAGGAATTATGGCAGTGCCTGAATGATTTTTATCATACTATCCGGGATGAGCAGCTGGCAAATGGGTTCCATAAGGATGACCCCGTCACGATCCTGGACATCCTGATCAAGCAGGGCCTGCTGTATTACGGAACCGCAGATGTCACCATGGCCCGGGGCGAAGGATATGCCTTTCTTAATATCGGTAAATTCCTGGAAAGAGGCGTTCAGTCGGCAGATATCCTGGATGTAAAATTCAGTGACGTCGACTATGATTTCGCCAAGACGGATACGACCTATTGGAAATACCTGCTTTTGTCGATCTCCGGGTATGAACTCTACCTGAAGACGTACCGGAGCGCTTTTGACGCAAAAAATGTCGTGGAGCAGATCGTCCTGAACGAGGACTTCCCCCGGTCGGTGATCTATTCCATCAATCAGCTCTATCGTTATTTTGAGAGGCTGAGAACCGAACGGAATAAGGAGGGTTATCAGAAGATCGATTTTATGATCGGGAAGATCCGGAGTAAAGTGAAATATTCCACGGTAGAGTCTATCATGCAGCAAGGGCTCCATGCCTACCTCAATGGGGTAAAAGATGACCTCTATGAGGTAGGGAACGCACTTAATCAATATTACTTTGCCTATACGTAACCCCATTTCTCTATTTTTGTTCTTTAGCCCGGCATGAAGGGCTAAACAATCAGGGACTTTAACTCTATAATTTATTAAACAACCGGATGCCCCGTTTTAATATCCATCACATAACGAAGTACACTTATGAGGGCCCCGTCAGGGACAGCGCTAACCAGATCGTTCTTTTTCCTATCAAAGATGAATACCAGGAAGTGTTGGAACAGGAGTTGACCATTACGGGAGATCCGATCGTGGATATCTATAAAGATTATTATGAAAATGAAATAGGCTCTTTCACCAATGCGGAATCGCACACCTCTCTGACGATCGATTCAAAGCTGGATGTGATCACTAAACCCAGGCCGCCGATCAATGACGGGGCTGGAATAGAAGAGCAATGGAATTACCTGGAGCAGGTTCGCTGGCAGGTGCCGTATATCGATTTTCTAAAGCAGGAGCCGTTTGCCCACCTGACGGAGATCCTGGAGAACGCCCATGCAGACGAAGCCCGGACCCTCAGGCCCCTGGAAGCTGCCGAGCGGTTAAGGACCTATGTATACGATCACTTCAAATATATCAAAGGCGTCACCAGTGTGGAAACGACCCTCGATGAAATCTGGGATTTAAAGGCCGGAGTCTGTCAGGACTTTGCCCATATTTTACTGATATTATTGCGCCATCTCCGTATCCCCGCCCGTTATGTCAGCGGATATATTTGCCCCAACCAGAATGGGATGAGAGGCGAGGGCGCAACGCATGCCTGGATCGAAGCCTATATTCCTTTTAACGGATGGGTAGGCCTGGACCCGACCAATAATTGCCTGGTCGGAGACCTGCATGTACGCCTGGCCGTTGGCCGTAGTTTTTCCGACTGTTCACCGGTAAAGGGTACCTATAAAGGAACAGCCGGTCAGTCGCTGGAAGTAGGCGTATCGGTGTCTTATGAGAATGGCAGGACGACGGACGAAGTAGCTACGGTCCTGACGCCCCAGCCGGCCAGCCCGGGTAATGGGCCGGAACGAAATTCTTATCGCCGGTATTTGGAAATGCAGCAACAACAGCAGCAGCAATAACCCGACCTGGACCCAACCGGCTCGACCCTCCACCACAGCCGCTTGACCTGCATCGTTAGTCCGGAATAACCCGCGTTTTATTGGCTCCTTCCTGCGCAGGCTCGCGCCCGCTGAACTTACCCCCGGCCGGAGGCCGGTATTCCCCGAAAGGTATTTGCAGTAGTTTTCCCATCCTGTTATTTTCCTCTTCGTTTGGATAGGTGTCGATCCCATAATGCAGGGACCGGGTATCGTGTACGTATACATAGGTTCTGAAGAGACGGTCCCAGAAAGAAAAAATATTTCCATAATTGGTGTCTGTAAGGGGCTGCTCTGCATGATGATGCACTTTATGCATGTCAGGGGAGACGATGATCCAGGCGATGGCTTTGTCCAGCCCCTTCGGCAGAGAGATATTGGCGTGGTTGAACTGAGCGAAGATCACCGATAAGGACTGATAGAGAAAGACCAGCCAGACGGGGGCTCCCGTAAGGATCACCGCCAGCAGGGTAAAAAGGGCGCGGAAGATACTTTCTCCCGGGTGGTGGCGGTTAGCGGTGGTCGTATCCACCCAGGTATCGCTATGATGGATCAGGTGGAATTTCCACATCCATTTTACCTGGTGTTGCAGCCAGTGGATCAGCCAGGCGCCGATGAAATCCAGCAATATAAGCCCTGTCAGGCAGAACAGCCAACTGGGGAGGGGAACGATCCAGAGCAGCCCGATCTTATGTTGAGAGCCGTAATGACTGGCGCCAATGATAAGGGCGGCGAATGCGAGATTGATCAGGATGGTCGTAAACGTGAAAAAGAGATTTAATCCTGCGTGGCGCATTTTGCGGTAATGGAATCTGAATAAAGGGACGAAGCCCTCCAGGATCCAGAAGAATAAGAGCCCTCCGGCCAGGATCAATGAGCGTTGCCAGGATTGGATATGATCAAAATAATGGACAAGCTGTTCCATATCCCAAGATTTACCAGTAAGATAACGAAAAAAATCTTCATTTTTCCGTCTCTTCCAGCAGCTCGATGGCCCTCTGTGCCTGCGAGGGGTAAACCATTAGTTTCATACCTCCCATGGCGGGACTGAGGAAGGGATCCAGGGTAATCATGTATTCATCTTTCAGATGACAATTGATCCCTGCATCCTGTAACATAGACAGGGTGATGTGTGCGTAGATATAATTGTCGAAGGATCGTAGTTGTACAAAATCCATAAACACGTAAATTCTAAAGATCCACCCGCAAAAAATCAATCAATCCTAGCTATTCAGCATCAGCGGCATTACCAGCATCAGTACTTCTTCATTCTCGTCCTGTTCGCTGGGCTTGATGATCCCGGCCTTGGTAGGGGTGGACAGCTCCATCCTTACTTCGTCTGAATCCGTCGAAGCCAGCATTTCTATGAGAAAGCGGGCATTGAAGGCGATAGCCAGGTCTTCTCCGTCGTACTGGCATTTCATGCGCTCGTTCCCTTCGAAAGAGAAGTCTACGTCCTGGGCGGTCAGTTGTAATTCACTGCCCTGGATATTCAATACGACCTGGTTGGTGCTCTTATTACTGAAGATGCTCACCCGGCGAAGGGCGCTCTGGAAGTCATTACGGCTTACCACCAGCTTGTAGGGGTTGTCGGCCGGGATGACCACTTTATAATCGGGGAAACGGGCGTCGATCAGCCGGCAGCTCATTTGCGTAGTGCCATGACTAACAAAAAGGTGATTGCTGTTGTAGCTGATGGTGATCTCGTCCTGGTTGTCAGGGAGGGCCGATTTTAACAGGTTCAGGGGCTTTTTCGGAACGATCAGGGAATCGCTCTTCGGGCAGCTGATATCGGTGCGCTTGTAACGGACCAGGCGATGGGCGTCCGTTGCGACGAACTGTAATCCTTTTTTATCCATTTCAAAGAAGACCCCTGTCATAGCCGGTCGGAGGTCATCATTGCTCACGGCGAATAAAGTCTTATTAATAGCGGTCACCAGGGCTGAAGAGGTCGCCGTAAAGGACGTTGTTTCGTCAGTGGCGGGCTCTTTCGGAAAGTTGTCCGGGTTTTCTCCCATGACCTTGTATTTTCCGTTATCGCTGGTAAGCTCTACGGCGAAGTGTTTATCAATATTGAAAGTGAGGGGCTGATCCGGGATATTCTTCAGGGAGTCCATCAGGATCTTAGCCGGGATACATACTTTCCCCGTGTCTTTGGCTTCTATTTCCAGATGCACTTTCATCACGGTTTCCAGGTCGGTCGCGACTACGGTCAGTTTGTTCTTTTCGACCTCAAACAAAAAATCCTCCAAAATAGGCAAAACGGTATTCGCATTGATAACGCCGCTGATCTGTTGCAATTGTTTCAATAGAGCCGAAGAGGAAACGATAAACTTCATGGAATATGTCTTTGAGGCGAAACTACTGATTCGTTGGTTAACGGCCAAGATTTGATTAGGGGCGGCTGACCCGGCCCAGGTCCAATTGTTAATTTCTTGTGACTAACCCGTTCCCTGGCGGACCAACACCCTGCCACCGGGGTCGGCTACTGGCATCCACCCGCGCTGACGGATGACCGCTCGTGAAAAGGCCGTAAATTCGCATCTCCAGCACATTTTTATATAACCAGTATGATCCGGCGCCAACAACGGCGAAGCCCTCATGAACACCATTGAAAAGACAAAAAAAATTGTGAATAATTGACCATCGAACAGGCCCTCCAGAAAGCCAGGCACTATTGCGCCTACCAGGAGCGTTGTCACCAGGAAGTGAAAGAAAAGCTCTATTCTTTCGGGCTATGGAAAAAAGATGTGGAAGAGGCCATTTCCCGCCTTATCGAGGATAATTATCTCAATGAGGAGCGTTACGCCATCCAGTTTGCCGGTGGCCGGTTTCGTATGAAACAGTGGGGCCGGGTAAAGATCCGCTACGAATTAAAACAAAAGCAGGTGGGGGACTATTGCATTAAAAAAGCCCTGGCCGCTATCGACGAGGGGGACTATGGCCGTACCCTGACCAAACTGGCGGAGGGGAAATGGGAGACCCTCCGGGACGAACCCAATTTATATATCCGCCGGAAAAAACTGCAGGACTATTTATTACAGAAGGGATATGAGTCAGGGCTGGTCAGCGAAGCCGTTAACCAGGCTGGTAGCCCCGGAGCCGGAAACTGATAAATCTTCTTATTTTGCAGTGAAATGTCTACACTTACGATCACCACCATACAGGCAGATCTTCGATGGGAAGACAAGGCGGCTAATCTGCAACGCTTTGAGGAGAAGATCCATGGGATCCGCGAAAACACGGAAATCGTCGTGCTGCCCGAAATGTTCAGTACCGGCTTCAGCATGAAACCGGAGATGCTGGCCGAACGGATGGACGGCCCCACGCTGGACTGGATGAAAAAGGTCGCCGCCCAAAAGAAGATCATCCTCACCGGCAGCCTTATCATTGAAGAGGGGGGCCATTATTTCAACCGCCTCATCTGGATGCTGCCCAACGGACAATATGGCTATTATGACAAACGCCATCGTTTTGCCTACGCGGGGGAAGATGAACATTATACGGCCGGGAAAAAAAGACTGATCGCCTCCGTAAAAGGCTGGAAGGTCAACCTGCTGGTCTGTTATGACCTGCGATTCCCGGTATGGAGCCGGCAGACATCCGGGGTATCGCAGGATCCCGTCTCCGGGACATCGCTGATCCCGGGCCATCCGGCAGCAGCAGCTGTCGCGCCGGAGAGCCCTGAATACGACCTTCTTATCTATGTCGCTAATTGGCCGGAACGCCGGAGTCTTGCCTGGAAGACCCTGCTGCAGGCCCGGGCCATCGAAAATCAATCTTATGTGATAGGAGTAAATCGCGTCGGAGAGGACGGGAATAAGATCGATCATAGCGGGGACTCCATGATCATCGATCCCCTGGGGGAAGTATTATATCATGGATTAAAGGAAGAAGCTATTTATACCTATACCTTGCGGAAAGAAAAATTGGAGGAAGTGCGGAGTCGATTCCCTTTTTGGCGGGATGCGGATCATTTCTCGATAGAACCTTAAACAACTTTATGGCAACGGCATTTATCGCCCGGGAGATCTTTACGGGACAAGAAATTCAGACGGGTAAAGCTGTCCTGGTCAGAGAAGGCAAAGTAGTGGATATTGTCCCGGTATCCGGTATCCCGGCGGATTACCGGCAGCGGCAGCTCCCGGGTTATATGCTGGCGCCCGCTTTTGTGGATCTGCAGATCTATGGCGGGAATGGACAGCTATTTTCTGCGGAAATGACGACAGAGGCCCTGGACGCCGTTTATGAATATTGCCTCCAGGGAGGCTGCACCCAGTTCCTCATCACCCTGGCCACTAACTCCATAGAGAAATTCCTGCAGGCGATGGACGTAGTGAAGAATTATCACGCGGGCGGAGGAAAGGGCTTGTTGGGCGTACATCTCGAAGGACCCTATATCAATCCGGAGAAAAAAGGGGCCCATGTAGAAAGATTTATCAAAAAGCCGACTCCGGACGAGATCCGGCTGCTCCTCGAAAGAGGAAAGGGCGTCTTTAAAATGATGACCCTGGCGCCCGAGCAATGCGACCCCGCCTGCATCGAATTATTGCTTGAAAATAATATCGTCGTTTCCGCCGGCCACAGCAATGCCAGATACGGACAGGCTATCAATGGCTTTTACCAGGGAATACCCGCCGCCACCCATCTTTTTAATGCCATGTCCCCCTTACAGGGCAGGGAGCCGGGAATGGTTGGGGCGGTGTATGATCACACAGATGTCAGGAGCAGCATCGTCTGCGATGGCATTCACGTGGATTTCGCTTCCGTCCGCATCAGTAAGAAAATATTGCAGGACCGCCTGTTCTTTATAACGGATGCGGTAGCGGAGGTGCCTTATGGAGATTATGTCCATGTTTTCAGGGGAGACCGGTATACCCTGCCGGACGGGACTTTGTCCGGTTCAGCCCTTACCATGCTGCAGGCGGTAAGGAACGGGGTGGAGAAAGCGGGCATCCCTCTCCCGGAAGCCCTCCGGATGGCCTCTCTTTATCCGGCTACGGTAATGGGTCTTGATAAAAAATGGGGAAATATCCGGGCCGGGGCGCAAGCCGATTTTGTCCTCCTGGACGAACAATTGAACCTGTTACAGGTGATCGTGGAGGGGGAGGGATAGAGCCTGTATTTTAGAAAAAAGATAGTCCTCCGCGCCGGCGTCGAATCCCGATTGCTGGTAGACGACCTGACCATTCTTAAGGATCACGGCTTGGGGAAGATTATTGCCCTTCAAGGCTTGCTGGAGGTCGCCATTAATGTCCGCGCAGATATCGAAGCCGCGCCATTCATTCATATTGACCGTGGATCGCATTCTGCTCAGGAGATTGCCCTGGTCGACACAGACGGCTATCAGTTTAAAGGAGGCGAGCTGCTTCCATTTATCGTATTGTTTATTAATAGCATTCAATTCATTCATGCTGGCGTCGGAGTTCACGGACCAGAAGCAGACCAGGATCACGGGGCTTTTCCGGGTCAGCTCCCCATAGGATACCAGGGGGCCTTTTACCGTTTTCAATTGTATGGAGTCCAGGGGAACCGGCGCCTGTGCCGGGCCCTGTGCCCGTGCTGCTGACAGCATAGCCGTCAGAAGAATAAGACCGGAGAAAAGGAATATTTTTTTGGCAGGCGACATATGAAAATGCTTACTTCTAAAATACGAAAATTCCGACGTTTTGCCCCCGGCCGGGAAGCCCGCTTATTTTTTCATGGCAGCATGTGACAGGATCAATTCCTTTGCTTTGGCCGTCTTGAAATCGAGCCCTTTCAGAATAGCCTCCACACTGGGCGGGGCGGGTACGTCCGGCACGACGCCCAGGCCGTTTTTTTCCCGGGCCTTGTCCACGACCAGGCGGTACCTGGGCAGGCGAAAACGGATCCCTGTAACGGGTAATGTTACGTTCGGGATCATCCAGGCCGTATTGCCATAGTATCCGCCTCCGGTCTCTTCCCCCACCAGGATCACATTTTTTTGCCCTTTCAGGGCTCCGGCGAACAGGCAGGTCGCGGAAAAGGAGTTGCCGCCCGTAAGGATATAGACCTGGCCGTTGAAATGGTGTTTTTGTATAGGGCTGTAATGGCGCCTCTCAAAATATCCAAAATGATATTTTCCGTCGGCTCGTTTGCGGCTGACCACCGTCATGAGGAAGTCGTATAAAAGACCCTTCCCGATATACTTGTCGTAACGGCTGGCACGGCGGATGGCATAAAGGGAGTCGGCCACTTTGAATTTTTTGTCGATAATATAACGGGTAAGCAGGGTGGAGTTGGTGGCATCCCCTCCTCCGTTCGAGCGGACGTCGATGACCAGGTTTTGAACCTTTTTTTCATCCAGGGTCCGGAAAGACCGATGAAAAAAGTGTCCGAGGCGGTTGCCGTTCTCAAAGGTGTTCAACGTCATAAAAGCGGTATTGGTGGCGCTGTCGGTCTGTAAATTGCGGGTGAGGAACCGCTCTCTTTTTTTCTGGCTTTTCCGACCTGGCGCCCTTCTCTGGCCGGGTTCCGGCGCCGGGCGGCCCGGAAAGGGCCGGGCTCTTCTCAGCGTATCCGCCTTCGGATCATAGAGTGGGACCCGGGTTTCCTTCAGGACCTTGTCCGAATCGAGATAACCGATCGTGAAGCTGTTCGAAAAACCGATAACATGCTGGTACCAGAAACTGAAGTTGAAGCCCGTGCTCAGGTATTGGTATTTACCGGTGAGGTTGTACCCGTCGCTAACGAAATAATTGAACAGGGTATCCCTTAACCGGGGAGCCGTCCACCCATCGATGCTTTCGATGATCGTGCCTCTTTTCAGGAGGGTGTCCCTCCGGTTGAGATTGGCAACCACGACCATGGTATCCTTCCAGAATTTTAGGAGAAGGGGGAACTGGGGCAGTTTTGCCGTGTCCAGGTACTTGCCGTATTGTTTGGAATACCGGAGGGAGGTATGTCCGCAATCGACTTTGGCAATCACATAACTTAGAAGGACCCTGAATTCGGTCTCTGTCATGGAATCCGTCAACTGCCCGTACCCCTTATCAAAAAAATAATTCATACTATCCCGGGAGGTATACCAATAGAGGCTTGGGTGTAAGTCCTCCAGGATATGACGGAATAACTGGTAGTCACTCCTTAAGGCTGCCGGGGAATATTTTTGAGCGGGATTAAAGGCTTGCTTCGATACCCGGCAGGAGAAACAAAGAGTGAACAGGGCGGAAAAGGCTAAATAATAAAGTTTCTTCATGAAAACTCATTTGGGGGCAAAGGCATTCCATCCCTGCGCAGTAATATCAAAAATATTGCCACCCTTTGTAATGATCTTCTTCCCTTTTTCCGGCTCTGTCATGTAACCGATCACGCTGATCTGTTCGTTTAGCAGCAATTTATCGTAATCTTCCTGGGGAATGGTGAAGAGCAGCTCATAGTCTTCTCCTCCGCTCAAAGCGCAGGCAGTCGGGTCCAATTCAAATTTATAGGCGGCATTGCGTGTTTCATCGGCGACGGGGATCTTTTCTTCATAGAGAACGCAGCCCAATTCGCTTTGGCGGCAGAGATGGAGGATCTCGGAGCTCAGCCCGTCGCTGATGTCCATCATGGCCGTAGGGGAGATCCCTGATTGCTGGAAGAATTCGACCTGGTCTTTTCTTGCTTCCGGTTTTAACAGCCGGCCGATGACATATTTCTCCCCTTCCAGGTCGGCCTTGACCTGGGGGCTTTCCAAAAAGATCTTCTTTTCCCTTTCCAGGATGATCAGGCCGATATAAGCGGCTCCCAGGTCGCCGGTGCAGCAAAGCAGGTCGCCCTTTTGCGCGGTGCTGCGCTTCACGAATTTGTCCGGGCTGACTTCCCCGATGGCCGTGACGGAGATAATAAAACCCTTTTGGGAAGAAGCCGTATCTCCGCCTATCAGATCGACCCCATATTTTTCACAGGCGGCATAGACCCCTTCATAGAACTCATCCAGGGCTTCCACGCTGAAGCGGTTGCTGATGCCCAGGCTGAGCGTGATCTGTGTGGGGATGGCGTTCATCGCATAGATGTCACTAAGATTGACAACGACCGATTTATAACCCAGGTGTCGGAGGGGGGTATAGACCAGGTCGAAATGAATGCCTTCGATCAACAGATCGGTCGTGATCACGGTTTGTTTTCCGAAATGATCGATCACCGCGGCATCATCTCCCACTCCGACGATGGTGGAAGCATTTTGTATCTCGATATTCCTCGTCAGGTGCTCGATCAGTCCAAATTCCCCGAGGGAAGCTATTTCAGTCCTGTTTTCGTTCATGGTTGGTTTAATTAAAAAGCATAATGCGGATCACTCACCACCTTTACCAATTCATCGTGGATCTTCCCGTTGGTGGCAATGATATGGGGTTGATAGGGAGAATAGCGGTTTCCTGAAAAATCCGATACCCTTCCCCCGGCTTCTTCCACGATCAGGAAGCCTGCAGCGCTATCCCAGGCCTGGAGTTTATGCTCATAAAACCCGTCAAAGCGGCCGGCGGCTACCCAGCAAAGATCTATGGCGGCGGAACCCAGGCGGCGGACAGGAACCCCTTTGCGGATCAGGCGGTCGAAGACATCCAGCGGACCATTGGGCCGGTCCAGGTAGGTATAGGGGAAACCCGTTACCAGGCAGGCGCTGCCGACAGCCGTCTCTTTGCTCACCTGTATCTTTTTATCATTCAGCGTGGCGCCAAACCCTTTCTGCGCAAAAAAGAATTCATTGATGAAGGGGTTGTATACGGCTCCCAGTATTATTTCCCCATCCTGCTCAATACCGATGGATACACAGCAGAGCGGAAGACCATGGGCAAAATTGACGGTCCCGTCGATGGGATCGATGATCCATTTGAAGGAGGAGTCCATGACGATCTCCCCGGCTTCCTCGCTCAAAATATAATGCCCCGGGTAATCATTTCTAATGATCTCGAAAATAGCTTTTTCCGACGCGTGGTCTGCCTCCGTGACTAAGTTGTTAATGCCTTCCTTGTTGGAAATAGTAAATTCACCCTGAAAGTATTGCTTCATGACAGCGGCTCCTGCTTCGACCGCCCTGATAAGTGTTGATTTTAGCATGCCGCAAAGATAGGGCAGGGCGAATAAGCTCCGAAGGGAAAATTTCTAAGATGCTGGAAGCCCCAGGCTCCTATTAAGACTTGAACCCCTCGAGCCCTTTTACATAATCCGCCAGCATCTCTTTATTGAGCGTATACCGATGATTCCGCCCTTCTTTTTCCCCGTCGATCAATCCGCAATCCGTCAGGATCTTTACATGGTGGGAGATAGAAGGTTGCGCCAGGTCTACTACATCCTGCAGATCCGAGCATTCGCCGCAGCCCCCTTTGTTGGAAAGGAAGTTCAGGATCTTGAGACGATTCATATCCCCCAGGGCCTTTGATATTTTTTCTATTTGTTTGAATGTTAGTGGCATAACATTGTATTGATTAATGCAAATCTATCGATTTTTATTTATATGTGCAAGTTTTTACTGTCCCGGCGTGGGTTTTAACGTTTTCTCAACAGCCGGGAATGGTTGGTTGGACAGCCGGGAGTGGTTGGTTGGCCGCTTGGTTGGGCCAGACGCCTATGGCGTCTTTTGACATTTTGCCTGATCGGGCAAAATGGCTTACTTCGTGGGTCCAATAGCCAATAGCAACCATGATCCTGTCTGTTATTATAGTCAATTATAATGTGAAGTATTTCCTGGAACAGTGCCTTTATTCTGTGGAAAAAGCTCTGCGGGACCGGCAGACAGAGATCTTTGTCGTGGACAACCATTCCTCGGATGGCAGCCTGGAATATTTGCGGTCTGCTTTTCCCCGGGTGAAATTTATGGCCAATGAGGAGAACCAGGGTTTTGCCAGGGCCAATAATCAGGCCTTGCGGGAAGCCAGGGGAAAGAATATTTTGTTCCTGAACCCGGATACGATCCTGCCGGAAGACTTTTTCGGGGTCTGCCTCTCTTTCCTGGCAGCGGAGCCCGGCGCCGGCGCGCTGGGGGTGCGTATGATAGATGGAAGCGGTCGCTTCCTGAAGGAGTCGCGCCGTGGATTCCCTACCCCCTGGGTGGCTTTTTGCAAATTAATGGGATTGACGGCCCTGTTCCCTCATTCCCGCTTCCTGGCGAACTATTACCTGGGCCATTTACCTTCCGACCGGAATCATCCGGCGCCTATTTTGTCCGGCGCCTGTTTGTGGGTACGCCGGGAGGCGTTGGACAGGGCCGGCCCTTTCGACGAACAATTTTTTATGTATGCGGAAGACATCGACCTGAGCCACCGGATTGAACAGGCCGGATATATCAATTACTACCTTGCCGAACCTACCATCCTGCATTTTAAGGGGGAGAGCACTCAAAAGGATGCCCGGTATATAAAACTGTTTTATAAAGCGATGAGCCAGTTCCGTCAGAAATATTTCAGCGGAGGCCTGTCGGCGTTGTTTAATGTCCTGATTGAAAGTGCGATCTGGCTAAGGGCGGGGGTAACGGCTGCGGCCAGTGGGTTTAACCCGGCCCGATGGCGAATGGGAAAAGACAGGAAAGTTACTCCGGGGGTTTACAGGACCTGGGTGACCGGGGACCCTGATGAGGTGGAGCGACTGGCCGCTGTGTTATCTTCTGCTGCAGGCAGGGAGCTTGTATCGAACGGGCAGGAGGCGGATGAGATTATTTTTTGTGAGGGGCCGGCTTTTCGCTTCTCAGACTGTATTGAAGCGCTGCAAAAGATCCGGCGTGGGGTATCCTGCAAGATCCATGCAGCAGGAAGCGGCTCCGCTGCCGGGAGTTATTCGAAAGAGGAGCGGGGGCAGACGATCGTATTGCCGCAAAAACGCTAATGATGGGCCTTCAGTCAAGGAGCCTGTGGCTCCTTTTTAATAAATGTAACAAAAATACGCTCCCAAAACCTTAATTTTGGCCGCAACCAAACAGCACCTGTTACTCAATGGCGTTGATTGAAATTCAATTACCCAAATCGTTGGCAAGAGCGTTACGATTGCCCCAGAAATCTCCACGGCGGCAACAGTTAAGGGTATTGAGGAAACTTCTCAAAAAAGCAAGGTTTACTGAATTCGGCCAGCAATACCGGTTCGATGAAATTCTGATGAGCAAGCATCCGGGGAAAAAATTTCAGGAGATGGTGCCCACCTTTGACTATAGCAAGATCTATGCAAGTTGGTGGGATAAGACCCTGGAGGGTAAATCAGATGTCTGCTGGCCGGGAAAAATTAAATACTATGCCCTTTCTTCCGGGACTTCGGAAGCGGGCAGTAAATATATTCCCATCACCAATGACCTGTTGCGGGGCAACCGCATTGTCATGGTCAAACAATTGCTTACGCTGCGGAACTATCACGATATCCCCGTGAAGAGTATCGGCAAGGGATGGCTGATGATCGGCGGCAGCACCAGTTTGCAAAAGGGCCCGGGTTATTATTCCGGGGATTTGAGCGGCATTACAGCCAGAAAAGTGCCCTTCTGGTTCCAACCGTTTTATAAACCCGGGAAAAAAATTGCCCGTACAACGGACTGGACAAAAAAACTGGAAGAAGTGGTAAGGCTGGCCCCGGAATGGGATATTGGTTTTCTCGTAGGCGTACCCGGCTGGATACAGATGTGTATGGAAAAAGTGATCGAGAAATACCAGTTGAACCACATTCATGAGATCTGGCCTAATCTGGGGTTTTTTGTACACGGAGGCGTGTCATTTGAGCCCTATAAGAAAGGATTTGAGAAATTATTGGGGAAGCCCATTACGTATATCGAGACTTATCTGGCCTCCGAAGGGTTCATCGCGTACCAGGACCTTCAATATTCAAAAGGAATGCGCCTGGTGACCAACCAGCATATTTTCCTGGAGTTCGTGCCTTTCGATAACAAAAATTTTGACCTGGACGGTAACCTGGTGGAGTCCCCGGAAGCGTATATGATCCATGAGGTGGAAGAAGGGAAAGACTATGCGGTCCTGCTTAGCACCAGCGCCGGGGCCTGGCGTTACCTGATAGGCGATACCGTGCGTTTTGTAGATAAAGAGCGTTGCGAGATCATTATTACGGGAAGGACCAAGCATTTTCTCAGCCTGGTAGGGGAGCACCTTAGCGTTGATAATATGAATAAGGCCGTTCAGCTGGCCAGTGAGGAAATGAATATTTCTCTTCCGGAATTTACCGTAGCCGGCGTTCCCCATGGCCTGTTCTTTGCACATCAATGGTGGTTGGCCAGTGACGATGCGGTAGACCTGGACGTTCTCCGGCAGAAGATCGATGACAAGCTGAAGGAACTGAATGACGACTACGCTGTGGAAAGAAGTAGCGCATTGAAAGATATATATGTAACTGTTTTACCGGAAGAGAAATTCATGGAATTTATGCGCCTGAAAGGAAAAATAGGCGGACAGCATAAATTCCCCCGGGTCCTCAAAGGCAAAATGCTACTTGACTGGCAAAAATTCCTGGATACAGGATGTATTTGAGTTGGCACAAAAGATATCGTTATGATGGAGGCCGTATTGAAAGGATTGGCTTTGGGTTTCGTTCTTGCCTTATCGGTGGGGCCTATTATTTTTACCATTATCAAACAAAGCCTTAACAACGGTCATAAAGGAGGCTTTAGTTTTGTTGCGGGGGTATGGGTCAGCGATATCGTGCTGGTCGTGTTTAGCAATACTCTTACGGAGCTGGTGGCCCAGCTGCTGGAACATACAAAAGCCATCGCCTACGGCGGCAGCAGTTTCCTCATAGCCATGGGCATTTATTTCGTCTTCTTTAAAAAAGTTCATTTGGCTACGGATGCGGAAGGCAAAGCCGCCCGGTTCCGCAAACGGGATGTAGCCAGGATCTTTGCCTCGGGGTTTATCATCAATACCCTCAATCCCGGCGTCATCCTTTTCTGGTTGGGAAATGCCACGGTGCTCTCGCTCACCCACACCCTGCAGGAACGTATTATCATTTTTTCTGTCTGTCTCCTGGTCAATATGGGCGCCGACGTGGGGAAGGTCATGATGGCCGGCAAACTACGGAGCCGCCTCACGTTACGGGCCCTTTCGATCATTAATAGAATTTCCGGTACGATCCTGATCGGGTTCGGGATCTTTCTTCTCTGGGGAGCCATCTTCTTTGTGAAGCATAAATAAGAAGCCATGTTAAGAAGCATCCTATTCCTTTTTTTCTGTATCCCCTTTTTTACCCAAGCCCAGACGGATGTCCTTATCCTGAAAAAAAGAGGCATGGAGGTCAGGACGTATACCATTGGTAGCGAACTGATGATGAAGACCATCTATAACCAGTGGTTCCAGGGCAGCATCACCAATATGCGACACGACAGTATTTTTATCAATGGATTACCTTTTCATTATAAGGAGATTGCGGGCATCCGCACGACGCATCTCAACTTTGGCAATACACTGTTGCCTGGCTTCATGATGGTGGTCGGAGGGGGCACCTTTGTGCTGGGGGCGGTGAATGGACTGTACCGGGGAGACAAGTCAAAGGATTGGTACACTACCTCCGGGCTGATCTCCGGCGGGGTCTTGCTGGTTGGCGGCTACCTGCTTACAAAGACCCGGGTGAAGAATTACCGGATCGGCGGAAAATTCACCCTTGATTACCTGGTCATAGGCCGCGACCCGTCCTCCCCGCCCCGGCAGCCCCAATAAAAATAGTCAGGCACCCTCCTGCCAATAAAAAGAATGACTCATTCGTTTATAGACTGTCAGTATATTGCAATGGTAAAACAACTGAATGGCTGTTAACACAAAAGGACTGATTCCCCGGATTTGGCGAGTGCTCAAGCGCGTTCTCATCTTTTTATTTTTCTTCCAGTTATTTTATATCCTGTTGTTGAAATGGGTCAACCCTCCGATAACACTCACTCAGTTGGGCAGCGTATTCAAGGGGGAGGGACTCAAGCGTGATTATACGGGGATGAAGAATATTTCGCCCTATGCCAAGCTGGCCGTGATCTGTTCGGAGGACCAGTTATTTCCCGATCATGACGGCTTCGATTTCAAGTCCATTGAAAAAGCGATGAAGCATAACCAGAAGAGTAAGTCCCTTCATGGGGCCAGCACGATCAGCCAGCAGGTAGCGAAGAATGTTTTTCTCTGGCAGGGCAGGAGCTGGATCCGCAAAGCCATGGAAATCTATTTTACGTTTATGATCGAGTGGGTATGGGGAAAGAAGCGGATCCTGGAAATGTACCTGAATGTCAGTGAAATGGGGAAAGGCGTTTATGGCATTGAGGCCGCCGCTCATTATTACTTTAATAAACCGGCTAAAAATCTGTCCCGTCAGGAAGCCTCCCTGATAGCAGCCTGTCTGCCCAATCCCAAGGTTTTTACCATCAAACCCTTATCCCGGCATGTGGCAAGCCGTTATCCCTGGATACTGGTACAGATGAGCCACCTGCAGGATGACCCGGACATCCAGAAATTATTGCAATGATCTGCCAAAGCGGGGTCCCGGAATACCGTCCCCGAGGCGCTTTTGCGGCCGATCAGGCAATCAGCTTGTCTACCGCTGCGATAGCTCTTTCCAGTCTTTGGCTGGCTTGTCCGCCGACCTCGCTCCAGGGAGTATTTTGATTAATCAGGCAGTCCTTATAGATATGAAATAGTTTTTCCCGGGTGACGGGATCGGGATATTCGCGCAGTTCATCTGCCGTCCAGGGCAGGTCTGTCCGGCAGAGCAGGTAGCCATCGTATTCCCGCAGGAGGATCTGTTCCAGGATCCAGGGATCGCATTTCCCGAAAACGAACTCGCTCCATACTTTCATTACATAGAGATCGGTGTCGATGAAGAGGAGAGGAGAAGGGTCCGGCCCCTGCAGGATCCTGGCTGCCGCGGCATCTTCCAGCGCCAATTGTCCTTTGGCGATGGTCAGGAGGTCTTCGTATTGGTAGGCGGTTCCATGGGTCGTCAGATATTCCCGGGCATATTCCGGCACCCAGCCGGTATGATAATGAGCGGCCAGTTGTTCGCAGAGCGTTGATTTGCCGGTTGATTCCGGCCCGATAACGACAATCTTCTTAAGCGGCATAGGTCCTTTCTTTTACGCGGCGTCGCCATTCTATTAATCCGAATACGGCCATGATCAATAAGATGAGGTAATATACGCTTGTAAAGACATAATGTTTTACGAAGTAAAGGGGGATGGAGGAGAAGTTGGTAGCGATCCACCAATGCCAGCTTTCCACCTTTTTTTTTGCCATCAGCCACATACCTGTATAAGCGGTTGCGGAGGCAAAGGCATCGGCCCAGGGGATGGCTTGCGGAGCAAAATCTTTTTTCAGATAGGTCAGCGCACAGAAAACGGCGATATAAAAAGCCCCGAAAAAAGCAAGTTGCAGGAGCCCTTCTTTTCCGGAAGATCGGGTGATCTGCAGGATATGCTGTTGCTGGCGATCTTTTTTGGTCCAGAGGATCCAGCCGTAGACACTGACGACCGTATAATAGAAATTGACGCTGGCCTCACCCAATAAAGCCATTTTGAAACTGAGATAGATATAAATGATCGTGTTGACCAGGCCTGTTGGATATACCCAGATATTCTCACTGCGGCTGAACCATACGCTGAGGATACCCGCGAATACGGCTATGAATTCCAGCCAGGAAGTATGTTGTATGTCGGTGAAGAACTGGCGGTAGAGTTCGTGTAGGTTCATTCCGCTTCTGCGACAACTTCTTTTACTTCGGGGATCATGCGCTTCATCATGCCTTCGATACCTGCTTTGAGCGTTATCATGGAAGAAGGGCAGCCCGAGCAGGAGCCCTGCAGCATCAGGTTTACCACGCCTTCATTGTAGCTTCTGAACTGTATGGCGCCTCCGTCCATTTCAACGGCAGGCTTGACATAGTTTTCCAGTAACTCCTTAATGCGTTTTACTACGTCGTCATCGTCCGCGTCGATGGTATTGCCTTCTGTGCGGGCGGTCACTACGATTTCCTCTTCATTGATAACAGATTTCCCTTCTTCGAGATATTCTTTCAGGAACTGACGGATAGCGGAAATGACATCATTCCAGTCCGTGTCGGAGGTTTTGGTCAGCGTCACGAAATTGCTGGCGATGAAAACGCTTTTTATAAAGGGGAAACCGAACAACTCGATGGCCAGAGGGGAGGGCCGGGCTTCTTCCACATCAGGAAAATCGATGCTTTTGCCGGGATACAGTAACTTGTTGGCCACGAATTTCATCGTTTCCGGGTTGGGAGTCATTTCCGTATAGATACTGATTACCGGGTTACCTGTTTTGATCATAACACACCATTTATAGTACAAAGTTAACAATTCCGGGGGACTGCCCGCTTTTAAAATCGGGAAAATAATCCCGGGCCTACTTATTCTATCCCGGAGATCGGGGATACCGGATTCGCTGAATGGCCTTGTTCACAACCGGGCTCCGCCCGGTTATGGCCACGCCTGCAGAGCCGGTAATTCTGGATATGGGCGGCGACGATCAGGATCACGGCAAAAGGCAGGAGCCGGAATTCGTAATGATGCCATAGTTGCTTGGCTATCAGGAATAACATGCCCCCGGTGAAGAGTAGCCAGGGGGTAAATTGGCGATGGTGCTTGCGGAAGCCGTGGCTCAGCGCCCAGGAGCCGATGACAAATGCCAGCCCGATCATGCCGTATTCAAAAAAGAGGTTATGGACGATATTCACGCCCAGGATCGGCAGGCTGGCGACCACCAGGGGTAAAATGGCGCAATGAATGGCGCATAATATGGAAGTGGTAATGCCCAGGGCATCCCAGTTTATTTTAGAAGTCATACGTAAAGAGCTCACAAAGATAAGGGAAACGCAACAATGTTGCAAAATTGACTGTTATCTTTTTTCAGAAGGCCTAGTTAGGGAGGACAATCCTAACTTTGTATCCTGGTTCTGCAGGATGTGAACCGGGAAATTCGGATAAATTATGAAAAAGAAAAAACTGGGGTATTTTATCGGCTTTTTTGTTTTGCTCTTCATCGGCTTCTATTTTGTGCTGACCCGTATCGTACCGGGTTTTGGGGCGGTACAGCTGCCCGTTCTCAATTATGTCCAGTCCTTTTCCTTTGCCAACCAGGACGGCAAAAAGATCACGGAGAAGGATGTCTCGGGTAAGGTCTATGTGGCGGAGTATTTTTTTACTACCTGTAAGGGTATTTGTCCGAAAATGAATTCCAATGTCAAAAAGTTATCGCTTGAATTTGCCAACGAGCCCGATTTCCGCATCTTGTCTTATACGGTAGATCCGGAGACGGATAGTATCGGCCGGATGAAGCGGTACGCGGACTCGCTGGGTGCTGACGGGACGAAATGGTGGTTTCTCACGGGCCGGAAAGATTCTCTTTATCGCCTGGCAAGGGGAAGCTATTTGCTGGATGATCCCAAGAACAACGATATCAATATCAATGAGCAGTTCATTCATACGCAGTTCCTGGCTCTTGTCGATAAGGGCGGGCGGGTTCGGAAGATCTATGACAGCCTGAAGAAAGATGAGCTGGAGGAACTGGAAAAAGACATAAGGACTTTATTGAAGGAGGCGGCATCTGCTCCACGCTTTGCCAATTCCCTTTTTAATAATAATCCCGGATAATGCTTACTATGGAAAAAAGAATTGACGACATACTCAAACGAAATCAATTGAGCGTTACCAGCGGGCGCAGAAAAATCCTGGAGTTATTTCTGCAACAGGGGGGCGCTTTGTCGCATAGCGATATTGAAAAAAAAGCGGGAGAAAAATTCGATCGTGTTACGGTGTACAGAACGCTTCAGACCTTTTTAGAAAAGGGGCTGATCCATAATATACCGACTGCGGATAATTCTATACGTTATGCGTTATGCAAGGAGGATTGTGCCGGCGGCCATCACCAGGATGATCATGTGCATTTCATCTGCACGGCCTGTGGTAACACGGTATGCCTGGAAGAGGTGAATCTGCCTGCCATTAAGCTTCCCAGGGGATTTGCTGCGGAGCAGGTGGAAGTGCTGGTCAGCGGCGTCTGCAGAAGCTGTAATGCCTAAAAAAGAAAGCCCCGATGTAGAAACACCGGGACTTTTGGTTAAGGCTCTGATTAGTAGCTTCTTTATGTAGAAAGTGGATGACCCACCTGTACTTATTTTTATTAGCTCATTGCAAATATAGCCGGAAAAAAGCATACGAACAAGAGCTACACGTACTACTTTCCGGGTATTTTTAAATTTTTTTAGGAACAATTCTTTTCCATTTCAGTACTAACAAAATCCATTAATTGTTTAATGTGCTCTTTTGAAAAGTCGAACCGGAGCTGAGCGGCATCGTATAATTCCGGTAGGGTCCGGGTCCCTCCCAGGCTTAGAGCAGCCATATAGTTACTTAACGCTTTCTCTTTGTTCTCTTTATATTGTTTCCAGAGTCCCAGCGCTCCTAACTGTGCAATGCCATATTCGATATAGTAAAAAGGCACTTCGAACAGGTGAAGCTGCCTCTGCCAGCCAATGGGTCGGTATTGTTCAATCCCTTTCCAGTCAATCACTTGGGAGGAAAACTCTCCTGAAATCTCCAACCATTTTTCCGTCCTTTCCGTCAGGGTATGGGTAGGGTTTTCGTATACCCAGTGTTGGAATTTATCGATAGTGGCAATCCAGGGGAAAATCGTAATTACACGTTCCAGCTGATGTGTGCGGGCTCTTGCTAAATCGTTTTTAGCTGTAAAGAATAATTCCCAATGATCCATGCTAAACAATTCCATGGACATACTTGCCACCTCTGCAATTTCCATGGGATATTCCTTAAAGGCGCTTAATTCCAGTGGGTGTGCGAGGAAAGAGTGAATGGCATGCCCGCCTTCATGTACCATGGTAGTCAGGTCTCCCATCTGGCCGGATGCATTCATAAAAATAAAGGGTGCGCCGGTCTCCGCTAACGGGCAGTTATAGCCGCCGGGAGCTTTTCCTTTTCTGCTCTCGAGGTCGAAGCGGCCCATCTTTTTCATGGTACGCAGGCAATCTCCGAAAAAAGGGTTCAGGCTGTCGAAGCAGGCGATGGCCTTCGTGATCAGTTCTTCCGCGCCGGAGAAGGGGCGCAGCGGCTCGGTCCCGACAGGTTCCGCTTCGGTATCCCAGGGCCGCAGTTCATTCAGGCCCAGCTTCTTCTTTTTATTTTCATTGATCTGGTCCACCAGGGGCAGAATATATTCTTTAACGGCGTCGTGAAAGCGAAAGCAATCTTCTTTCGTGTAATCAAAACGTCCCAGCTCTTCGAATTTGTAGTCACGATAATTTGCGAATCCGGCATTTAACGCTGTCTGATGACGGAGACCGATCAGTTGGGTGTAGAGATCATTGAGGGCGTCCCTGTTCTGCAACCTTCTTTCCTGCATTTTCCGGTAGACCTCTTCGCGGATGGATCTGTCGGGGTTCTCCAGGAATTTAGATGCCTGCTGCAGGGTATATTCCTGTCCATTCATCTCCACGGTCATCTTTCCGGAGATAACGCCGAATTGCTGCGCCAATACGCTCAGCTCAGCCTGAAGGGGTATGTTTTCATCGCGGAAGAGCTCGATCCTTTTCCGGACAGAACGCAGGTAAGTGAAATATTGACGTTGGTCCAGCTTTTGTGTGTACGTGCTTTCCACTAATTTCCGGTTGAGCCGGTCTGCATAGGGCTGGATCTTCGGTTGAATCTCCAGGCAGAAATAGGTGAAAGCGTCTTCCATCTGTTTGTTTTCCGTATCGCAGGTCATGCGGATCTGGCGCCAGCAGGCATCTTCACTCACCACGGCTTCCAGCTCGCTAATGTCCCGGAGCCATTTTTCCAGGGCCTCCCGTGAGTCCAGCTTCCGTTGTTCCAGGTCCTGAAACCAGGGTTCGAGGCCATTCCAGTCTGTAATTACAAAATCCTCCGGCAGAAAGTGCCGTAAGGGTTTTTTTAAATCAGCTGTATAATTCATAAAAATATACGCGTTAGCTTTTCTTCTTTGCCGCCTTTTTGGGCTTTTCTGCCACCGGCGCTTCTTCTTTTGCCTCCGTGTCCGCTTTCTTTTTAGCGGCCGGCTTTTTAGCTTTAGGCTTTTCTTCTACGGCGGTGTCCTGGGCTGCTGCTTCAGCTACAACTGTTTTATCGGCTGCGGTTGCTTTTGCTTTCTTCGCGGGCGCCGGCGCCTCCTCAGGAGCCTCTTCCGGTGCTTCTTCTTCCTCAACTTCGGACAACTTGATCTCGACGTTGTTATTTTTCAGCACAGAGTACCATTTCACCATCTTTTTCAGATCGCTGCTATAGACGCGGTCAAAGTCCAGGTCCGGATATACCTTGCTGAAATAGGCTTTCAGGGCGGCGCTGTCTTTTTCATCGGGGAGCTTCTCTCCGCCGGTTTCCATGGCCTTTAGAATGTCCACCAGGTTCACATTCTCCCGAACCGTGTATATCTCAATACTCTCCAGGTGGGAGAAGTTATGAACACGGCTGGAAACGAACCGGGTGCTTTTGTCATCCAGCGAGCGAACGATGGCCCCATCGGTTTTACTGCTAAGCAGTTCGTACAATCCCGGCAATCCGGTAACAGCAATAATCTTATTATATTCCATATTAGTGTGTATTCTGAATACTTTTAAGGGATATGCAAGTTAAGACGAAACCTCCATTCCAGCTAAATTTTTACAAATTCTTCCAGTACCCGGTCGATACCTGTTTTCAGGGTTGCATAGTCCGTATATCCCCGGGACAACAGATAAAATTTCGAGTCGCTGACCTGTAGAAATACGGTTGGAAACCCCGTCACCTTCAAATGTTTGACAAGAGCGAACTCGTAATAAGCTTTTTCCCGGTATTCGGGACTATGCAATTTTGTATAAAAATCCTGGTCCGGGATCGCATATTTCTCCAGCAGGTGACGGTAGGCTTCATCATCGCAGAGATCACGGCCTTCATAGTGGAGGGCATATTGGAGGTCCGCAGCGAAAGGAATGGCCAGATCATGATGATAATCCTTGAATACACACATAGCAATGGCCGGTTTTTCCGAAGAAGGAAACCAGTCACTCTCTTCCGGATTTAAAATATGCCAGAGCCAGTCTTCGCCAAATTTAATGCCTGTGCGCTCCTCTACCGTTTTATAGGCTTTTTGGAGAGTGCCTGCCATAACCCCGATCGGCTGTGGTTCTTCGGGCAGGATCATACCTCCGGACAAGACGTCAAATGCCAGTTGCTGTCTGTATGCTTCGAACAGACGCCGGATGATGGGGCTAAACCCGTAACACCATCCGCAATAGGCATCGTAGCAATAATACAAAGTAGGGCTCATAGATACTATTAGGCTGCAAAGATAAGACGCCGTCTTATCTTTTCGGAGACGGACGCCTGCGGCGTCCTGGAGCGAACGCCGAACGGGTGAACCGTTTGGCGTTCGGGTCTAATGATGGCCCCTTCGGGGCATAACGCCCGTGGCGTTATTGGATCGGCAATTCTATTTTCAACTCACAGCCGGCTCCCGGGGCTGTCGTCAGTTGCATGGCGCCCTTATGAAACTCCACGCGATTGCGGATATTATTCAGACCCATCCCCTTTTTGACGGCTTTTTCGTCAAATCCGCGACCATTATCCGTCAATACCAGCAGGATGCGGCGATCGCTTCCAATAGTTATTTCTATCTTTAAATCGGTCGCCTGGGAGTGTTTGAGTACGTTATTGATCTTTTCCTGGACGATGCGAAAGATGGCCAGTTTGATATCGGGACTTATGCTATCTTCTTCCAGGTTTTGAAGAGTGGGGAGACGAATCGTCAGTTTACCGGACTGGTTGATCTTCTGGACAATATCGTGTATGGCAGCGACCAATCCCAGATCCTTTAACGTATAGGGCGTAAGGTTATGGGATATATTTCTGATCTCTTCGATCACGGTCTGGATGTTCTGATGACAGGCGTCGATGAAGCGGGCATCTGAGGGGTCGTTCCGGGCGATTTCCAGGAATAATTTACAAGTGGTGAGGATCTGGTTGACATTGTCATGCAGTTCGGAAGAGATCTCTCTCCGCTCTTTCTCCTGCGCCTCCATGATCGCCGATACGATCTGTCTTTTCTTACGCACTTCTTCTTCCACCAGCATTTTTTCCAGGTTCCTTTGCTCCGTGATGTCGTGCATGGCGCCGATCATACGGATGGCCTTATCGGCAGGAGATCGCAGAATATAGGCCTTGTCCAGGATCGTCCGATAAGTACCATCGAGGCACTGGAACCGGTATTCCAATTGCCAGTGGTCATCCTGGCTGTTCAGGGCCTTTTCCAGGCTGGACCGCACGCTTTCCCGGTCACCCGGATGGATATGCGCCAGGTTCCTGTCAAAAGAGCCGGCATCTTCCTGGTATCCGAACAGGGCTTTAAACCCCTCTCCCCGGTATATTTTGTCTTCTCTGATCTTCCAGTCCCAGATAGCATCGGAAGTCGCTTTGCCGGCATAGAGATAACGTTCATTGCTTTGGATCAACTCTTCCCGGGTGTGGATCATCTGGGTAATATCCAGGGCTGTTCCTCCTACCAGGCGAATCCCGTTCTCAATTCCTAATGGGAATTTATATACCTGGAGAATGACCGGACTGCCATCTGCGACCAGGCCCCTTTCCGTTAGTTCCGCGGGACTATTGGAGGCCCAGACGAGTTGATTGCCCGCTACATAGGAATCGCAAAGCTCTGCGGGATAAAACTCATAGATTGACCGGCCGATCGCTGCTTCCGAAAGCCCGAAAGCTTTCATATAGGAAGAGTTCATATAGCGGAAACAACCCTTTTCATCCAGGATCCAGGTCATGGTAGGCGTATTTTCCATGAAAGAGCGAAAGATCCGCTCTTTATTCAGTTTAAGCCAGGAAGTCGGTAAGTTATTGTTGTTGGGGGGCATTGAACAAAGATAAATAATTGCCCATGTCTTTCTAAGGGTAAAACGCGGCCGGAAATAAGTATTTATTCTTATTTCCGGCCTCTGCCTCTATAACGATTATTCAGGTAGGTATGATCTTATCCTCTTCTTCTTCCGCCACCCCCGCCGGAAGAGGGTCTGGCTCCTCCACCACCCCCGCCGCTGGGCCTGGGCGCGCTAAATCCTCCTCCTCCACCACTGGGTCTGGCGGGTGCACTGAATCCCCCGCTTCTGGCCCTTTCAAAATTCTGGGTCTGAGTCTGCCCCCGGGAGCGCATTTGCTGGTCCCGGTTTAAATTAGGGACAGACTGATTATTGGGGGTGACAGGCCTCCATTGGTTTGACTGTCGTTGCTGCCATTGATTATTGGTTTGATTCCTTTGATAGACATTCCCGCTGCGGTCAGAAAACACATTATTGGAGCCCGATCTTGTATTGGAACCCGGTCTTGTGGCTCCCGGGCTACCGCCCTGAACGCCGCCGGGACGGGTCCCATTGGTATTCACCTGGCCGGGACGTCCGCCATTGAAGTTGATCGGCGTGCTAAAGTTGCCCCCGCCGTTAACGGTCCGGACATTCCGGGTGACTACCCCGTTTCTGCCGCTGTAGATATTCGTCCGGTAGTTGTTGACGTATACGTTCCGATTCCTATAAAAGTTATTTCCATAATAACCGTAGGTCCGGGAGCGATTCCATACATAAGGGGGACGATATACGTGCGGTCCCCACCAGCCACCGCCGCCCCAGCCGTGTCCACCCCAGTAGCCGCCACCGAAGCCAATGCCAAAATGGAACCATCCTGCTCCGAAGCCATATCCAAGGCTCCATCCTGCCCAGGGGTTATAACACATATTGAAACCCCAGGTCCAGGGACGGGGATAGTAATATCCGCCATACCAGGGATCATAGTAAAAACCGGTTCCATAAACTACGGTCGGGCCATAGATAAAGGTGTTCAGGTAGCCGGGGGTGTAACCCATGTATACATACTGGGGGGTTACATCATAGACATAAACATATTTGATATTGTACAAAGGAGAATTCGGCGGGATCCTGTCGACTTCTTCCGGCCTTTCCGTAGATACGGTCCAGGGGCCTGAAGGGCTGGGGCCCTGGAACCAGACCCCGTTGTCCACCGTGTAGTAAATACCATTATACAACACTACCGAAGAGGAGGTATTCGTCGCATATTGCATATCTGTTCCCTGCAGGGGGGCGAACTTGGGATCGCCGTTGTAGTTTACATCGGTCGTAGCCGTGCTACGGTCAACCTTCGCCGTTTGAGGGATCTGTGCGTCCATGATCGCTTCCCTGGCGGCCTCCGTGCCGGCTACGCTGGCCAGGACATTGTCTTTGGGCGAGCCTTCGGGAATACGGGCAAAATTGGCCGGAAGGGCATTGGAAGCAATATAATGCCAGCCTCCGGTAAGGGAAGAGGAGCTGTACCAGCGCCCCGAGATCAGCACATAATATTTACCGCTGCTCTGATCCTGGAAAATATCATTGGAAGTATTGCTCACATAGGAGAGGTCCGTTCCGGAAATCGGGCTGAATGCGGCGGGCCCGGTGGTTTGAATCAATTCTGCGGGAGAGGTGCTGACGATAATATTGGAAACAACCTGGTCCTGGGCCGCAGCGGCGGAATCCACATAACCCGCATTGGCGCTGTTGGCGGCATCTATCGAACTCTGTACCTGCTGCAGATTGGAGGGGACATTGCCGGCCGGGGCAAAAGGACCGGTAGCGGCCTGTGCGCTGTACCAGTGTTTGCCTCCGTATAAATAATACAGGCCATCGTTGTTCTTAACGATGGTGAAAGGGCTGTTTACGACGACATCCAGTCCCCAGTCTTTATTCGGTTGCAGCTTAGGCTGCCCGTCGATCAATACCATCAGGGATGGGCGATCGGAGTAGATGATCCGGGGAGCGGTTGTATTCAGGTCCTTCGATAATTTTTTCTGTTCCTGGTTCTGGTCCAGGGATGCCAGCAATTCATCCAGGGAAAGGTCTCCGGCTGCCTGTGGCAAATTCGTTTCCAGCGCCGTCTTTAAGCCGCCGGTAAAATTATCGTCGGGCTGTCCCGGGAATTTGACATTGGGAACTTTTACCGATTGGATGATAACCCGGCGGTTATCCCGGTCTGTTTCTACATTCGCCACGGACCAGAAAGTACCGAAAACAGGGTCCGTCTTGCCGGTTTGAAGGACAGAAATAGCCCAGCGGGATTTTAAAATATTGTCGGAGAAGGATTCCGGCTGCGGTTGATAGATCTTTATGACGGTACCGTCATCCGTGGAAAAGCTCTTAGGCCATTCCTGCTGCGACTCCTGCGCATAGGCAGAGCCGAAGAGGAAAACGGCACAAAAAAGAGGAAATAATAGGACGCGAAAGCTTCTCATATATGTGTGTTTAGCGTTTATAATAGATCAGGCAATTTTGATGCCCCAAAATGCCACCGGCATTTTGGCCGAAGGCCCATCATTAGACCTTTGTGGGAGACGGGTTATTTTTTTTCAGAACCCGTCTCCCACATAACCCATAGGTCAAAACTGCAGGAGTATGACCTTTTTCCCACTCGAAAGTTTTCTCGCCGTTTACAAAGAATATGTTAAAAATAGACCCCCTTCGGCCCGGGCCTCTGTAAAACCTCTCAATGAGCTTCCAGCCAGTTGATCCCGGACCCTACTTCTGCATTGGCGGGAACCTCATTGGGCAGGGGCAGAGCTGTCTGCATACAACGCATTATTATCGGTTTAATTATATCTAATTCAGCCTTATAGGCGTCGAAAACCAGTTCGTCATGTACCTGCAAAAGCATTTTTGATTTGAATCCCTGCTGCCTGAATTCCTCGTCGATCCGGATCATAGCCAGCTTGATCATATCGGCCGCCGTACCCTGGATGGGAGAATTGATGGCATTTCTTTCCGCAAAGCCACGGACGGTAAAATTGGCAGAGTTTATATCCTTCAGCCAACGTTTCCGGCCCATTAAAGTTTCAACATAACCATGTTCCCTGGCGAAGTTGATGGTATCGTCCATGTATTTCTGGATATTGGGGAACTGCTTTTTATAATTATCGATAATTTCTTTTGCTTCTGACCGGCTAATGGCGAGATTGTCCGCCAGTCCAAAGGCGCCCTGTCCATAGATGATACCGAAATTGACGCTTTTGGCCTTGTAGCGCATTTCTTTTGTCACGTCCTTTTCCTCCACGGCGAAAACTTTAGCGGCCGTAGCGGCATGGATATCCTTCCCTTCTTTGAAGGCCGCACACATATTGGGGTCGCCGCTGATGGCGGCAACGATCCGTAATTCGATCTGCGAATAGTCAGCCGACAGAAGAACATAGTCTTCACTGCGGGGGATAAAGGCTTTCCGGATCTCCCTTCCCCTTTCCGTGCGGATAGGAATATTCTGAAGATTCGGGTTGTTGGAGCTCAGCCGGCCGGTGACGGCAACAGCCTGGGCGTAGCTGGTATGGACCCGGCCTGTTTTCGGGTTTCTCATCAGCGGCAATGCATCCACATAGGTCGATTTCAGCTTGGTCAGCTCCCGGAAAGCGAGGATATCGTCCACGATCTGGCTTTTATTGGCCAGTTTCAGCAATACGTCCTCGCCGGTAGCATACTGCCCGGTCTTTGTCTTTTTGGCCTTGGGGTCGAGCTTTAGTTTTTCGAACAAGACCTCCCCTAATTGTTTGGGTGAGGCGAGGTTAAATCGTTCTCCAGCCTCTGTATAGACTTTCTCCTCGGCATTACGGGCGTCCTTTTCCAGTTCTTTGGAGTATTCCTTCAGAAAATCCATGTCCACCCTTATTCCCTCGAATTCCATGGCGGTGAGGACCTTTACCAGGGGATTCTCCACCTGGTAAAAGACCTTTTCCACCTCTTTCGTTTTTAGGAGGGGGAGAAAAACATGCTTCAGCTGGAGGGTGATGTCGGCGTCTTCGGCGGCGTAATCTTTTATCTTTTCCAGTTCCACATCCCGCATATTTCCCTGGCCCTTCCCTTTTTTGCCGATCAGGTCTTCGATGGGAACGGGTTCATACCCCAGGTATTGGGCGCTGAGCATATCCATACTGCGTTTGCCTTCCGGCTCGATGACATAATGGGCCAGCATGGTATCGAAGAGAGGCCCTTTCAGTTCTATGCCGTACCATTTAAGTACGAGCAGGTCATACTTCAGGTTCTGGCCGATCCAGACAATATCCGGTTGGTCGAAAAGGGGGATGAAAGCTTGCAGGATCTTTTTGGTCGCCGCCTGATCGGCGGGGCAGGGAACATACCAGGCTTCACCGGGCAGATAGCTGAAGCTCATACCGACCAGCTCTACATTATTGGCATCGATGCCTGTGGTTTCCGTATCGAAGCAAATTTCTTTTTGGGAAGAGAGTTTCTTTACCAGTTCCCGGATCGTGGCTTCGTCTGCCGCCGCCGTATAGGTATGGGCGGTCGTCTTTATCGTTTTATCGGCATGAAGGCCTGTTGGCGCCTCGGAGCCTTCCGGTACGGTTCCTTCCGGGGAAGCGCCTTCGGTTCCCGCCTCCCCTTCTTCTGCCGCCGCGGCCAGCCGGGAAGCCGCCGTCTCTGCTTTTTCAAGGTTGTTTTGTGGGCCCGTTAGCGCTCCGGGTGACCCGGCTCCTGCCCCCTGGCCTTTCCGGCCGGCTGCGGGCTTCTCCGCTACCGGGTTTCCGAAAAGATCTTTTTGCACCCCTTCCGGCGCAGCAGCCGCGAGGTCTTCTCCCAGGATCCTTTTGGCAACGGTCTTAAATTCCAACATCGCGAAGACCTCTGTCAGGGCCGGTTTGTTCCAGTCTTTCAATCTGAAATCCTCTTCATGGAAGGCGACAGGCACCTGGGTGATGATGGTAGCCAGTTTTTTACTCATAATGGCCAGCTCTTTGCCGGCCCTTATTTTTTCGCCCAGGGCGCCTTTGATCGTGTCTGCATTAGCCAGGACATTTTCGAGGGTGCCGTATTCCGCCAGTAATTTCGCCGCCGTCTTTTCCCCCACTCCTTTGATGCCGGGAATATTGTCTACGGCATCTCCCATTAATCCCAGGATATCGATCACCTGGGATACCTCTTTGATGTTCCATTTTTCACAGACTTCTTTTGGCCCCATGATCTCGGCGATGCCTCCCTGGTAGGGGGGCTTATAGATCTTTATCTTGTCCGATACCAGTTGGCCATAGTCTTTATCGGGAGTCACCATAAATACCTCGTATCCGACGGCAGCGGCTTGCAGGCTCAGGGTGCCGATCACATCATCTGCTTCGAACCCGTCCAGCTCCACGCAGGGGATGTTAAAGCCTGTGATAATGGCTTTGATATCATCCACAGCGCTCAGGATATCTTCCGGTGTTTCCTGGCGGTTGGCTTTATAGTCTGCAAAATCGGTATGGCGTTCCGTAGGAGCATGAGTGTCAAAACAGACCGCCATATGGGAGGGGTGCTGATTATTGATCAGATCGACGAGGGCATTGGTAAAACCAAATTGCGCATTCGTGTTCCGGCCTTTCGTAGTAATGCGGGGGCTGTTGATCAATGCATAATAAGCGCGGAAGATAAGCGCCATGGCATCCAACAGGAATAGTTTTTTCTGCATACACGAAATTAGGAAATATCCCGGACGCCCGCTCGCCCGGATACGCTAATATTTTTAGTTTTTTTATTAAGGTTTAAATTAAATTTGCAGTAATAAACGCTATCTTATGAGCAATATGAAATTATTCGAATCCCATAAAATACGGAGTCATTGGGATACGGAACAAGAGAAATGGTATTTCTCGATAATTGATGTAATTGAAATACTTACAGACAGTTCCCGGCCCAGGAAGTATTGGAATGACCTAAAATCCAAACTTTTAGAGGAGGGCAGTCAGTTGTCCGCAAATATAGGACAACTGAAAATGCAATCGGCGGACGGGAAATTTTATCTCACAGATGTAGCCGATACTGAACAACTATTACGACTTACCCAATCCATCCCCTCCCCCAAAGCAGAACCTTTCAAACAATGGCTGGCCAAAGTGGGCTACGAGCGCATACAGGAATCCCAGAACCCGGAAAAAACCATTGACCGGGCAATGGAAGGCTACTTGAAACTGGGCTATAGCAAGGAATGGATAAACCAACGGCGGGACCGACTGAGATTTTACAGCACTCTTAACAGGAAGTCACGCAAATGTACCACGGCTATGCCTTCGGCGGTAGTGCCCATACATTTTATTAGACATAGCTAATAAAATAAATAGATTTTAGTGTCTTGTCAGTTATAACTGATGAAAATGAAAGTCGAGGGCGGTGCGTAGACTCCTCACCCCTTCAACTCCACCAACTTCTTCTGCAGGCCGAACATTTGATCCCGCAGTCGCGCAGCTTCCATAAAATCCAGGTCCCGGGCCGCCTTTTCCATTTCTTTTTTGGTTTTGCCGATGGCTTTTTCCAGCTGCGGGATGGTCTGATAGGTTTCCTGTTCCTCGGCGGCCAGGGTTACCAGTTCTTCATTGGGAGCCAGGGCATAGGGGTCTCCCGGATTATAACCTTTGATATCCAGTACGGAAGTTTGTGCAAAGACCTGTTCTTTCGATTTTTTTACCGTGCGGGGAGTGATGCCATGCTCCAGATTATAGGCGATCTGTTTTTCCCGGCGGCGAAGAGTTTCATCCATCGTCCTTTGCATGCTTTCCGTTATCTTATCGGCATAAAAGATCACCAGCCCATCCACATTTCGTGCGGCCCGGCCGGCCGTCTGGGTCAGCGACTTTTCATTGCGCAGGAAACCCTCTTTGTCCGCATCCAGGATCGCCACCAGGGAGACCTCGGGCAGGTCCAGCCCCTCCCTCAGCAGGTTGACGCCCACCAATACATCTATTTCTCCCAGGCGCAGCTGACGAAGGATCTCCACCCGCTCTAAAGTATCCACTTCACTATGAATGTATTTGGATTTGATATTGATCCGATGGAGATATTTGTCCATTTCCTCCGCCATCCGTTTCGTCAGGGTCGTTACCAGGATGCGGTCTCCTTTCTGAACGGTCCTTTCGATCTCATCCAGGAGGTCGTCGATCTGGTTGACGCTGGGGCGCACTTCGATGGGAGGATCCAGCAGCCCGGTGGGTCTCACCACCTGTTCCACGACCACGCCTCCTGTTTTCTCCAGCTCATAATCCCCCGGAGTGGCAGAAACAAAAATAGTCTGGTCTACCAGGGACTCGAATTCATGAAAATTCAGGGGACGGTTGTCCAGGGCGCTGGGCAGGCGGAATCCATAATCTACTAATACCAGCTTCCGGCTCCGATCGCCTCCATACATCCCGCTTATTTGCGGGACGGTCTGGTGACTTTCATCCAGCACGCAGAGGAAATCCTTTGGAAAATAATCGAGCAGGCAGAAGGGGCGGGTACCCGGGTGCCGTCGGTCGAAGAACCTGGAATAGTTCTCTACGCCATTGCAATAACCCAGTTCCCGGATCATTTCCACATCGTAATTCACCCTTTCACTCAGGCGCTGCGCCTCGATATATTTACCGGTATCTTTAAAATAAGCCACCTGTGCCGCCAGCTCATCCTGTATCTCATAGAGGACCTGCTGCATGATATCCTTTGGCGCCAGGTAGAGATTGGCAGGGAAGATCGCGGCATCGTCCAAGAGTCCGATGCGTTTGCCGGTATTCACGTCAAAACTTTCTATTTCGTCGATCTCGTCTCCGAAGAAACTGATCCGGTATCCATAATCCACATAGGGCAGGTTGATGTCTACGGTATCGCCTTTTACCCGGAAATTCGCTCTTCCGAACTCCACTTCGCTGCGTTTGTACAAAGAGTTGACCAATGCGTGTAAGAACCCCTGCCGGGAGATCGTCTGGCCTTTGTGAATGCGTACGATCCCGTTCTCAAATTCGGCGGGATTCCCGATACCATAGATACAGCTTACAGAAGCTACGACGATGATATCCCGTCTGCCGCTTAACAGTTGGGTAGTTGCTTGCAGGCGCAGCTTTTCCAGTTCTTCATTGATAGAAAGGTCTTTTTCAATATAGGTATTACTTACGGGCATATAGGCTTCCGGCTGATAGTAATCATAGTAGGAAACGAAATAACCCACGGCGTTATCCGGGAAGAATTGCTTGAACTCCCCATACAGTTGAGCTACCAGCGTTTTATTGTGCGTGAGCACCAGGGTAGGTCGTTGAACGTTCTGGATCACATTGGCGATCGTAAAAGTCTTGCCCGAACCGGTGACGCCCAGCAGGGTATTGTATCTTTCGCCCTGGAGGATACTTTCTGTCAATTGCCGGATTGCTTCCGGCTGATCGCCGGCGGGAGCATAAGGAGAATGGATGGTAAATGGCATAAGTTATTTGCAAAGTCTAAAGTTATCGAATTTCTAATGATGAGCGTTTGCCGGACGAATAGATCGTCCTGGCAAACGTTCGCAACCGAGCGAACGCCCGGAAGGTGAACTTCCGGGCGTTCGGGTCTAATGATGGGAGAACTTCGTTGGAGCTTCGTTCCTCGCTCCTCCTTGTTCGCGACCTTTGCTTCGCGCGGTCGGGCCCGGCGCCCGTGGCGCCTTCTTAAGCGCCTTTTTAAAGGGATCCCAACTTATTTTCAGTTTGCCATCGTCGCCCGTTTTAGCCCGAAGGCGGAGACTGACCCCCGTCTTGCTACCAGTGCCTTTATTTGCAGGCGGGAGATCGGGGTTCCTGTCTTTCTTCAGGTTGCTCAGGGGGATCTGGAGGCTCATATCTGCGCCGGTCTTCCAGTCATAAGTCCCTTCCGCGAAAAGAGTAAAAGCGGTGGATTGTATTTCCATCCGGTGAATGGTAAGGGTGGTGGTATCCAGGTCTAACTGACTTTTCAGTTCTGAGAAATGGATCTCGGAAAGGTCTCTTTTCTTTAAGACGGCCACCTGTATTTTTTCCATCGGATCGAAGTCCAGCAATTGTCCCCCTTTGACGCTGAAGTTCACAGCGCCTTTCAGGCTGTTTTGTATTAATACCGCTTTATCCGTCAGCTGGCCGGTCAGCTGTATATCGGCGGTCAGCGTTCCTTTCAGATTTTTATCCAGAAGGGCCTGCTGGCCAAAATTGTTAAAGGCTGCGAAAACCGTGGGAAGGTCGGCCTGTTCGATATGCGATTGCAGGGATAGGGGATTGCCTTCGCTCCGTTGGGGCTGAGACGACTGTGTCGTCTCCTGCCTTCGAAGGCTGCCACTGAGGCTAAGTGACCCGTTCCCTTGCTCTATTTCCATATGGGTTAGTTTGATCTCCTTGCCGCTGAACAGCAGATCAGCCTTTGCGTGGGCGCCGGAGAATTTTCTGTAAAGGAGATCGGCAGCTTCTAATTGTAAGTGGAGGTCCCCCTCTCTGAGAAAATGATCTAAACGAGAGCCAGGGGTACCAAAAGGGCTTTTGCTGGTCTTGTCTGCTTTGGGGGGCGGGGTCGGTTCGACCGGTTTGCCCAGCACAGCCGTAAAATCCCGCAGGTCCAGGCGGGGAGAAGTAAGAGTCCAATCCATGCTTACATTTTCAGGATTTCTATCGAGGAGAGAAACCAGGTTTCTGGCGATGCCCTTCACCCATAATTTACTGCCTCCTGCATGGGCTTCGAGGTGATCGATCAAAAGATCCTGATCCCGGAACCGGATCTTTCCCTTGCAATCCGTCAGCAGGAACCGGTAAGGCAGGTAGTCCATGGAAGCAGAGTCGATGTTCAGGCCACCGTTAATGGAAACAGCCGTGCTGTCACTGCCCGAAAGAGGGCCTTTATACGATATGTTCAGATTGCCCATGCCTTTCTGGAATTGAATGGTCTTGCTACCCGTCAGCTCATTCAGTTTGGCCAGCTCAAATTTTGAATGCAGATCGGTGGCTAATAAAGGATGCTTGAGGTTAGTGATCGTGATCGTATCAGCTTTTAAGGAGATCTCCGACCAGGCGCCGGAAAAAGAGAGAAAGCGGACTGCGGAATTCTCATCTTCCCGTTTGTGGCCATGGACCCATTCATTGGTAAAGCTGCCCTCGAAGGAGGTTTCTGTAAACCGGCCGATAGGAGTGCTGACACTACCCTTACTGAGACTCATCCGGACATTGATCAGCGGCGTAGGATCGTCGGCCGATCCTGCGTCTATGATAGCGTTCAGGGAAACGGGCTTATCGATATCGTATTGATCCAGCTTCTGTTGGATGTTGGGCGTCAGCAGGGCCGTTGCTTTTTTGTAGGGAATAGCTGAAGTCTGGACCGTGAGCAGAAAGGGATCTGGACTTACTTCCGGGAAAAATCTCCCCGACAGGAGGAAGGGATGACCGTCTATCAGCAGGGATTGTTTGTTCACCTGCAGGATCTTGCTGCCGGAGTTGAATTGGAGACGGAAATGGCCGGAAACAGGTTTCTCTTTTAAAAAAGACCCTTTTTCAGTATTAAAGGCAAAACTATTGACTGTTAGATCTATGCTCAGGTCCAGGAGCAGGGTTCTGTTATTTTTTTCGACGGAGCCGATAAGCCGCCGGATGTCGAGATCGAATAGTTTTCTTTTGTCCTGTTTTTCCATGACAAAGTTTATGTCCGTCAGGGAAAATTCGGGCCATTTCATTTCCTTATCCGATCCTGCCGATCCTCCTTTGCGCAGCATTTCCGTATTGGTATAACCAGTGGAGTCTGTGAAGAGGTAGATAGATCCCCCTTCGAGAAAAACTTTGCTCACCCGGGGTTTACCGGAGAAAAGACTACCGGGTAGGGAGAAACGTAGGTCGAGGCTTTCTGCTTTCAGCAGGTCATGGTGATGTTGCTGCCAAAGGCTATCATGCAGGGTCACTTTTGATAATTGGAGCGTAACGTAGGGGAAGTGGCGGAAAAAAGAGATGTCCATATTTCCAATGGACACCTCTGTGCCGGTACGATCCTTTAATTCGGCGCTGACCCTTTTCAGCAGGGCCGGCTTTTTCAGTGAAATAATGCTCACCAGCAGGAGCCAGGCCAAAAGAAGCAGGCCGCCGATAAAGGCTGTTACGCGTACTATATATCGTAGTGTCTTCTTCAATACATTACCGGATCGCGTCCAGGTAGTCCGAGAATTTTTTCAGGACCGAGGCCGCGACTTCAATTTGTTCCTGTGCCTCTTTCCAATTGCGTTGTTCGATGGCTTCCCGGATGCCCGGCAATGTTTTTACGCCATATCCGGTATAAAAGCCCGGAGCATAAATAGCATGCCGGTACCACGGGCGGCGGGGAAGCCCGTTATCAGATAGCAATTGTTGTTCCGCCTTATAAAGGGCCTGGTTCACGGCATCTTGTTTGTCTTCCGGCAAGGTTGATTTTGCAAGGGTATCGGACAGGCGACTGGTCGTTTTTTCCAGCCTGCTCAGGGCATTTTGTAAAGAGGAGAAGTTCAGATAAGGGACTTCGTCCTTTGCCGGAGGAGGCAGCAGGGTGACGGTAGGATCTGCGGCATAACCATAGTGGTTTTCTTTCAAAAGCTGGTTAGTGAGAGAGGTGTTTTCTCTCATCTGGTCCAACAGGGCGATCAGCTCGCCGGCATAGCCATTGACGGTCTTATAAAAGGATTTGAAATCGAAGGGTAATTGGGGGGCATCCGCCATCCGGAGGCTGGTACGGCCTGCTGTCTTGGCAAGGGCGACCCCGTATTGGAAGCCGGGATCTTTGAAGCGCCGGTAATCATCATAGGAGTCGTAGATAGAATGGTATTCTCCACCCGGGTCTTCTCCGCCAAAGCCCAGGTTAAAGCAGGGGATTCCCAGGTGTTGCAGGAAGGGGGAGAAGTCCGAGCCGGAGCCGAGGGCCCCGATGGTAAATGTTTTTTTCAGGAATAAGTCCTTTTTGAGTTTGTTGGCGCCCGCTGCATCTACCAGCTCATGGGATCTTTTGCGATTGGCGATGCTGATCTGTGTTTCCGGGTCGATCACGTCCCGGGCTACTTCGTTTATAAAAGGTTCCAGGGCATGAGAACCTTCTACTCCTAAAAAGCCTCTTCCATTTCCATCAGAATTGATATAAACTACGACTTTTTGCTGGAGTTCAGCCGCGTGGTACTCGACCCATTCGGTAGAACCTAAAAGGCCGGGCTCTTCTCCGTCCCAGGCGCAATACACGAGGGTGCGTTTGGGTTTCCAGCCTGTTTTTACCAGTTCGCTGACGGCCCGGGCTTCTTCCAGCATGGCTGCCTGTCCGCTGAGCGGATCTCCGGCGCCGTTGACCCAGCCATCGTGATGGTTGCCCCGGATCACCCATTCGTTGGGCCATTGACTACCGGGTAATTTGGCGATGACATCGTTGATAGGCTTGATATCCCAGTTGAAAGACAGTTTGAGATGTACTTTGGTTTTGCCGGGACCGACATGATAGGTGATCGGAAGGGCGCCTCTCCATTCTTCCGGGGCGACCGGTCCTTCAAGGGCACGTAAGAGTGGCGTCGCATCGTGGTAGCTGATAGGCAGGACGGGGATCTTCAGGATGGTCGTAACCTCTTTTCTGTCCAGTCTTTTGGCATCTTTGGTAGCGCCGATACCGGGTGTCAGCGGGTCTCCGGGATAAATGGGCATATCCATGACGGAGCCTCTCTGTACGCCATATTCATTTTTGAAAGCGCCTTTCGGGTATACATCTCCTTCAAAATAACCATCGTCTTTCGGATCGGAATAGATGATACAGCCGATGGCGCCGTGTTCCTGTGCTACCTTGGGTTTGATGCCTCTCCAGGAATGGCCGTATTTAGCGAGGACGATCTTGCCTTTTACGGAGATCCCCATTCTTTCAAGGCGGTCGTAATCTTCGGGAATGCCGTAGTTGACGAAGACCAGGTCGGCGGTCACGTCTCCGTCCGGGGACCAGCAATTATAGGTAGGCAACTGTTCCTTGGTCTGGCCGGAAGTGGCGTCTTCTTTCAGGGCGGGCTCGGCCAGCAAGGCCTTGTAAGGGGAGAGGCCTGTCATTTCCAGGAGACGTTCTTTAGGGGTAGGGAAGAGGACATAGAATGTTTCTATCTGTACATCATACCCCCAGCTTTTGAACCGGTCGTAGATATAGTCTGCGTCGGCTTTTCCCCCGGGAGAGCCGACATGGTGGGGGTGGGATGACAGGATCCTTATGAAGCTGTCGACGTTGCCTGCCTGCAGGTAGCTGTCGAATTTTTCTTCCAGGGCAAATTCCTGTTTGGCGCCGGCTTCAGGGAAGCCGGCTAATGGTTTTGTCTGGGACCAGGCCAGGGATGCCAATAATAAGGCGCTGGCGGTCAATAGTTGTTTTCTCATGTAGTAAATTGTTTGAAAGGGATTGAAGCGTTTATTTCTGGAGTCGTTTAACGTATTGACTGTAGTCCGGCAGGATGATCTCATAGTCCGTGTACATCAGGGGGGATGTCAGCAGGAAGTCCGCTGTGGCGCGGTCCATGGCGATGGGGATATTCCAGGCGACCCCCAAACGTAGCAGGGCTTTGATATCCGGGTCATGGGGCTGGGCTTCCATCGGATCCCAGAAGAAGATCAATACGTCGATCTTTCCTTCGGCAATGCGGGATCCGATCTGCTGGTCTCCGCCGAGCGGGCCGCTGAGAAATTTGCTGACCGACTGGCTTAGCGCCTGTTCCAGGAGCTTTCCGGTGGTGCCGGTGCCGTATAAGCGGTGTGTGGCCAGTACCGTCTTGTTATAGACGGCCCATTCGATCAATTCGTTTTTTTTGTTGTCATGGGCTACCAGCGCTATTCGCTTGGAGCTACTCATTTTCCGGATGGTATGGGGCATGGATGTTCTTTTATTTGTTCTTTAATGGAAAGATAGCCCGGTTTTAAGAAGATTATAACAAGAATAAAGAAATTTTAAAGCAGCGTTTTCGTTTTTGTTACCAGATGGAGTCTGATTAACGACTATTAGGTATTCCTGGCAAGGAATTTGTTAATTGATTCCTCCCTTCTTTTTTTATCAATCACTGGCTATGAAGAAATTTTTTTGGTTCGCCCTGGTGGCGCTTTTTTGCTGGGATGTATCCCGGGCGCAGCGGCCGAGCGAAGTTGTCGACTCTGTCGCCGGGCTACAGCAGGAGGGGGGAGGGGGTCAGCATTCCGTATTCGTGAATTTTTCCGGGTTAGTGAAAGAGTATAATAAGGTGTGGCTGCAATGGGATGTGGATAGTGTGGAAGAGGGGGATTATTTTATCATCGAACGGGCGACGGATGGAGATCAATATGAGACGATCGGCGTATTGCGGAATACCGGGAATAGTAATCATTATGAACTGACGGATATTGCTCCTCCCAATGGGGCGGATTCTTACCGGATCAAATATACCGGCCCGGGTGGGAGGATGCTTTATTCGAAAGCGATACAGGTGAGTCTTTCGGGGGCTGTTTCTTTCAAGTTCTATCCTAATCCCGTGGATAAGCTATTCATTATCCGGACAGAGCATGTGGTGGAGATCCAGGTGATCGATGCCAACGGGTCTGCGCGCTTAAGTAAACATTTACAGCCTGGTATACAGGTAATTAATGTATCATCCCTGGAACGGGGGGTATATGTTTTGCGGGTTGCCGACAAGGAGAGCAACCGGATCACTTCCAATCAGCTTCTTAAAAACTAAATTAACCCTTAAAAATAAATTACCGGAAAATGGTATTGCAGATTTGATTTGAATCCTCTACCTTTATCTCGGTTTTTCATAGGATATTGGATTTTAAAACGGGGTTGAATTTCTATTCAGACCCCTTTTTTATGCCCAGTCGGGTTTAGTGGAAAAGTAACCCTCCGGGCATAAAAAAGATATTTGATTACAGAACTTCGTCGGAGCTTCGTCCCTTGCTCCTCCTCGTTCGCAACCTTCGCTTCGCTCGGTTGGGACGCGGATCCGTGGTCCGCTCTGTTATGCGCTTTCGGGGCTTATTAACCCCCCTCCGGGGTACCAAAACCTGGCCCTGATATTCTCCCATCAAACTCCGGCAAATCCGGGATAAAAAAAATCGGCCCCGATGGAAATCGGAGCCGCTGTACTTACTAACCCAATTAAAATTAAAATTCCAAAAATGTTTCGAAAGCGTATTCGTTTATGCTGCGTGCATTTCTTTTACTTTTTCCCTGATCTTGTTTTCGATCTCTGTAGCTAGTTCGGGATTGTCATGTAGTAATTGTTTTACAGTATCCCGTCCTTGTCCCAGTTTATCGGTACCATAGCTAAACCAGCTACCGCTTTTCTGGACGATGCCTAGTTCCACTCCCATATCGACGATCTCGCCTACTTTGGAAATGCCTTCTCCAAAGACGATATCAAATTCGGCGGCCCGGAAAGGAGGGGCTACTTTATTCTTCACAACCTTTACTTTTATCCGGTTACCAATGGCTTCTTCTCCGTCTTTGATCTGCGCCAGGCGGCGGATGTCCAAACGTACGGAGGCGTAGAACTTGAGGGCATTACCGCCGGTGGTCGTTTCGGGATTGCCGAACATGACCCCGATCTTTTCCCGTAACTGGTTAATGAAAATGCAAATGGTATTGGTCTTGCTGATCGTGGCCGTCAGTTTTCTCAGGGCTTGTGACATCAGTCTTGCCTGAAGGCCCATTTTGCTATCCCCCATCTCACCTTCCAATTCCCCCTTGGGAACCAGGGCGGCTACGGAGTCAATGACCACAATGTCCAGTGCGCCGGAGAGGATCAGGCGGTCTGCAATCTCCAGGCCCTGCTCTCCATAATCCGGTTGCGAGATCAACAGATTGTCGATGTCCACTCCCAGCTTTTGAGCATAGGCGCTGTCAAAAGCATGTTCCGCATCGATAATGGCGCACATGCCCCCCTTTTTCTGCGCTTCTGCAATTATATGAGTGGCGAGTGTCGTTTTACCGGAGGATTCAGGGCCATATATTTCAACTACCCTTCCTTTTGGCAGGCCACCCACTCCCAGGGCCATATCCAATCCGATAGAACCGGTGGAAATGACCTCCATAGGATCCTGGCTTTTTTCATTCATCATCATCACGCTTCCCTTCCCGAAATCCTTATCTATTTTGTCCATCGTCAGCTTTAAAGCCTTGAGTTTTTCTGCGTTTGACATAATCGTAAGTTTTTTTATTCTTTTTTGTTCTTCCAAAATTATTGATTCAATGAAGGTAGAATAATTATTTTATACACACTAATTATTTTAGCATTTTTCAACTAATTTTTTTCGTTAACCGGGCCCGGGCCGGTTAACGAATTATAGGTGCCCTTGCTCCCAGGCGTCCATTTTCTTTTCCAGGACATCCAGCGGCATAGCCCCGTCTTTCAGGATCTCGTCGTGAAAATCGGCCAGATGAAATTTGTCTTTCAGCGCCTGCTGGCATTTGTTACGCAGCTCCCTTATTTTCAGGGCGCCGATCTTGTAGCCTAATGCCTGTCCCGGAATAGCCATATAGCGCTCGATCTCGGCCGTGGCCCCTTCTTCGCTGATAGCCTCATTATCCCTCATATATTTTATGGCTTCTTCCCGGGTCATGCCTTTGGTATGGATGGCTACATCCACTACGAGCCGGATGGCCCGGTGGATCTCATCGCCCAGGGCGCCCATATACTGATAAGGATCTGTGTAGAGTCCCAGTTCCCTGCCCAGGGATTCACAGTACAGCGCCCATCCTTCCACATAAGCGTTATTGCCTCCGAAACGGCGGAAGGCGGGGAGCAGGGTATCTTCCTGTTGAAGGGAGATCTGGTAATGGTGGCCGGGGATGGCTTCATGGAGGAAGAGGGATTCCATGCCCGAAGTGGTATTGAACTTTGTCGCATCGAGGATGGGAACATAGAAGATGCCGGGGCGTTTGCCGTCCGCAGAACCCTGGTTATATTCCGCGCTGGCGCTTGCCGCCCGGAAAGCTTCCGTTTGCCGGATCCCGAATCCTGTTTTCGGCGTATGGTTGAACATCTTCTGCAGGTTGGGCTGCATCTTTTGATGAATCGCCTCAAAAGCCGCCAATACTTCCTGCGGCGTTTTGTAAGGCATGAATTTTTTATCCGTATTCATATAGGCGAAAAAGGCGGGCAGATCGCCTTTGAAACCGACGGCATTTTTCAGGCTGTCCATAATGCCCCGGATACGGGCCACTTCTCTTAACCCCGTCTGGTAGATCTCCTCCGGAGCTTTTTGCGTGGTGGTCTGATCCTTTACCAGGTAGACGTAATAAGCCGCTCCCCCTGGTAAAGCGCTTATTCCCGAGCTGGTCCTTGCCTTGGGTAAGTATTCATCCCTGAGAAAATCCGCCAGCTTTTTATAGGAAGGAACGATATCCTCTCTAATAAGGTGTACATAGGCTGAACGGAGTTTTGTTACGGCGGCCGTATCGGGATTATCCTTCAGCTTGCCGACAGGGCCATAGAAAAGGCTTTTCTCCGGCTGATCCGTCACCATCGCCTGCATCTGCGGGATCATTTTCCGGACCAGGGATGCCGGCAGGACGAAATTTGCGGCCATTCCTTTTCTGAAATAGGCAATGGCGCTGTCGGCCCAGGGGCTGAACGCCCTTGCACGAAGGATCCAGTCTTCATGATCCTTCAGGGTGCGGAAGGGCTGGAAGCCTTCGCCACTGCCTAATTGCCCCAGGGTCAGCGGCAGGGCATAGAATTGATTAAAGGGGATATAATTACCCGGGTAGTTGAATCCTTCCAGGCGTGTTTCCAATTCCCAGCTTAAGATATCATAACTGAGGCGATCGTTTTCGGTTAAGCCTGCGCGATTGAACTTCTTAAGCCCATCCTGGAAGCGGGTGTAGAAAATTTTCAAAGAATCCCGGTAGCTGTCCGTAAAATCGGCAGGCAGAAGCGCGTTGTAGCGATCGTCCCCATTTTGTGTGGCATCCAGTGGAGAAAGTTTCATCCGGCCTTCATAATAATCGTTGAGGAATTGCGTGAAATCCTTCTTGTTTTCCGTTGCAGGATCCGTTTTGGGCATCAGTTTGCAGGATACAAGCTGGATAAACAGGCAGCCGAATAAAAAAAATTGTCTCATTGCGCGTATGGTTTTAAAATAAACGTATATAAAAAAATAATCTGTCAGAAAAGACGAATAAGGCCTTTTTCTATGTACAATTCTCTCTGCAACTGATATTTTGGCATTAAATTAGCCTTAATTTTAACGGCTACAAATTAGCTTTTTTGTTTTGTTGAGTTATCTTTGACTTTATTCCTAAAAATCGTATAGCCTATCTCGATAAAGGAATAATTAACTTTTTTTAAAAAAATGATATTACTATGAAGCTTAAACAGACCCTTCTTTTCGTTGTCCTGTCCGTATCCTTATTTTCATGCGTAAGTTCTAAAAAATTCAAAGCCGCTCAGGCAAAAATCGACTCCTTAACGGCTGCCAATGCAAAGCTGGCCGGGGATCTGAAAAATTGTAACGATCTTACCGCCACGGATGCTACCCAGAAGACAGCTCTTCAGAATCAGATCGACGCCCTGAACAAGCAGATCGATTTCCTGAAACAAAATCATGATGCTACCCTCAAGCAACTGCAGGATCTTTCTGTTATTTCCGGCACACAGGCAGAAAGCATCAAAAAATCTTTAGACAATATCGGAGCCAAGGATAGTTATATTCAGAATCTTCAGGCTGAACTGGCTCACAAAGATTCGCTGAATATGGCCCTGGTCATGAACCTGAAAGGCGCCATCGGCAATATGGATGATAAGGATATCAACATCAAGGTGGACAAGGGTGTTGTTTACATTGACATCTCTGACAAACTGCTGTTCAAGAGCGCAAAGTATGATGTATCCGAAGCTGCAAAAACAGTTCTCGGTAAAGTAGCGATGGTCCTGAAAGCTCAGCCTGATATCGAATTCATGGTAGAAGGCCATACTGATAACAAAGCTTATCACAGGGCTGGTCAGTTGACTGACAACTGGGATCTCAGCGTAAAACGCGCTACTTCCGTTGTCCGGATCCTGCAAAATCAATACGGATTGGATCCCGCCCATATCACTGCAGCAGGTCGCGGAGAATATGTTCCCGTTACCTCGAATGATACGGAGGAAGGTCGCGCAGCGAATCGCCGCACCCGTATCGTGATCCTGCCGGCACTTGACCAGTTCTTCAAATTGCTCGAGAAGAAATAAATAGCACTAAGATCTTTTAATAAGAGAGCGGTCCGCCTTCGCGGACCGCTCTCTTATTTTTTAGGCCCCCAATCATTTTATTCGGCAAAATGCGTTATCTATGCCTTATTAGCAGCTAAAACGGAATGAGTAGCCGGCTTTATGAAAGGAATTTTGCTGAAAATAGCATGCTTTACGCTGGCGGTGGCTATTGGTATAAGAGGCTTCGCCTATGGAGAGCCAGGCCCGGCGGCGAAAAAAGGCATATTGGACCTTCGTGGTCTGAACCTATCCGATAAGCCGGTGGCCCTGGATGGAGAGTGGGGCTTTTTCTGGGAACAAATGATATCGCCCCAAAACCTGGGCGCTGCCGGAAAACCCGCTTATGTTCCCTGTCCTTCCCTTTGGACGAATCTCCGGCTGAATGGACAAAAGCTCCCGGCCCAGGGTTATGCCACCTATACCCTTACTATCCTTCTGCCCTCAAAAAGACCCCGCATCGGCCTGGAAGTTCCGGATGTCTATTGCGCCTATAAATTATATATCAACGGGATCGTAAAGGCACAAAATGGGGAACCGGCTGCCACTGCCGATAAAGCCACTCCTTTCTGGACGACCCGTACCATCGCGTTGCCGCCGGGAGAAAAGGATACCCTGGTGCTGGTGATGCAGATCGCCAATTTCTGGCATGCCAAGGGGGGGCCTTATAAAAAAATACTGATCGGGGACAAGGACGGGCTTTTCCTGAAAAAGAACCGGGATAATGCCTATGACCTCGTATTGGCAGGCTGTATGTTTATGGGCGCCTTGTTCTTCCTGGGATTATTTGTTTTCGGCCGGCACGATAAGACCACTCTCTATTTTTCTGTTTTTTGCATCTTATACAGCTATCGCATGGTGGGAGCGAATGCTTATATTCTCCATTCCTTAGTCCCTAATCTGAACTGGTTCGTCACGATAAGGGTGGAATACATTACCCTGGCCCTTTGCGCAGCCTTTTTTACGAAGTATACCAAACATCTCTATCCGAATGACGCGGATCCGCGGATCATGAAGGTCATGTGGTGGTTTTGTATAACCTATGCCGCCTTGTGTATCCTCACCCCAACGATCATTTTTACCCGGTTCCTGAATATTTTCCTGGTAGTGATGTTCCTGTGCACCGTCTATGCCTTATATGTTTTCTTCCAGGCGGCCCGGAATAAACGGAGCGGCTCTTTGTTTGCACTCCTTAGCACCGCAGTCATGCTGGTGATCCTGTTCCTGATCAACCTGGAATACTTTGGCGTTATTTACACTATGAAAGCCGTGATATTTGCAGGATATATCGCCTTTTTCTTTCTCCAATCCCTCTCTTTGTCCCATCGGTTTGCCCACAGCCTTAAACAAGCCACCCTCCAGGCACAGCAGGGCCTGAAGGCCAAGTCGGAATTCCTCTCCACGATGTCCCATGAAATAAGGACACCCCTCAATGCCGTGATCGGGATGACGCATCTCCTGCTGCGGCATGATCCCCGGACAGACCAGAAAGAAGACCTGGGCGTATTGCTCTTTTCGGCCAATAATTTACTATCGATCGTCAATAATATCCTTGACTATAACAAGATCGAGGAAGGAAAGATCGGATTTGAGCAGATCCCCATGGACCTTCCTGCCATAGCCGGGAATATCGTAGCCGGGCTAAAAAATACGGCTCATGAGAAAGGGATCGACCTGCTGATAGATATCGATACTCGCCTGGATAAGAAGCTGATCGGAGATCCCACCCGGACCGGCCAGGTGATCAACAACCTGGTTCATAATGCCATTAAATTCACCCGCGAAGGATTTGTACGGCTGTCCGTACAGGTGACGGCCCTGACGAAAGACGCGGCCACGATCACCGTGCGGGTAATGGATACCGGTATCGGCATCGCCTCGGAGAAGCAACACATGATCTTCGACCGGTTTACCCAGGCGGATTCCTCTACGTCCCGCAGCTATGGAGGTACGGGCCTGGGGTTGGCCATTACCAAAAAGATCCTGGAATTGCAGGGGGTATCCCTGCAGTTAGCCAGTGAAGCAGGTACGGGCTCTGAATTTTATTTTACACAAACCTTTCCTGTCAGCCAGGAGCTTATCGGAGAGAAAGAGGAATTTTTGCCTTCGGCTAACCGCGACCATTTGCTGAAAGGCATTTCTATTTTATTAGTGGAAGATAATCCCCTGAATGTATTGGTGGCACAGACGATCCTGGAAAATAGCGGAGCGATGGTCGAGGTTGCCGGCAATGGATTGGAGGCTCTGGAGAGGCTGGATTCCACCCGTCATCATCTGGTCCTGATGGATCTTCACATGCCGGAGATGGATGGTTATGAGGCCACGATACTTTTGCGCAAAAGGGGAGAGACGCTGCCCATCATTGCCCTTACAGCCAGCATTCCCACAGAGGTGGAGAGTGAGGCCTATACGGCCGGTCTCACGGATCTTATCGTAAAGCCTTTTAACCCGGACGATCTTTACCGGGTCATCCTGCAATATGCCGGGCCTGCCTCCTAAATGAATTCCTGCAAAGAATTAGTTGAAATGTAATTCTTTGCAGGAACATGTTTAATGTCAGTGAAGAGCTCCGCTCGTAACCTTCGTCGAAACTTCGTTCCTCGTTTCTCCTCGGTTAGGCCATGGGCCTTGTTCACAACCGGGCGGGGCCCGGTTATGGAAAGGAAAATCCTTTGTTGGCAGGAATAAAAAAGGCGGGTAAAATATACCCGCCTCGCGTTTTGTTAGTCTTTTTTCTCCGCATCCTCATGCTTTCCCGCGACTTTCTCCCAAAGCCCTTTAGCCTTATCCGTCAACTCGTGCATTTTTTCCCCGGCTTCCCCTAATTTTTCCTGTACAGCCTCTTTTAAATGACCCAATTCTTCCTTTGCTTCCCCGGACTTTAGTTTATCCCAGGTTTCTCCTGCCTTTTGTTTGAGCTGGTCAGTAAGTTCCCCGGCTTTCTCTGAAAGATCATGTAGTTTTTCAGTGGCCTGTTCCTTTAAGGCATTGGCTTTATCAGCCAAAGATTCATTCAAGTCTGACATAACGAATGATTTTAAGTGAAAAAATAAAGATGACAATATTTTATAGGGATGCCGGAAAGCGTTTATTTCAGAAGGCTCAATGCATTTAACCAGCCGGTTCGTTTGCTTGCCCAACTGCTGGTTAAGGCTTCGGGCTTCAGGCCTCCTTCCAGGTTCTTCAGGACCCCGCTGGCATCGGAATAAGTCTTCGCGGCGTTGGCGGCCTGGACCAGGCTGGCCGTATTGAATCCCTGTTTGAACATATCCGGTTTGATGAAACCCGAGAGGGAAGAAACGCTTTTGGCCATACTTACGGCATCGGAAACCTTACCGGCAGCACTCAGCCATTTGGTTTTGCCGCCACTGGCCCAGCCGGAGAGGAAGGAGGTTGGCTTGATAGCGCCTGCAAACTGGGTCAGTAAGCTACCGGCATTGGGAGTGCTGACGCCGGCTTTGGAAAGTGCGTCTTTTAATTGGGCCTGGGTACTGGCAATCGTCAGGCCCATGATCAACAGGAGAAGGCTGGCTTTTTTCATGAGTGTTTTTTTTAGTTTTGAATGTTATCTTTTTCTAATGTAACACCTTTTTTTTAAATAGGAATATCGGGCTGATCTTTTTTACAGCGGCAAACCGGAAAATGGGGGACCGGGGTCGCGAAACCGGAAGATAGTGGCCGGGGGTTATCGCCTGAACCGGGCCTCTTCCAGGTCCAGCTCAAACTCTTTGCTCCGCAGCAGCTCCTCGGAGAAAAGGTTGTCCCGGCGCATCTGGGTCAGTTCCTGACGTTGTATCTTCACCAGTTCCAGGAGGAGCTGGCGATACCTGGGCAAAAAGGACGGCGCTATCTCCTTCCCTTCTTCTTTTTCCAACTTTTTATTGGTTATTTCTATCATCCGTTCGTAACGTCCTTTCAGGCGATTGAAGGCCTCGATCGAAGCGGTCTCCTGGGCATATTCCGTTTCTATATAATCCACTACGGCATTGGCCAGCCGCAGACGAATGGAAAGTTTCTGATCATCCTCATTCTCCTGTACTTCGATCTTAAGGAGCCGGATCAGGAGAGGCAGGCTCAGGCCCTGTAATACCAGGGTGAAAAGGATCACGACAAAAGTGATAAAAAGGATCAGGTTGCGATGGGGAAAGCTGGCGCCGTTGGTCAGACTAAAGGGGACCGCCAGGGCAGAGGCCAGGGAGACCACCCCCCGCATGCCGCTCCAGCCAATGATAAAAACCGGTTTCCAGCCGGGATTGGATTCTTTTTCACGGATCTTTTTGCTGCAGATGCGGGGCAGATAGGCTCCCGGGTATACCCAGACAATGCGTATGACGATCGCCACCAGGCTGATAACGATTCCGTAAACAATGGCAGAGGCCAATGAGTATTCACCCAGCCCCCTGATAATACCGGGTAGCTGCAGCCCGATGAGGATGAATACGACGCCATTCAAAAGGAATATTATAACATTCCAGACACTTTGTGACTGCAGGCGGGAACTATACGTAAATACTTCATGGGAGCGATAGCTAAGGAAGAGCCCTCCGCTTACTACGGCCAATACGCCGGAATAGTGGAAGTGCTCCGCCGTGATATACATGAGGTAGGGTGTTACCAGGGTGATAGCGGTATCGATACTGGCGGTGGTAGGCAGCCAACGGTGTATGGCATAAACGATACCCGCGATCACCAGCCCGATGAGGGTACCCATGAAGGCTATCAGGAGAAAGCTGAATCCCGCTTTCCACAGAACGAACTGCCCGGTAAAGATCGCGACCAGGGCAAAACGGAATACGATCAGGCTGGAGGCGTCATTTACCAGGCTCTCTCCTTCCAATATCGTGACGATCCTTTTGGGGATCTTCAGGGTTTGCAGCACGCTGGTAGCGGCTACGGCATCCGGGGGAGAAACGATCCCTCCCAGCAGGAATCCCAGGGCCAGGGAGAAATCCGGGATCATAAGGTGGGCCGTAAAAGCCACCGCTCCGGCCGTAAAGATCACCAAACCGAACGCCAGCATACCAATGGCCCGTTTGAATAGCCAGAAGTCATGCCAGGAAGTATTCCAGGCCCCAAAATAGAGAAGGGGCGGAAGGAATATGATAAATACCATGTCCGGATCCAGGCTGATCCGGGGAATGCCCGGAATTAAGCTAATGAGCAAACCGGCGATCACCAGGAAAATGGGATAAGAAATGCGCAGTTTTTCGCTGAGCATCGCCAGCATGGAAACTGCAAAAAGCAATGATATGATGAGTAATAGATTATCCTGCAGCATAGATGCTGTAATTTAGATTTTTACGGGGAATTTATTCCACATCCCGGATGCTGTTTGTTCGTGCGGACCAGGGAGTGACCGTAATTGGCATAGTTTTTCGATCTTTTACAAAAAACACCGGTATGAAAATAATTATTTCAGCTTGCCTGAGCTTTCTGCTGGCTTGCCAGGAGCCGGCTTCCCATCATCCCGGCCCGCTTCAGGATACGACCGCCCTCGCCAGTGCCCGTACTCCTAAAATACCGGATACCACTACTTTAGGGGGAGCCTGGTATCTGCAACCTATCCTGCCTTCCGATGCCGCGACCGGTAAGCTCCCCTCCATTCGTCTTGACCTTGCTAAAAAACATTTCTCCGGCAACACAGGCTGCAATACCATGAGGGGAGGATTCTGGTATAGCGACCATGACAGCAGCCTTACTTTCAGCGAGAAGATCCTTACTACAAAAATGGCCTGCCCGGGTTACAATGAGCAATCTTTTCTGAAGAGCCTTCTCCATGCGAACCATTACCGTCTCAAGGGAGGGATCCTGATCCTTTTGGCGGAGGATAATTCAGAATTGTCGCACTGGGGGCGGAAACCCGCCATTCCTGTGAAGTCTGAAAAGGCGTAGTTATTTCAATACCTTGATCCGGATATTGCGGAAATAAATCGGAGCGCCTGCGTGCTGGCCCTGTAAACCGATATATCCGTGCAGGGGCAGGGTAGCCATGGGATTGCTAAGCCATTTCGGAGCCTTGGTGCCATCCGGATTGTTTTCAGCGGAAGTGTACAGGCTCATATCGCAGGTGTTCACCAATTGTCCATTCAGTACGACCCAGATCTTTCTGCCCCTACAGGTGATGGTATAATGATTCCACTCACCGGGCCGTTTGACTAGGTGAGCGGTGGCAGGCTGGTGGCCGAAGATGGCGGCGCATTGCCAGCTGGGGGGAGCTTTTGACCATTCGTCTGAAAAGTCGTCGGCAATTTGTATCTCGACGGAATGCGGGATCCAGTCCTTTGTATCCGATGCGTGTACGACTACTCCGCTATTGGTGCCGGAAGCATTTTTAAAATCCAGGTCCAGTACAAAATCATCGTAGGCTTTTTCACTCCAGATCGCTTCATCCTTATCGGCTGTCAGGACTCCGTCTGTAACGGTCCAAACGCCTTTAGGGTAAACAGCGTTGGAAAGACTACCATTGAAAAGAGGGGCCCATCCTTTCCCGGAAGTCGCCGGATTGATAAAGGCGCTGTCCTGTGCGACCAGCTGCAGGCTAGTGAAAGAAAATAAAAAGAGGCAGAATAACTTCATCTTTTGCATAACAGAGTTGTTTGTGCGCCGTTGAAAATCCACGGGCCGCGATAAAGATAAAGCCTAATCCAGAATTTGCGCCTGCTAAAAAACGGGGTTTGCTTTTGCAGCATCCGGGCCGGGGTAATAACCGCCGGGACCCGTCAATACTTTTTTCCATTGCCGCTGGTGACTATCCTGCCATTTTTTATTGGGATACACGGCCCAGTTCACCGTCTTCAGCTGCTCCCGTATAAAATCCCTTTGTTCCGGGTGAACATATAAGGGATGAAGATACCACCATTGCGGATCTTTCGTCAGCTCCTTCCAGAACGAGGCAAAATCAGGGTAGTTCGTTTCAAAAACCTTCATCTCGTCTTTGTCCGAATCGTAGGTGCTGTGATTATAATAAAAGGAAGGAGGTCCCTCCCCATGGTCGACCCGGAACAGGCTGCCCCCGCTTTCCGCCGAGCTGATGTCGAAATAGAGTTCACGCTGCATGATTGTAAAAATAATCTTATCTTCATTCTTATTTTTGCTACCTTATAAAAAAATTTTCATATGGCACTCATTCCCAATAATAAGAAGAAAAAAGACGGCAAGCAGATCGGCAATCAGAAAAGTAACATCCCGGGCTTTCCTGCTCCTAAAGGGAAAGCAAACAGCAAAGGGATTCCTAAAAATACCCGGTTAACAGGCGGTTCGCAGAGAGGGTCTTAGGACTCTGTTTTTTCCTTAATCAATCTTTCCTTTTCTTCTTTTGCAGCCTTCTCATCGGAGAAAGTTTTTATTTGTATCTGCCCCTTTGTGCCGGCCCTTCCCCACCGGACGATCAGCTTATTGCCTTCTGTCGCCGCTTCCCAGAATTTATCAGCGCCCCCTTCCCTATAGTTGAGCCGATGAAAGACCAGGTGATCATATATACCGGATGAGCCCGGGGGACTTCCAGGTTGCTCTCCCATCCCGATAACGGGAGCTGACCCGGCTTCCTGTCTATCGGAAGATCCGGAAGCGGGCGAATTATCTGTTGAGCCGGCAGCAGGAGCAGGCTTCGACGCCTCCCGGATCGATTTCAGGATCAGCTCCATTACTTTCTGTGGATGATGCAGCCAATCCCTGGCAAAAACGGGGAGGATTTTCCAGCCAAATTGTTGCAGGATAGCCGGTCGCTGATAATATTGTTCGATCAGGTTCTTATTCTGGTAATGTTTCCCGTCGTCGATGAGGATGCCCAGGACATACGCCTCATCTTCCGGTTTCGCCTTCACCGCCAGGGAGCATTTGAAATCCGACTGACCTACCTGTTCCGCCACCTCATAGCCATAGTGTTGGATCTGCTCTTTGATCTGCCGGAGAATGATCGAAGAGGAGGACCCGGAGAGCGCTTCGTCCTTATGTGATACCAGGCTGTCCAGGATCGTTCTGGCCATTTCCATACGGCCCAAAGAGATCATCTCGGCATAGTGCAGGAATCTTTTTAAATAATTGGCGCCTTCATTGTATTCATTCGTGATATGCTGGTGCCGGATACTGCTCACAACGGCCATATGCCTTTTGGCGCGGCTGAACAGTACATTCAATCTCTTTTCCCCGCCCCGCTTATTAATCGGACCAAAATTCATCAGCATCTTTTTCTGCGCATCGAACCCATAGCAGACGCTCATGATAATGATATCCCTTTCATCGCCCTGGATATTCTCCAGGTTTTTGATGATCAGGCCAGTGAACTGATCGTTCTCCGTTCGGTTATAGGCGTCTTCCAGTTTTTGACCGAAGGGAATATCTTTTTGGGCCAGTTCGTCGAGGGCGTCTTCGATCGTATGTTGTTGTTCCTGGCTGAAGGCGACGATACCAATGCTTTCCCGTATATCCCTGTTCAAAAGCTCTCTTACCAGGTGAGCGATATAAGTGGCTTCTGCCACATTGCCTCTTTTCTCATAGATCCCATTGGAATGAAAATGAAAGCTGATGCTCCTGTCGAAGAGGTTGCCCGCCGATTGGATGGCATCTTCGGACCGGGTGATGGTTATGGCAGCTTTTTCTTTATGGTGAATGGTCTTATCCGGAATGGTGAGCAGCTTGCCTTCATAGAAGGCGTGATTGCTGAAGCTGATCAGGGTTTCATAATGACTGCGGTAATGCCAGCTTAATAAGGTGCTGTCCAGTTTTCGGGATCCCTGGGCCAGGAGGCTGTCGGCATCATCGCTGAGCCATTCATCTCCCTCCTCGCTGTCAGTACCTTCAAGGTCGTCGGGATCTTCCGCCTTTGCACTAAAGAAATCGGAAGGAGGCATTTGTTTCTCGTCCCCGACAATGATCGTCTGCCTGGAACGGTATAAGGCCGGCACGCCTTCCTCCAGGGTGATCTGGCTGGCTTCATCGAAGATCACCACATCGAAATGATCGCTGTCCAGGGGTAGGCTGTCGCTTACGCTGTAGGGGCTCATCAGCCAGATTGGTTTTATATCTTTCAATACCAGTCCGCTCTCCTTGGCGGATAATTCACGGATGCTTTTGTAGCGCATGCTCTTGCCGAACTCATTCTCCAGGATCTTTCTGCCTTCGTTATAGCTCTTTTTGAATTTCTTCTGCTCCTCATTCAACTGGCTCGCCGCCCTATTCGCCATGTCTATCTGCTGGTGGAAACGTTGCCGGATAAAGGCCCGGATATAGTCGGCATTCAATTGCTGTAAGCCGGTATAACAGTCGCCCAATTGCTGAACGGCCTTTTCGATGCTTTGCCGGTCGATCGTGGCAAAAGCCCTGTTAGACCGGTAGATCTCGTAGAGCGCTTTGCGGGCTATGACCGCTTCCACCTGTATGGGTTTCAGCGGGAAATGGCGGAGGGTTCTCTTCACCTCCTCCGGCAGGCCGGCAAAGGATCGCAGAGCGGGCAGCCAATCTCCCAATCCGTCCGCATTCAGGTGTATGTTTTGCAACTCATCCCGGATGGCGGACAGGTCGCCGGCGCCGGGATCATGCAAGCACTGCCTCAACTGGGTATCCAGGCGGGACAGCGGCTGATGGAGAGCTTGCAGCGCGGTGATCAGGGAAAGGCCGCCCGGGTGCTGCAGAAGATAATCCAGGACGGCGTCGCCTTTTTTATTCCGCAACACCTCGATACTCAGCCAGGCGGTATCGATATTGTCAAGCCGGTACTGCTCCTGCAGCTGGCGTTTGGTCTGAGATACCCGGCGGGCTGCCTCGTATTCTGCACCGAGCCCTTCCAGGATACTGCGGTAAGAAGGCTTAACCGCATGTTGTGAAAGATCATACTGTTCAGCGACCTGCTTTTTTAGTTTTTTCCATCCCCCGTTAAACCAGCCGGAGAAGGAACCTTCATTTTTAAGGACGATGGCTAAACCGTTCTCCAAATCCTGTTCACTGAATTTCTGCTTCCACCGGCTGTTCTTTTGCAGGGCCTCCTGGTATTGTTCCTGCTGTTGCCGGTAATCGCGCATCCGGTGCTCGAGTTCCCTGGACGCCGGATGCGCCGGATCCGCCAGGGAAAGATTGTCCGTCAGGGCCAGCGGATACAGGAGCACGGCGAACTGCACCAGGTTCCTGAGCTTTTCCAGCGTCGTATATTCTGCTGCAATAGCGCTGTCCCGGATGACCGTCTCTACCTGCTGTAGCAGAGCTTGTGCCTGCCGCAATAAGTTATCCAGCAATTGGTGCGGATTGTCTGCCCGGAAAATACTTTCATTGATCCTGCTGAAAGGATGTTCGGCAAAGATGGGATCGGACCCTGCTTCTTCCAGGACTTCTTCCAGTGCGGCAATAACGGCGCCGCAGTCCATCCACTCCTTATATTGGGGCAGCCACTCTTCCTCCCGGGGTGTCAGATCCACCAGGTGCTCCCGCAGCAAGATGATCCGCTCTACCAGCTCCCTGACCTCCATGCCTGTTTCCTTTTTTTCGCTGGCGCCGGTAAAATGAAATTCCCGGATCAGGTCCAGCTGTCCGTTCATTTTTTCCAGCAGGGCCGCTCGTTTGGCCCGGATAACGCCCAGGTCCATCTTAACCGTGGTAAAATCCTCGTAGGTGGCTTTAAGATCTTTGATAAACTCTCTTTTATCTCCCTGGCTATCGTGAATATAACAACACAGTTCGTCCAGTCCATTCTGTTTGAGACGATGATAAACCACGTCCAGGGCTGCCCTCTTTTCACAAACGAACAAAATACTTTTTCCTCTTGCCACGAAGTCTGCGATCAGGTTCGTAATGGTCTGGCTTTTGCCGGTACCCGGCGGTCCCTGGATAATATAACTGTACCCGGCCCTGCTTTGCAGGATAGCGCGTGTCTGGGTGGGGTCTGCCGTTATTACATGAAACCAGTCGTCCGGCTTGTTGAGATCGAAAGGGTGCTTTGAAAAGACCCGGGGCAATTCGCTGAACAAAGCATCGAAAACGGGATGCTGCAGCTGCTGATCGATTACCAGGTTGTAATCCCTTACCAGGCTCATCTTCTTGTAGTTGAAATTGCCCAGCACCATATGGCAGACATCGAAGTCCCAGCTATATGGATTGCTTTCGCTTTCGGCAAGCTCAAAGAGCTCTTTTTCCCGATAAGGCTCTCCCGGAGCGATCTTTCTTTCGGATGCTGACAGACCCGCATCCGTGAGTTGCCGGGAACGGGGTTTTGTCCGGTCGTTCACCAGGAATTCGAGAAAGCTACTATCGGGCCGGATCCTTTGCCGGAAGATCTCCAGGCCCAGGGGTTTATAATGTTCCGGCTGGTAGCTATAAGGAATGTCGTGATAGCTGCCCGTGTAACCGGGAAGCCTGCGCAGCCGTTTCCTGTAATTGTTGACCGTGTGCCGGGCTTCGCTGTGAATGAGCTTAATGCGGGGTTTATCGATATAATTGAGCACGATCCCCTGGTTGGCTTCATCGATCTGCGCCTTGAGCTGCTGATAGAACTGTTCGGGGCTTATCTCATCCAGGTCTATGAAATCCGGCAGCCGGATGCCATAGAGGTCTTTCAGCTGCCCTGCCAGGACAGGATTTACTTCTGCCGCATTATCCAAAACCTTCAATACATAATGATCCTCCTTCAGCTTTTTGTTCTTCTTCAGCTCCACCGGGATCAGCAGCAGCGGGCTCTGGATCCGTTCGTTCATCTCTTCTTTCAGATTGTGCCAGTTGAGGAAAGCGATCACCAGCTTCAATTGGCTAAACCCATACTCCTGGATAGCGCGCTGGGATTCCACCCTGACCCTGTCCAGGGAGGAGGGGAGATAGCCGTGATCTTCAAAACGCAGGTATTTGTTCAGGACGATCTCTTTCATGCCGCTGACCTTGCCGGCCAGTTCGTCGTTCCAGGTAAACAGATGCTCGGGGCGGATACTTTGATAATGCAGGACAATGGGAACGCTGCTGACGGTCAGGTTGACAAACCGCATATTGGGCTTGTAATAGAGTAACCGGTTGCGCCGGCTGGTATCGAAGAGGCGGTTGCGCAGCTTGTTTAAAATAAAAGCTTCCTTTTCTTTTATTTCTTTATTCACCCAGCCGGCTACTTTGCTAAGGTCCGTTTGTTTTTCAGGATCATAATCCCGGTAGTGCTGCAGGCGCTGGATCACGTCATAGAGGTCTTGTGTTCTCCGGCTTCTGTCCAGCTCCGTCATCTCCGTGATCAGCCTGCCGAGAGTAGGATGGATCCGCGGATGATGCAGGCTGGGATTGGAACGGACTTCGGCGAACAGCTGAAGATCTTCGGTCTCATAGAGGTTCAGGCCCAGGGTGATGCTGCCTAATACCAGGCCCAGGGAAAAAATATCCGTTTGCGGGTCATGGTGACCCAGCAGGCTTTCGAAACAGGGATAGCCGGGCACGTAAGCCGGGTGTTGCAGCGGCTCGAAAAGGTTTTTATGGACCTGGAGGTCTTCGGCGTCGATGCTGCCCTCTCCCGCGTCGGTGCGGATCTTTATTTTGCCGACCACGTCGAAATTCCGGGATCGCCCCCGGGCAAACAGGGCCGACACCCGGTTAAGGGCATAGGAAGGCGCCTGGGCGGAGCCTTCGTCGATGCCCAGGTGATGATGATTGGTCACGGACAGGGCTTCCTCCTTTTCGAAAGGCCCTACTTTTCCGGACTCATGAAAACCCAGCACTTCCCTGAATAAGGGTAATACGAAGGCGATGACGTCATCCGTTGTGTAATCCCCCTGGTCGAAGGCTGTGGGCAAAAATTCTTTAAAGCTGGTACGATTCGTTTCCATGTGATGGGTCTCCATAAGGGTGGTTGGATTAATCCTCTTTACTATCTATATCAGCGTAAGCGGCCTGCGTTTGTTGTTTATACCCAGGCCATTTTTTGTCGCTAAACTGCAATTCTTTTTTAGCAATACCATCATAAACGGACGAAAGCTGCATTTCTTCGGCCAATTGAAAAGCACGCCCGGAAGGGATCTCTTCCAGGGAGGGATCGGCCAGGGCGAAATCCAGCAACAGCCAGGCAAAATATTCCTTTACACTGGCGTGCGCCGCGGCGATCTTCGCAGCTATTGGCTCCGGGCCAGGGACG
>DASWFF010000133.1:0-33195 GCA_036394375.1 Puia sp.
GATAAGGTGGTTAAGTTATTGGAATGCCTGGGTGGGTGGATTAATGCGGAAACCGGATGGCATAGATATCCGGCCATAGTTTACCGGTGATATAGACCTTATCGGCGGCGGAATCGTAGGCGATCCCATTCATTTCCATGGATCCCGGGTATTTATTCCGGGTCTGCGCCTCCAGGGAGGAGAGATCCAGCCTGCCTACCACCTTCCCATTGGCCGGGTCAATTTTAAGGATATAGTTTTTCGTATACCTGTTGGCATAGATATACCCATTGATATATTCCAATTCATTGACCTGGTCTATCGGGGTATTGTTCTCCATTACTTTGATGGATCTTACTACCTTAAAACTGACGGGGTCCAGGAAATGGAGGTCCGGGGTGCTGTCACTCATGATCAGGTAGGTCCCGTCGGTGGTCATGCCCCAGCCTTCTTCGCTGGGATAGGTAAATTCATGGAGTTTTTTAAAGGTCTTTGCGTCGTATACGAAGCCGACCCGGGTCTTGTAGGTGAGCTGATAGACTTTGCCTTTGAGGAAGACGATGCCTTCTCCAAAATACTTTTCTTTATCCAACTCCGCTTTGACCCCGATATGACCCGTCTTCCGGTCGACGATGCCAAATAAGGAGCGGGTGTAGGAGATTTCCGGCGTATGGCCCGTACTCTCGTAAAGTTCGCCGTCCTGCACCAGGAGGCCCTCGGTATAAGAGGTGGTATCGTGGGGGTAGACATCGAGTACCTGGTAAGGGAGGAGGGCTACCGGGCCGTTTTTTTCCCCGGACTCGGGTCCGGCAGCCGGGTTGTCGCCGGAGGCCGGGATCCCCCCGGAGGTATCCTTACACGAAGAAAACAGCCCTGCGCTCAGGGAGAGGGCAAAGGCTACGGCTCCTATTCCAGCGGTCGATGTGATCCTGAAAATCTTAATCATCCATTAAAATAAGGATCTTTTCCGGGCTTCGCCGCTATGCTGCCAACTTGTCATTGCAAATGGGTTTTCTACGTATCTTTGTCTCTAAAATCGGAAATAACAGATGTCAGAATTAGTGAGTACCGGGGTCCATGATGAAGTTCGCCAGGGGGAGGCTTTCGCCCCCTTTGTCCAGGACCCGGGTGAATACCGCAAGAAGTTCTATATAGAGAGCTATGGGTGCGCCATGAATTTTGCCGATAGTGAGATCGTTGCGTCGATATTGAATGAGAAGGGATTTGGCGCTACGCGTAATTATGAGGATGCGGACCTGATCCTCGTGAATACCTGTTCGATCCGTGAAAAGGCTGAACAGACCGTTCGCCAGCGCCTCCATTTATTCCGTCAGGCCAAACAGAAGAAGCCGGGGACGCTTATCGGGGTGCTGGGCTGTATGGCCGAGCGGCTGAAAGATAAGTTCCTGGAAGAAGAGCGGCTGGTGGATCTGGTAGTGGGGCCGGATGCTTACCGGACCTTACCGGGGCTGATCGAAGAGGCTGAAACAGGGCATAAGGGGGTGAATGTTCTTTTGAGCCGGGAAGAGACCTATGCGGATATTTCCCCGGTCCGGCTGGATAGCAATGGGGTCACTGCCTTCGTCAGCATTATGCGGGGCTGCAACAATATGTGCTCCTTCTGTGTTGTCCCCTTTACGAGGGGGCGGGAAAGGAGCCGGGATGCCGCGTCTATTGTCCGGGAATGTGAAGAGCTTTTCCGCAGCGGGTATCGGGAAGTGACTTTATTGGGACAGAATGTAGACAGTTATTATTGGGTGGATGGGGAAGAAGAGATCGTCACGTTTGCCGGATTACTGGAGAAGGTGGCGTTGGTAGATCCTTTGCTGCGGGTACGGTTTTCTACCTCCCACCCCAAAGATATCACGGACGAGGTCCTTTATACGATCGCTAAATATGAGAATATCTGCAATTATATCCACTTGCCGGTACAGAGCGGGAGTACGCGGGTCCTGCAGCTGATGAACAGGACCTATACCCGGGAATGGTACCTCTCGAAGGTGGAGCGGATTATGGAGATCCTTCCCGACTGTGGGTTGACGACGGATATTATTGCGGGATTCTGTACGGAGACGGAAGAAGACCACCGGGAAACCCTGGACCTGATGCGGCAAGCCCGCTTTGATTACGGATATATGTACTATTATAGCGAGCGGCCCGGCACCCTGGCGGCCCGGCGTTACCAGGACGATGTACCGGAGGAGGTGAAGAAGAGAAGGCTGGATGAGATTGTAAAGCTGCAGCGGCGTCTGGGCGAGGAAAGCAATAACCGGGATCTGGGGAAGACCTATCAGGTGCTGATCGAAGGGGATTCTAAAAAGAGCGCGGACGACTGGCGGGGACGTAATAGCCAGAATAAAATGCTGGTATTCCCCAAGACCGGGACGTCCTTTAAGAAAGGGGATTATGCCATGGTGAGGGTGGATGAGTGTACGGGTGCGACGTTGTTGGGAACTATTGTTGCCAAAGAGGGAACTCTGACTGCGTTATGAGTGTTGAGTTGAAAAAATTACAAATCTTTTAAAATACTATCCCCCTTTAGGGGTTAGGGAGCATGATATGGAAATTCAATCAATTAAAAATCGTTTTGGTTTAATAGGCAATTCGCCGTCGCTGAATTATGCCTTGCAGGTAGCCGTTCAGGTGGCCAGTACGGATCTGACGGTATTGATATCCGGGGAAAGCGGGGTGGGTAAAGAGGCATTCTCACAGATCATCCACGCCCTGTCCGCCCGCAAACACAATCCCTTCATCGCGGTCAACTGCGGGGCCATTCCGGAAGGAACGATCGATTCAGAGTTATTCGGTCATGAAAAAGGATCCTTCACGGGTGCGGTCGATTTTCGTAAGGGGTATTTTGAAACGGTGAGCGGGGGTACTATTTTCCTGGATGAGATCGGTGAATTACCGTTGGGAACACAAGCAAGGTTACTTCGTGTGCTGGAGGCCGGGGAATTTATACGGGTAGGGTCTTCGAAGGTACAAAAAACGGATGTCCGGGTGATCGCGGCCTCCAATAAAGACCTGCTGGAGCTGACGGAAAGAGGGAAATTCAGGGAAGACCTCTATTATCGCCTCAGTACCGTTCCGATCCGGGTGCCTTCCCTGCGGGATCGGAAGGAAGACATCCCCTTGCTGTTCCGCAAGTTCGCCGTCGACTTCGCAGAAAGATATAAGACAGCTCCCGTGCAATTGGACGAAGAGGCAAAAAATCTGTTAATTAATTACCCCTGGCCGGGGAATGTTCGGGAATTAAAGAATATTGCGGAACAGATCTCCGTTCTGTCGGAGGAAAAACAGATTGCAGCTGTCTCGCTCCGACGATTTATCCCGGAGACATCCGGCAACCGGCTGCCGATGCTGGCGCCTTCCAATGGGACTTCGGGCAATGGTACGCATGAGTTCGCCAATGAGCGGGAGATCTTATATAAGCTCTTTTTCGATATGAAGAAGGATGTGACGGAGCTGAAGAAGATGTTCGTGGAGATCCTGCAGAATCCTTCCCTGGCTGCTACCCAGCATGCTTCTTTTATCAATGATCTGAAGGAGCTGAAGCCGGCGGAAGGTTATCAGCCTGCGACGATCTCTTCGTCGCAGCCGGTGATGATCCACAATAATAATCATGACGATATCCATCACCATGAGGAGGTGGAAGAATCTCTGAATATCATGGACAAGGAAAAGGAGCTGATCGTCAAAGCGCTGAAAAAGCATAAGGGCAAACGTAAGGATGCGGCCTCGGACCTGGGCATCAGCGAGAGGACCTTATACCGGAAATTAAAAGAATATGACATCAATGAATAAATTATCGGCGATTGCCTGTTTTTTAGGGGTGAGTTTAACTTTGTCCTCGTGTAAGATCTATTCCTTTAAAGATGTGTCGATACCAGCCGCGGTGAAAAGTATTCATATCGGCTATATCGAGAACAGGGCCCGGCTAATCAATCCCCAACTGGCGCCCCAGTTGAATGATAAATTAAGGCAGAAGATCAACCAGCAGGCGTCGAAGCTGACACAGAAAGAGACCAGTGATGCCGATTATGAGGTCAACGGCAGTATCACCGATTACAATTATACGACTTCCGGTATTTCCCAACAATCGGCGTCCAGTAACCGGCTGAATGTCACAGTACATATTATTTTTAAGAACCACCTGGACCCGACGGGCAAGACGGTCGCTCCTGCAGATTTCGAGGCGGATGTAACGCGGAATTTTGATTTCAACGCTCAAACCAGCATCCCGGACGCCGAGGCGCAACTATTACCAACCATTGTCAGCAATCTATCGGATGAAATTTTTAACAAGCTCTTCTCCAATTGGTAGAAAAGGCTATAATGACCATTCCCATGCAGCAGATCATCCAACATCTTTTCCGGGTAGACAGCCTGGAAGAAGTTTCCCGGGAGCGCCTGGAGGAGTTAGTGTCCACCTATCCTTCTTTCAGCGTGGGGCGTTACTTACTCTCCCGGAAGCTCCATACGGAGGATGCCGGTCACTTCTCTAAAGAGACTCAAAAGACCAATCTGTATTTTTCCAATCCTTTCTGGCTGCACTGGTTGCTGCAAAACGAAGTAGAAGAGCAAAAGCCTATTTATACCCGGCCGGCGCCGGCAGCTGTTAATATAGAGGCGGAGGAAACGATGGTGGAGGAAGAGCAATCCTGGGGAATGCCGGATGTGACGGAGGAAACGGGAATTACCGCCAATGAAGAAGCCACCGTTACAGATGAGTTCCCGATTGCCCGGGAGACGACCATAGAGGGAGAGCAGGAGGATGCCGGGGAAAGTTTTTTCCAGGAAAAGCTGGATATCGAAGCAGAAGCGGAGACTTCCGCCGTACCGGACGAGGTGGAAAAGCCGGGCGTTGCTCTTACAGCAGCAGGGTCCCTGCTCCAAAGCCTGGAGGAAGCCAGGGGCCTGCGGCAGGTCCTGGTACAGATGAACGAAACCAAGGCGGAAGAGCCCGCCCGCCACGACCACATAGTCCCTGTAGAAGTCAAATTGGAAGAGACCCCGGTTGAGGCCGGATTGGACGAGATTTTGGCTGAAGCCAAATGGGAAGAAGCGCCGCCTGAAAGGAAATTGGAAGAAACGCCGGCTGAAGCCAGGTGGGAAGAGGCTCCGGCAGAAAAGAGAGGGGAAGAGCCGATCGTCGAATTCGAGCCCTACCATACCATCGACTATTTTGCCTCGGTGGGCATCAAGCTGGTACTGGAGGAAAATCCCAGCGACAAGCTGGGAAAACAATTGAAAAGCTTCACCGAATGGCTAAAAGTCATGCGGAAGCTGCCGCAAAAGAACCAGGAGATCGTTGCGGATGTGGCGGTCGAGCACCAGATCCAGGCTATTGCCGCCCATTCCATCAAAGGAAAGGAAATCCTCACAGAGACGATGGCAGAAGTACTGGTCAAGCAGGGAATGCGGGAAAAGGCCATGGATGTATATCACAAATTAAGTTTGCTCAATCCTGATAAAAGCGCTTATTTTGCAACAAAGATTGAACAATTAAAAATAGATTAATATGGTTCTCCTGTTTGTGTTACTGATCATTTTAGCTTGTGTGTTCCTCGGATTGATCATTCTCGTCCAAAACCCCAAAGGCGGGGGATTAGCCGGTAATGTGGGTGGATTTAGCAACCAGTTAATGGGGGTTAAACAGACTACGGATGTCCTGGAGAAGGGAACCTGGGTATTGGCCATAGTGGTGGCTTTATTATGTCTTTTTTCCGTTGCCTTCGTTCCTAAAGCTGTCAACGTCAATCAGCGGATACCGGAAAAGGTAAATGCCACGTCTGCGCCTTCCAGCCAGCCTGCTCCTCCTAATAGCACGCCTGCGCCCACCAGGTAATCCGATAAAAAATATTTTGAGCCCTGCCATTAAAACTGGCAGGGTTTTTTCGTTATAAGGGCCTGTCTGGAGACCTGCGGGGCGCCAAACGAAATTCTTTGCTTATTTTGCGACCGCACCCAATATCCAATGCAACACCCTTAAAAACCAAATGAACGTGAGTATGCGAACCATCTTCAGAATCGTCCTCCTAGTCCTGATCCTTATGATTTCCTTTGCCGCCTGGCAACTGCTGAGGCCTGCCACCGGCTTTAGCGACGAAAAATACAATTTGTATATCCGAACGGGCATGAACTACGAGCAGGTCGTCGCCTTGCTGGAAAAAGACACGGTCGTAAAAAGCCCGGCGGCGTTCAATTTTATGGCCGGGAGGATGGACTACCGGCAAAATGTCAAAGCCGGCAAGTATGAGATCAAAAAGGGCATGAGCCTGCTCAGCATCCTGCGGATGTTGCGTAACGGCCGGCAGGTGCCCGTTCACTTTACCATCGCCAAAGTACGTACCCATGAAGGGCTGGCTTCCATGATCGGCCGGAAGTTCGAGAGTGATTCCGCTACCGTGGCGGCATTCATGGCCAATAAAGATTCTCTGGCGGCCTTCGGGGTAGATACCAATACCTTGCTTACCATCGTGTTCCCGAATACCTATACTTATTTCTGGAATACGCCCCCTTCCGCTATTTTTAAGAAGATGTACGCCGCCTCTACGGCCTGGTGGACGCCTCAGCGCCGGCAACAGGCGCAAAGCGAAGGCCTCACCCCCACCACGGCCTACATCCTGGCCTCCATCGTCGAAGAGGAGACCAATGCAACGGCAGACAAAGGCAAGATCGCCAGCGTCTACCTGAACCGGATGGCCAAAGGCATGAAGCTGGGGGCCGATCCTACCGTCAAATTCGCCATGCGGAATTTCGAATTAAAGCGTATCTATACAAAATATACCCGAACGGAATCGCCCTATAATACCTATCTGTATGCCGGTCTGCCGCCCGGACCCATTTGTACGCCTACGGAACAGACCCTGACAGCCGTGCTGGAAGCGCCGAAAACGGATTATTTATTTTTTGTGGCCAAGCCGGATCTGCAAGGTTATTCTAATTTTGCGGCAACCTATAAGGAACATTTGCAATATCGCAAGCAGTACCAGGAAGCCTTGAACCTGCGGATGGGAATCAAACCGGATAGTACGGAAAGGGAGAGCGTTGCCGAGAGCCCCGCAGACAGTGCCGGCGACGACCCATTAATGGAAATGGAAAAGAAACATAAGGAGCAAACTGCTCAGGCGCCGGTTAAACGAAAAGAGACCAAACCGGTCAAACGACACGAAAAGAAACCGGTTAAACGTAAATGATAAGAGAGGGTTGAAGCGATGCTCAAACTGGAAAGAAAATTATATAACAGCGTTTTTTTCCGTTGGCTGGAAGCCAAAAGCAAAAGGATCATTTTGCCGGGGTTCCAGGGGATGCCTTTATATGAAGTGGTGCGATTCTTTTCCAGCCAGGTAAGGAAAGTAGGGTTAAATGACCGGGCCCGGTCCATCGCTTTCAGCTTCCTGACGGCGATCCCCGCGGCTACCATTTTCATTTGCACCCTGATCCCCTATCTGCCCATTTCCCACGAGATCAAACACCAGTTGTTACTGACCACCAGGGATATCACCCCCAATCAGAATACTTATGTCCTTGTCAGCGAATTCCTGGAAGACTTCCTGGATAAGCCCCGGGTAGGGCTATTATCTTTCGGGTTCCTGCTGGCCCTTTTCTATTCTTCCAATGCCATGATCGGCATCATGCATTCTTTCAACAAATCTCTGATCTACAATACCAAAAGAACATCCCTCCAAACCCGCTGGATGGCGATCAAGCTTACCGTGCTCGTCCTGTTCATGGTGATCGGGTCCTTTATCCTGCTGGTGACGCAGGCTGAATTGCTAAGATCCCTTTTGAAATGGATGCATATCAATAACCGTTCGGCCCGATGGCTCTTCAGAACGCTCCGCTGGGTGGTGACCATCCCCCTGTTCTATTTTGCTATCGCCTGCATTTACAAGTATGGCCCATCCGTCCATAAACGCTGGAAGCTCTTCTCCCCCGGTACGCTGCTGGCCACTTTTCTGACGATCCTGACGACCCTGGGGTTCTCCTATTGGGTAAATAATTTCGGAACCTATAATAAAATCTATGGTTCCATTGGCACAGTCATGATCCTCATGCTCCTGATTTACTTTAATTCATTGGTATTATTGATTGGCTATGAGCTGAATGTGAGCATTCACCACCTCAAGGTCATGGCGGGGGAGCCCCCGCCCTCTAAAGGGGAGTCCAGAACGCCGGCAGATGCAGATCCGGTTCGAAAAAAGTAGCCGGTCCGGTCATCAAAAAACCGGGCTGATTTCAAGGATTTTTTAGTAAACTTTACCAACTAAAAATCCTTGAAATATGAAGAAGAACCTCCTCACCTGCCTGCTGCTGCCCGTCCTGGGCCTGCTGTCCTTTAACGGGATCCATGATAGCAGCCTGCCGATCGGATCCGTCCTACCCAAGGCCGGCATCCGTCTCAAAGATGTTTCCGGAAAAGAAATAAGCCTGCAGGAAGCAAAGCAGGCCGGAGGGCTGCTGGTCATGTTCAGTTGCAATACCTGCCCCTACGTGATACGCAACCAGTCCCGAACCAGGGATATCTGTACTTATGCAAAGACCGTTAAGATCGGCGTAATTCTTTTGAATGCCAATGAAGGCGATCGCAATGGAAGCAATTCTTATGAAGACATGCAATCCTATGCGAAATCACAGGGCTACCAGTGGTTTTATGCCGTAGACCGCAACAGTGAGCTGGCCGATGCTTTCGGAGCCAGCCGCACGCCGGAATGCTATCTCTTCGATAAGAACGGCAAGCTGGTGTATCATGGCGCTATCGATGACAGCCCCGGCGATCCCGGCCAGGTGAAGCGCCATCATCTGCGGGAAGCCATTGATGAAATGAACGGGGGTAAAGAAGTAACGGTAAAGGAAACCCGCTCCGTGGGTTGCTCGATCGCGAGAGGGTGAAGCCTCAGTTATGCTGTAAGGGAGCTACCATTGTCTTTATAGCGAGCTCGACCTGGGGTTCGGTCAACTGCCGGTCGAAGAACTGCCGGTAATGGTCCTTATTGTTGATGAACAGAGAGCAGGGGATGCCGCCGGACCATCTTTTGTCGACCTTCGGGCAGAAATAATCGGCATCTGTCTCGTTCAGCCAGGCCAAAGAGGCCGTATAGTTATTCTTTTTTGCAAAGGCTGCGATCCGGGCCGGGTAATAATCCGGCAGGTCCAGGCTTACCAGTAACAGTTCCACCCCCCTACCCTTATATTTCTCCACGGTGCTGATAAAATAAGGGATCTCTTTATTGCAGGGCACACAAAAAGTAGCCCAGAAATTTACGATAAGGGGGTGATCGCACTGCCCGATATAGGTTTCCAGATCCGTGATCTTTACTTTTTTGACTTCCTGCGCCCGGGTAGGCAATACCAGGATGCTGATGCAGAGTATGATAAAAAGTGGTCGCATAAGAAATATTTTTATAGTGAGGAGGACTGAACCGGCGCGATGGGCGGTTCGGGGTCCAGCTGGCCCCGGCTCCATTCTTTCAGCAGCTCTGCATATTGTCCTTCCGGCAGATTCCGCTGCTCATAATGGCCGGCCCTCTTCTTCTGGCGAAATGCCTCATAAAGGCTGACGGCGCAGGCTACGGAAATATTCAGCGATTTGATAATCCCCACCTGCGGAATAATGAAATTGCCATCCGATAAAGTCCGGATCTCTTCGGTGACGCCTGCGTGCTCATTGCCGAATACCAGGGCGACACGTTGGGTAAGGTCGATATCATAGAGCGACACGGCGTCACTGCTGAGGTGGGTGGTGAAGATCCTGTCGTATTTTTTCCGTAATTCGGTAAAACATTCCTCCGCATTCGTGTACTGACGGATCGTAAGCCATTGAGCGGCGCTGCTACTGCTTTTGGCCCCCCATTTCTTATGCCGGGGAATCCTGGTATTCAGGACATAGATCTCCTGCATCCCTATCGCATCGCAGGTCCGCATGACGGCCGAGATATTATGCGGGTCGAATACATTTTCCAGTACAACGGTAATGCCGGCCTGTCGTTTGTCCAGTACCTGGAGGATCCTTTCTTCTCTTTCCTGCGTCATAAATATTCAGATAAACCACAAAAATAAACAAAGATTGGGGGAATACCTGCGTGATCGCCCCCGGAGCCGGGACGGTTAGACGAAGGCGGATCGGAAGCTGCTGCTTACAAGGGGCTGTCAACGGGCTTCAGTTCTGCCAGGAGGAAAGGTTTTAAAGATTTTACAGTATAAAAATAGGCTCTCTGTTGCAAGGGCAGGCGAAAACCGTAATTTTGTCAAAAGAAACTTATCGCATGCCCTCTTTACTTTATAATCCCCGGCCGGTATCCATGGAAGATGACGATACGGCGGTGATGACCGACAGTGACGATCCCTGCAGCCTGATCGTATGGAACGATGAGGTGAACACCTTCGAATGGGTGATCCAAACGCTCATCGAAGTCTGCGATCAATCTCAGGAACAGGCGGAGCAGTGTGCCATGATCATCCACACGAAAGGCAAATATGCTGTCAAAAGAGGCAGTTATGACGAATTAAAGCCTATGTGCGATGCTATTACCGACCGGGGCATTGGCGCCACTATCGAAATCTTATCTGAATCTTAAGCGGGACGGAAAACCTGGTCTAAGGAGCGGAACGAAAACCAGGCCGGTCCAACAAAAAAATGCCTTTATACGCTTTAAACAATGATCTGATCTTTCCTCCTGTCGGGTTAGCCGAGCCGGACGGGTTGCTGGCTATTGGAGGCGACCTTTCGATAGAACGTCTGTTGCTGGCCTACCGGAACGGTATCTTTCCCTGGTATGAAGGTCGGCATATCCTATGGTGGAGCCCTGATCCCAGATTTGTGCTTTTCCCGGACGAGCTGAAAGAGAGTAAGAGCATGCGACAGCTGATCCGGAAAGAGACTTTCACCTTCACCACCAATACGGCATTCCGGGAAGTGATCGCTAATTGCAAGGTTATCTCGCGCAGGGGACAAGAAGGCACCTGGATCACGGACGAGGTACAGGAGGCCTACGGTAAATTACATGAGGCGGGTTATGCGCATAGCGCCGAAGCCTGGCTGGACGGGGAGCTGGTGGGGGGACTGTATGGCATCCGGTTGGGAAAGGCTTTTTTTGGGGAGAGCATGTTCAGTAAGGCGAGCAATGCCAGCAAATATGCCTTTATCCGGTATGTTCAGCAGCTCCGGTCGGAGGGCGTGGAGCTGATCGATTGCCAGGTCTATACGGAGCACCTGGAAAGTCTTGGGGCGCGTATGATCGGCCGGAAGGAATTCATCGCGCTGATCGGCCCGCTAATCGATGCGGCGCCCTCTACTCACTCACCAACCGATAGTTCTCCGTAACTACATAATGTTTTAGGGTGGTGATCTTCAGGGACTGTCCCTTCGCCGTCACGTATACCATTTTCATTTCGCGGAATTTATGGTCGTTATCCAGTAAGCCAAGGATGCAGGAATACTTGTCTTTTCCTTTTTCGATGGCGGGCTGGGGGACCGTGCCCAGATCGGGTAATTTAATAGTGTCTTCCCCGGTAAGCCCTTCAAATTCCAAGGCTACCCGGTAGCGCAGGGTCTTGGGCGTTTCGTATAGACGGACAGAAAACCAGGATTCATTCAGTTTGTCATCCGTTCGTACCCGGTATTCGGCGACCGGCTCTTTTTTGACAAGGGCCCTGTCTTCCGGGTTTCGTTTGAACATTGGCAGGGGCGGCAATTTGCCGGCGCCGGAGTCTGTGCCGGATGAGGCCGGACCAGCGGCGGAGGAATGACAGCCTGAAAGATAAGAGACAAAGATGAATGAGATAAAAACAAGGGCCGATGGACGCATAGAAATTTGAATGAGTTGTCGAAACGTAAAGGTATAAATATAGGGTGGCTGATATGTTATCAGCCGGTTATTTGTGTTTTTTTTGACGGCCAGCGTTCCACATGCTGGTATACCAATCCCCGGATATAGTCATTTTCAGGATAGCGGGTAAGGTATTCTTTTAATGCTGACGTATCGGGAATGGAGGAATCCGTAGGAACGTAGCCCATTCCATAGAAGCGGCCTTGTTCTACCAGGATGCAGCTTCGCTCTTCCGGGTGCCGGCCATCGTCCAATACGGTAAAGCTGGGAAGGCTCCTGACCAGGGAATCGATCGCCTCCTCTACCCTTTTGTTATATTCCTCCGGGGGCTCGTTGTGTTCGCAGGCGCCCTGGCAGAATTGCTCTTTGATGCCTTCGCAGAGGCCTTCGCCCCGCTGGACAAAACAGAGTTTGGGACATAGGCGCCATTGCCGCATCAGTCGCCACAAAAGGGTTTGCCCTTCTACCAGGAGGGAGAAGGTGTAGAGGGGGGACAGCTGCCGTCGCTTTTTTTCCAGGGCCAGTCGCAGGTAACCGCTGCGGTCTTCGAATACATAGAGGCCATAGGTCTGTTCAAAGCGTTTGAGGCTGCGATTATAGGCGGGCCAGAGGCGCCGGATCTCGATACATTCCAGCAGGAAGGCCATCAGTTCGGTGCCGGTGACCTCATGGGAGATACTGTGGATCTGGCGGAGGAATTCCTGTTTCTGCCGGCCGGGCTTGTTATTGGAAAAATGACTGCCGACCCTTTTGCGGAGGTTCTTTGCTTTGCCTACATAGATCACTTTCCCCTTACCGTCATGAAAGTAGTAGACGCCGGGCAGTTGCGGTAACGCCTGCACCTGTTCGGCAGGCAAATGGACAGGCAGGTATTGTTCTTTGCTGTTGCCCTTCAGCATGGCATTGATATGCTGCTGACCGCCGGCCTGTAAGATGCGTTCGAACAGGAGCACCGTTGCGTCTGCATCTCCTCCGGCCCGGTGCCGGTTGGGAATGGGGATGCCCAGGTGGTCGCAGATCTTTCCCAGGCCATAGCTGGGCGCCCCGGGAAATACTTTCCGGCTCAGACGGATGGTGCATAGTTTTTTACAATCCAGGTCCAGGCCGCAGGCTTTCAGCTGATGATTGAGAAAAGAGTAATCGAAGTTGACATTATGAGCGACGAAGATGTTGCCTTGCAGCCATTCATAGAGGATGGGGGCGATCTCTTCAAAGGAAGGGGCGCCAGCAACCATTTCGTCGGTGATGCCGGTGAGGGCCTGCACGTAACGGGGGATGGTTATGACGGGATCGATCAGGCTTTCATAACGCTTAACCTCCCGATTTCCATCGTGTAACACAATAGCAACTTCTGTTATGGCGTTATTGGCTGCATAACCACCGGTAGTTTCTATGTCGACTATCGCGTACATTTTTCGAAGGCCCTTGTTATAGCTGTGAAGTTATAAAGGTAAAAAGAAAGATGCATCCGCCGAAGCTCCTGGCTGGTTAAAACAATCCACTCCCTACTCTGCGAAAACAGGTCCCATGGCTATGGGCTCAAAAGGTCCATTGACTGAACTACATTATTAACTCAAAATCCAATTCTGCATGGAAAAAATGCACTCTTTTCAGGCGAAAGAAAGTACTGTCCTGATCTTTATTACGGCCTTTCTGTACTTCGCCGCCATCTTGTCTTTTGCGTATTTGTTCACCATGTCCTAAAACGGGATGAACGACCGCAGAACCCCTAACTCCAGCCCTGTTCATACTGGAGTTTTTTTGTGCCAGAGCCAGGTTTTGCCCCTGCTCGCCCTGGTGACTGTAGTTTGGCTGCGGGAACGAGGATAAGGGGAACAAATTGTGCCCTGGCCTCAAAAAAGATCAAAAAAATTTTACTTTTTGGAAAATGGATGTATCTTTGAGCCGGATAACGACCCCTCAGAACTTGCCCGTAGCATGAGCTGGATTTATCAGACTGGCTTACTTCCATGCCAAATCGTTAGAGAAACCGCCCGTTTAGTTGATTTCCGATTCCCTTTGAATTTCTACATTATTTAATCAACTGGTTTCACCCTAAAAAAATTTCTTTTTATGAAAAAGATGATTCATTCTTTCCACCTCGGAGACACTGCAAAAACTATTCTTTTAGCGCTCGGTTTTATCGGACTGGTTATGTTCTTGTCTTACCTGTATTGGTTTGCATAGGACAGGATCAGCCTGTTATCGAATATATTCTTCTGAATTACAGGAAATTCCCCTAACGGGGAATTTTTTTTTGTGCCGGCCCTCTAATGGGAGGAAGCCGGAGGGGCTAAATTTCGTACATTTGCCACCCATTTAGCGAATCGAACTAATCTGAATGACATGGAATTAAGTAAGAATTATATCCCCTCCGCGACAGAAGACAAGTGGTACGGGCATTGGCTGAATAAGCGTTATTTCAACAGCCGTCCGGACGGGCGTCCTGCCTTTACGGTGGTGATCCCTCCCCCCAATGTGACGGGGGTCTTACATATGGGCCATACGCTGAATGAGACCGTACAGGATATCCTGGTGCGCAAGGCCCGGATGAGCGGATTCAACGCCTGCTGGGTGCCCGGCAGCGACCATGCCTCCATTGCCACGGAAGCAAAAGTGGTGGGTATGCTAAAGGAAAGAGGGATCGATAAGAATACCTTGTCCCGTCCTGCCTTCATGGAATATGCTTACGAATGGAAAGACAAATACGGGGGCATCATCTATCACCAGATCAAAAAGCTGGGCTGCAGCGTAGACTGGGACCGGGTATCCTTTACCATGGACACGGATTACTACGCTTCCGTTATCAACATCTTCATCGACCTCTATAATAAAGGGCTGATTTACCGGGGCGCCCGTATGATCAACTGGGACCCCCAGGCCAAAACGGCGCTCAGCGACGAAGAAGTAGAATACCGGGAGGAGACCGGCAAACTCTATTATGTAAAATATAAGATCGCGGATACGGACGAACATATCCTGGTCGCCACGCAGCGGCCGGAGACCATCATGGGAGACACGGCGATCTGCGTGAACCCTACGGATGAACGTTACCAGGGGCTGGCGGGGAAATTCGCTATCGTGCCCCTTGTCAACCGCAAAGTGCCTATCATTTTCGACACTTATGTCGACCCGGCTTTTGGAACGGGGGCGCTGAAAGTGACGCCGGCCCATGATATCAATGACTATAATTTAGGGCTGAAGCATGGCCTTCCCATCATTGATACCTTAAACGAAGACGGCACGCTGAGCGCCGCCGCGGAAATCCTCGTCGGTATGGACCGGTTTGCCGCCCGGAAAAAGGTGGTGGAGCTGCTGAAGGCGGAAGGGCTCCTTTCGAAAGAGGAAGAGCATCCAACCCGTATCGGCTTCTCCCAGCGTACCAGCGCCGTCGTCGAACCGAGGATCTCCACCCAGTGGTTCGTCAAAATGAAGGAGATGGCGGAGCCTGCGTTGCGGGCCGTCACGGAAGGGCATATTACGATCCATCCCGGGGACAAATTCCTCGCCACCTATAAATACTGGCTGGAAAATGTAAAGGACTGGTGTATTTCCCGCCAGCTCTGGTGGGGACAGCAGATACCGGCCTGGTACGCTCCCGATGGAAGTTTCCGCGTGGCGGAGACCCGGGAGGGGGCCTGGAAGCTGTTCACCGCCGGTCCGGCAGCCGGGACCGCGGCAGTATCCGACGGACGCCCATTTACCATCGACGACCTAAAGCAGGATGATGATGTGCTGGACACCTGGTTCAGTTCCTGGTTATGGCCCATCGAAGTTTTTAAGGGAGTCACCCATCCCGGTAATCCCGATATCGGCTACTACTACCCTACTGCCGTGCTGGTCACGGGGCAGGACATCATATTCTTCTGGGTAGCGCGGATGATCATGGCCGGTCTGTATTATTTTCCGGACAACCTGCCAATCGAAAAGAGGATCCCTTTCAGGGATGTCTATTTCACGGGCATGGTCCGGGACAAGCAGGGAAGGAAGATGAGCAAGAGCTTGGGCAATTCTCCCGATCTGCTGGAGCTGATCGATAAATACGGGGCCGATGCCGTACGTTTCGGCATTATGATCTCCTCCCCTGCCGGCAACGATCTGCTCTTCGACGAAGGGGCGCTGGAGCAGGGACGTAACTTCAATAACAAACTTTGGAATGCGCTGAAGCTGGTGAAGATGTGGGAAGACAGGGTGCAACCGGAGGACGGTACCCCTTCGGGCGGTCCTGAAGGCGTATCCGGCAATTTTGCCGTACAGTGGTTTGAGAGCCGCCTGGCAGACGTACGAATAGAATTAGAAAAACTGTTTGCCGATTTCCGGCTGAGCGAAGCGCTGAAGACCCTGTATTCCCTCATCTGGGATGACTTCTGCAGCTGGTACCTGGAGTGGGTCAAACCCGGTTTTGAACAGGGGATCGATGCGGGCGTATATGCAAAGACGGTTCAGTTCTATGAAGAGCTGATGCAGCTGCTGCATCCTTTTATGCCTTTTGTTACCGAAGAGATCTATCATTTACTAAAAGAAAGAAAGGAAGGAGATGATCTTTGCATCAGGCAGTTTACAGCTCCCGGGAGTTTTGACGTTCCAGTGCTGGAACAAGGCAAACTATTGAAAGACGCCATCACTGCACTGCGGGATGCCCGGAATAAGGCACAGATCAAGCCAAAAGAATTAATTAAACTTCATATCCAATCCAACTCTAAAGAGACCTATCAAATTATCGGTCACCTCTTAAGCCGGCAGGTAAACGCACCCGAGATTATGTTTACCAACGATTCCAGGGAAGGAGCCCTTACCGTCGTCTTAGGGAAAGATAAATTTTATATCAGCACGGAAGAGCGGGTCATGGATCTGAGCAGCCAAAAAGAGAACATACAGAAGGAATTGGCCTATTTAAAAGGGTTCCTTGATTCGGTGAATAAGAAGTTGGGCAACGAACGCTTTGTACACAATGCGAAGCCCGAAGTGATCGACCTGGAAAGAAAAAAGCAATCCGATACAGAAGCTAAGATCAGGATGATCGAAGAGACGCTGTCAGGGCTTTAAACAAGCTGTCTGGGCTTAACAAATTAACCTTCGGCGTAAACGAATCATAAACTTTTCGACACAATTTGTTTATTTGTCCAAAAGTTTATACTTTTGTCTTGCACTCAAGCTATTTTCCTATTCAATGTCGGCTAACCCCACCATAAAAGATGATTTATTCCAGGAGCAGGTCATACGGGCGGCTCAACAGCTATTCCAGCAGCATGGCATGTACAAAGTGACCATGGATGACGTGGCCAAAGCCGTCGGTAAGGGAAGGAGTTCGCTTTACTATTACTATAAGAGCAAGGAGGAAATTTTAGACGCTGTAATTGATACTGAAATCAGCGAAATTATCACCGGAATCACACAGGCTGTAGACAAGGAAACTACTGTAGAGGGGAAAATCCGCGCCTTTTGCGCGACTAAGCTCAAAGCCCTGCAAAAGCGAAAAGCGCTGTATAGTACCGTGGATATTGATGCAGATGAAATGGTATACCGTGCCAAAGCTGCCCTTACCATCCGCCAGCGTTACCGGAAACAGGAAGGTGCTTTACTCAGCCAAATCCTCGTATTTGGTGTTAATAAAGGGGAATTACGTCCCCTGGATCAAAAAGACCAGGATGTTCTGTTTTTTGTACTGTTTAGCGGCTTAAAGGGATTAATTAAAGAAATGGAATTTGAAAAGGAAGAAGACCTGGAATCGGCCATTAATACATTGAGCCACCTGATCGTACACGGGTTAAAGAAATAAAAAAATTTCACTCTTATTCGACATTTAGACCAAAATCGTCTATTTGTCTATTATTCATGCAAATCAGCTGAAACTTCATGAAAGCCAATCAAAAAATAAGCACCTTCAAAGCGTTCCGAAATCGTAACTATACCTTATTTTTTAGCGGGCAGTCGCTTTCTCTTATTGGCACCTGGATGCAACGTACCGGCGTGAGTTGGGTTATTTATACCCTGACCCATTCGACTTTTATGTTGGGGCTTACCATATTTGCCTCACAGTTCCCCTCCTTTCTTCTTTCCTTAATCGGAGGGGTCGTTTCAGACAGGTACAATCGTTATAAAATACTGTTGATTACCCAAATAACCGCCATGATACAGGCTGTATTACTGGCTCTGTTAACGCTTACCCATCACTATGTCGTTTGGGAAATACTTACCCTCAGCGTTATATTGGGTGTGATCAATGCCTTTGACGTACCTGCAAGGCAACCGCTGGTACATGAATTGGTGACTGACAAAGCGGACCTGCCCAACGCGGTGGCGCTCAACTCCTCCATGAATAACCTGGCCAGGCTGGTTGGCCCTGCCCTATCAGGTCTGGTGCTGGTAAGATTCGGAGCGGGGATATGTTTTCTTTTAAATGCCCTGAGCTTTGTAGCCGTGATCGTTTCTCTTTTATTAATGAAGCTGCCGCCTTATAAACCGGCACCCGTAAAAAAGAAAGTCACTTCAGAGCTTGCCGAAGGTTTTGCGTATTTGAAACGTACGCCTGCCATAGGCATGGTAATACTTTTGCTTACTTTGGTAAGCCTCCTCGTGCTCCCATACGATACGCTTCTGCCCGTATTCGCCAAGGTGATTTTCAAAGGCGATGCCGAAACCTTTGGATACATCAATAGCTTTATAGGTTTAGGAGCATTAGGCAGCACTTTCTTTTTGGCTTCCTTAAAGCCCGGAGCCGATCTTAAAAGGACGCTATTGGTCAATACGATCATTTTCGGGGTCAGCCTGATGCTTTTCTCTCATATTGGTTATTTCCCGCCCGCGATGTTATTTGCCGCTTTAGGTGGATTTGGGATGATGTCTCAATCCACTATCTGTGTTACCATTCTGCAAGTTGAGGCAGACGCCAATATGAGAGGCCGGGTGATAAGCATTGCGGCCATGGCCATATTTGGAATGTTGCCATTAGGCAGTCTGCTCATTGGCGCTGTATCTCAAAAAATAGGCGCCCCGGATACTATCCTTTGTCAAGGCATCATCGCCCTGATCATAGCTGCGGTATTTTCTAAATTTCTGAGAAGCGACCAACTTAATAAAAAGGGAATGGAGCAAGTATACAACTAAAATCTCTTTACTATGCAATGGTATCACTATTTCAGCGGCTTTTGGGCCGGTATGTTTTTTGCGAACTTTGTGCCGCATTTTGTCCATGGCATTTCAGGCAATGGCTTTCCCACCCCCTTTGCAAAACCTCCGGGCAAAGGCTTGTCGTCGCCCATGGTAAATGTATTATGGGCCCTGTTCAATTTAGTGGTGGGCTATTTGCTTTTCGTCGCCGGTAAAGTTTCTTCCCGGGATCATCTCTCGCTGATACTATTTTTTGCAGGCCTTGCCTGCATAAGTATTCTACTGGCCAAAAGATTTGCCAATAAGGAGAAGCCGTGAACCGATGCCGTCTTTGGCATGTTGCCGTCAAAAATAATCATTAACAAAAAACAAACTCCAAATGGAACAAAACACACGGAACACCGCCCTTCTTGTAATGGATATGCAGGCTGGAACACTTGGCATGCTTCCAGGCGCCGCAGCGCTTATCGACATTGTCGCCAAAGCAATAGCCAATGCCCGTGCTAAGAAAATACCTGTTATTTATGTAACAGTGGGCTTTAGACAGGGAACGCCGGAAGTAAGTATGAATAATAAAAGCTTTTCCACCTTTAAGGAAAGACTTGCCAATGTAAATATGGATGAGTTTACTAAAGTTCATCCGGATCTGGCGCCGCTGGCAGACGAAGTAACCGTTATGAAACGTCGTGTCAGTGCATTTACGGGCAGCGACCTCGAAGTGATTTTAAGAGCGTTCGGTATTCAGCACATGGTACTCACCGGCATTGCTACCAGTGGGGTGGTGTTATCAACCGTACGGGAAGCTGCTGATAAAGACTACCGTCTTACTGTATTAGCTGATGGCTGCGCCGATGGAGATGAAGAAGTACATCGCGTGCTGACTACTAAAGTTTTCCTCCGTCAGGCAGATGTATTGACGGTAGAAGAATGGAGCAATTTGTAAAAACCATTTACGGGATGCTATTTCCCCAGCAAAGCTATTTTCCCAGCAAATTTAACGGCAGGATAAACTCCCATTGGTTGGGGGCGCGCCCTTCGAAGTCCCGGTCGATGAGGCGGCTATACCGGATGCCGAAGCTGATGGGCAGCTGATTCCACCATTTCGTATCGAAAAAGATCTCCGTTCCGTAAGACCGGAAGGTGCCGTTGTACTTACTCCCATTGGTATAAAAGTCATTGGCATTCGTATAGTCGTAGTAGCAATTGGCCCGGATGCGCTGGAAATAGACAATATTCCCTATGCCCCAGTCGGGATAGAGCAAGGGGAAGTTATAGTTGGCGGAGAGTCGCCATAACTGATAAAAATTCTCTGCCGTATAGCCGCGGGAGAAGGGAAAGCTGTTGGAAAAGCGGGCATTGTGCAGGCTATCCCGTTGCTGGAAGGCAGCGCCCAATACCAGGCTATGGGTATAGGCCAGACCCGGCAGGTAAATACTACCCGATGCCAGGAACTGGTTGGCATCCAGGGACGTCACCGCCCGGGAATAGCGCAGGCTGAGCACCTGGGCGAAGCGGGGATAGATCTGCATAGGCGCCTGCTGTACCTGGTGGGTGAAGCTGACATAGGGATCGATATAGGCAAATGCCTTGCTATTGAAAGAGTCCTTGTAAATGCCCTGGTAATACCGCTGGTTATAGACCAGGTCGGATCCGAATTGCAGGCCCGTATAGGACAAGCCCCGTGTAAAATGCAGGGGGACGCTGAATCCCACCCGGCCTTCCATTTCATTCCAGAAAACTTTCTGATTGCCATACAGGGAATTCCTGTCGAACGTGTAGTCCCATCCCGCATCGATCCAGGGGAATAGCGCCCCGTAGGTAGCGTCTACTCCTACCTGTTTGTATTGTTCGTTGCGGTTGTACGTTACATATAGCTCTGATGACAGGGTATTGAGGATGTTGTCACTTTGCAGGGAGAAGGTATAATCCGGGTCGTTGATATAGGGTCTCCAGCTATGAAAATTAAGCAGGTGAAAAGAGAGCGGGTAATCTTTCACGGGATAAGCTCCGGCGCCGATCCTGTCCAGCAAACGGGCGGGTCCCCTGTCCAGGGAATCGATGCCCTGGGTGGGTAAGGGGCGGCTCCACTGGTCCGGATCCAGTGATTGCAACCGGCCTGCCGACCGGCTACCCGTATCCAGCCGATAGCCTACGGCGGTGAAGGTAGTCCAGGCATATTGGTCATTGCCGGCCTGGAAGCCGTATTGGCCGGTGGCCGGATCGCCCTGCGGCAGGAGCAGTCGGAAGAGATGGCCGCCGGCGAGCCCGAAGACCCGGTCCTCGCCGTTGCGGGAGGCCGTGAACCAGATGGTGTCACCTTTCAGGGAAGGGTATGCGATCGTCTGATAGCTGAAGGGAAGGAGGTAGGAGACGGCCCCGTCGCCTGTATTCACCAGGGCCAGGGACATCTGTCCTTTCGTGTTGCGGACAGCGGAGACGATATGGTCGCCGCTATAAAATTTGGGATAGGTATAGAAGAGCGAGTCCTTGTTGGGGATTACTTTTTCCAGTTGCCCGGTCTGGCTATTCAACAGGTGCAGGTCGCAGGCTCCGTCAGTGGATTCCTGTACGGCTACGATATGCAGGCCGTCCGCTGAGATATCGGGGGAAAAATACCGGGACCGGCTGGTGATCCTGCGATCCTTACCGGTGGACGGGTCCAGCACCCGGATGACGCTGTAGTCACGCCAGCTCCAACGGGGGTCAGTCTCATAGGCGGCATAAACGATCCGGCCGCTGCCCTCATTGCTGCGATGCCCGTTGCTGCCTCCGCCTCCATAGGAGAAATAGTTGTCCAGGGAGATAGCGCGGGGCCGCAGTCGCTTATCGCGTCCCTGTTGCCCGTCACGGATGATAAAAGCAGGGGTGCGGCGGTAGCTGCTCTGTAGGTATACGATCTTACCGGGCCCGATGAATTGGGGAAATTGCTGGTCGGAAACAAAATGCCGGTGAGCGCGGGCATATTCGTCTGCCGCGGTGATGTCCGGCGAGGCTGCGGCGTTCTGAGCGGCCGTGGATTGAGCCCGGAAATAATCCAGGGCGTCCTGGCGGAAGCGATTAAAAGAGACGCCGGCATATCGCTGGATCGCTGTCTGCAGTGGGTAGAAAAATCCCCGGAAAGCAGCGGCGTCGAGGGTCACCTGCTTCCAGAAATCATCTCCATAGCGCTGCCGGCCATAGGCCACCAGCATATATCCCATGGGATACCAATCCGGCACGTAGTCGCGGAGGGAGCCATTGCGGAGTTTCATCCAGGAGTAGTCCTTCCCCCCTGCCCAGAGTGAGTGATAGCCATTGAAGAAAAAGGGCAGGCGGCCCCGGCCCTGATCGCTGGTCAGGGTCTCCTGGTATACGGCATCTCCTTCCCAAAACCAGTTGGGGATGGCCAGGCTATTCGCCAGGGCCTGGCCCCCTTCCCCGAAGAGGTAGTAGAAGGCTTTGGAGAGCCCCACCCGGTAATTATTATACTGCTGTACATGCCGGTATTCATGGATGGCCAGTAATTTTTGCCAGGGCAGGCTGCCCAGATCCAGGCTGTTCTGTTCGGGGGTGAGTTGGAACTCGCTGCGGAAAGGGGCGAGTCCCACATATCCATTGGGAATAATGGTCTGGTTTTGGAATACGATATCGATCTTATGCTGGCGGCCTCCAATGGTAGGCAGGGTGGTCCGGCTGAGCTGATGAACGATGGCGGCAACCTGCTGCGCCTGTATCTGCATGCCGGAAGGGAAGATCACCCGGGCCGTATCGGTATTGATCTGTCGCCAGTGGAGGGAAGGAGGACTGCCGCCGAATTGCTGGGCAAATAAGCCTGTCGAGATAAGGACCAGGATTGCTGTGCATAAGGGCAGGCGAAGGACAATCATGAACAATCACTTTTATTGGTGGGCTGAAATTAAGCATAAGTTCGTAAGTACGACATTTTAAGATGCTGGAAGCATCGATGGAAACGCTTATTTTCGCAATCTACTATGTCCTTAAAACTGCGGTCATTAATACCTTACGGGAACTTCGACACTTTGATCGCGGCCATCGCGGGCTTCCTGCTCATCCAGCTTTGCGCCCGGCACGGGGGCATCGGGATCTCGCCGGATTCGGTCGTTTATATGAGTACGGCGGCCAGCATCCACGATCGTGGCCTGATCAATGATTTTTCCGGTCTTCCCATGATGGATTTCCCGGCCTTCTACCCTATTTTCCTCAGCGGGATCCAATTCCTTACCGGCCGGGACGCTTTGAGTTTCGGGCCAGTGCTGAATGGGCTGTTATTCGCCATGCTGATCTTTTTGTGCGGGTGGCTGATGGAAAAATTCACCGTGCGCCTGAAAGCGTATAAATGGATCCTGCTGAGTATCATTTTACTCAGTCCCTGCCTGCTGGAGGTATACTGCATGATCTGGTCGGAGACCTTGTTCCTGCTGTTATCGCTGTTATTCATCATCTGCGCCCGGCGCTATTTCCTTTCCCATACGAGGGGATCGCTGGTCCTGCTGGGCTTTGTTGCCACGCTGGCCTGTGTCACCCGGTATGCCGGCGTTAGTTTTATCCTTACCGGCGGACTGCTGATCCTCTGTGACGGGGCTCTCCGGTGGAAAAAGAAGATCGGGCATCTATTGCTGTTTGGTTTGGTCGCCTCCTCGCTCTTAGCCCTGAACATCTATCGCAACCGGCTGGTTACGGGTACGTTGACCGGCTACCGGGAAAAAGCAATCGTCACCTTCGGCGCCAACCTGCACGATTTCGGGAGCGTGCTCTGTGACTGGCTCCCTTTTTTCGATGACGATTACCGGCTTGCGTCTGTAGTGGGCGCCTGCTGCATTCTTTTTTGTATGGGGCTCTTTGTCTACCGCCTGGTGCGGCAACGGAATTTCTTTTCGTACGAGAATATTGCATTGGCCTTCTTTGTCGTGTATACGGTCTTCATTCTGGCTACGGCTACCCTATCCCGGTTCCAGCAGCTGGACAGCCGGTTATTATCCCCTTTGTTCATCCCCTGGCTCTGGGGCAGCACATCCTGGATCTCCAACCTAATCCAGGGTCCTTTTCGAAGCCGGCCACGCCTGCGCGGTATCCTGATCCTTGGGGCGCTGGCCGCTGCCGGTTGCTTCCAGATGGGCCAATGGGAGGTGAATGCCTACGACTGGGACGGGGTAAAATATGCCGGGATACCAGGTTATACGGAAGACTCCTGGAAGAAATCGGAAACGATGCATTATATCGGCACGCATAAGGACCTGTTCAGTCCCAGAACGCCCATCTATTCCAATGCGTTCGAAGGGATCTGGTTCTTTACGGCCCTCCGGTCGGATATGCTGCCCCATAAGGATCTTCCCTGGGATGTCCGGGAGTTCCTGAAGGAGAAAAATTTCTATGTGGTCTGGTTTACGGATGCCATCAATACCGACCTGGTCACGATCGATTTTATCAGGCAACATAAAAACCTCGTCAGTGAGCAACGGTTCAGCGACGGAACGATCTATTTTTTCACTACGGACCCTTCAGCGGCAAAACCGAATTAGATGTTGTTACTCGCCTTAGCCATCGCTCCCGGAATAGCCATCTGCCTGTTCATTTACTCCCTGAATAAATATGGGAAGGGGTCGCTGAGCGCATTGGTTATTTCCTTCCTGCTGGGGATGGCGGGTACGCTGCCTCCCCTGCTATTACAGTCACTTGCCGGGGACGTCCGGGATGAGCCTTCCCGGCATTCCGTCCTGTCGTACGCCTGGTATGCTTTTATCATCGTAGCCCTCAGCGAGGAGGGAAGTAAATTCCTGTTGCTGCGATGGTATGCCTATCCTAAAAAATCTTTTAACGAGCCTTTTGACGGCATCGTGTATGCCGTGATGATCGGTATGGGGTTTGCGACGGTGGAGAACATCGAGTATGTAAGACAGTTCGGCCTGGAGACGGGGATCTCCCGGTTCTTCCTGGCGGTGCCTGCCCATGCGTCTTTTGCCATATTGATGGGGTATAATGTGGGGTGGGCGAAATTCGAGCCGGAACGATCAAGGTGGCTGATGTGGAAGGGATTGCTGATCGCAGTGGTCTTGCATGGGAGTTTTGACTTTTTTCTTTTCCTGCAGCAGAACCGGGCGGTGACGCAGTATGTGTCCACGGGGATCTTGTCCTTCGGGGCTTTTGCCAGTTTCTATATAGCGGTCCGCATGGCCGGGCGGGCGATCCGGATGCACCGGGCATTGATGGAGGAGGAAGAAGAGGATGAATTATCCGGGGAGGAGCATAAGGATATCGATCAAAATACTAATTTTGAATAGCTGATTTATTATGAATTCAACATTATCGATACGATTTGCGGAGCTGGACGATATCAATACGATCGGGTGGCTGGCGCAGCAGACCTGGCCTGAGACCTATGGGGAGATCCTGTCCCCGGAGCAGCTGCAATATATGCTGAACCTTTTCTATAGTCCTGCCAGCCTCCGGCGCCAGATCCTGGAGGACAAGCATAATTTCCTGATGGTAGAGCTGGATGAGGAGCCTATCGGGTTTGCTTCCTGGGCGCCCCTGGCCGAACCCGGCGTTTATAAGTTACACAAGATCTATGTGCTGCCCGGAACGCAGGGTAAGGGCATGGGAAAGGCCATTCTTAATTTCATCTATGAAGATATCAAAGGCGCCAGGGCGCTGCGGCTGAATGTCAACCGCCATAATAAAGCCTGCCGGTTCTATGAGAAAATGGGGTTTTCCATTATCGGCGAAGAAGATATCGACATCGGGAATAACTACCAGATGAATGACTATGTGATGGAGAAGCAGATGGCCGGTCAGTAGTTGCTGGCTCCTGGTTTATCCCGGGATTACGATCAGTATTCCGTCAGGGGTGTCGTCGCTTCGATCTCCTCCCCCATGGCCGAACGTTTCATCGACTCCGCCGTCTCATGGCCCACATATTTTTCAATCCTCTTCTCCACCAAATAAATCAAGGGGGTCAGGATGATGGCCACGACGAACTTGTAGATATAATTCATCATGCCGACGGCCAGGATCCACTGCCAGCTATAGAGGGAGCTGAAAGCGATGAATAAAACGATATAGCTATCCACCAGCTGGGAGACCAGGGTAGAACCGGTGGCCCTTAGCCATAAGTGTTTGTGGCCCGTCTTCTTTTTGATCTGGTGAAATACCGTCACGTCCACCACCTGGCTTACCAGGAAGGCAACGATGCTGCCGACGATGATTCGCATATTCTGTCCGAACACGGCGCTGAAAGAGTCCTGGATATTGGGCACCCCCTGTTTGCTGCTGCCGGCGATCCATACGTCGGCGGGCGGGATGCCAATGGCCAGGTAATACATCAGAAAAGCGTAGGAGATCAGGATGACGGCCGTAATGGAAATCCTTCTTACGGCCTTTGGCCCATAATATTCATTCACGATATCTGTGATGACAAATTCCAGAGGCCATAGCAGCACTCCGCAGGTCAGCACGAAAGACAAGCCGCTTTGCCCGAACAGCGTAAAATTGGCAGGGGGCACTCCCAGGAGCTTTTCCAGGGAGAATAATTTGGTGCCGATGGCTTCCGCGATAAGGGCATTGCAGCAGAAAAAGGCCATGAAGCCCAGGAAGAGTTTGGTCGGCTTGTCTTTAAGAATATTTTGGATCATTTGCGGTTGATTATTAAGAGTAGTAATTGGAGGGTAAAGAAAGCAAAATTAACGATCAGCAGCCAGGCGGGAACGGAGCTGGCCCGCAGTCTTCCGGCGATGAACAGCGCTATTACCCAAACGTTGACGACGGTATTGACAAGGATCGCCAGCAGGTAGCCCATGATAATGATCATCGATACCAGCCCGCCTTCCGGGGGATCGGGCAGCCACTGAACGAAGGAAGCCAGGAGGAAGCAGATATTACAAATAAATGCTACACGGGAGAGAAGTCGCAATAACCTCATATTTGTTCAAAAATCTGTATTTATGGGCAAAATACCATTATTTTGCCGGGAATAATTACTTCGATATTTATGAATTCTTCCTTATTGAAAAAAGCGCTGCCCCATATCGTCGCCATTCTTGTTTTCCTGGTGGTTTCCATCGTGTATTGCAAGCCTGTGCTGCAGGGCAAGGCGCTGGCCCAATCAGACGTCATTCAATATAAGGGCATGGCCCGGCAATCCGACGAGTATAAGGAGAAATACGGTCATTATCCTTTATGGACCGAGGGTGCGTTCAGCGGTATGCCGGGCTATACGATCCGGATGCAGCCCAAGCCCGATATCAATATCGGCTATCTGCATTATATATTCACGTTGGGCTTGCCGAAACCGATCAATTTTTTCTTCCTGGCCTGTGTCTGTTTTTATTTCCTGGCCCTGGTGCTGGGGATCAATCCCTGGATCGGCATCCTGTCGGCCCTGGCCTATAGTTATTGCAGCTATGACCCTGAGCTCGTCGCCACCGGTCACGACACGAAGATCATCGCCATCGGGTATGCCCCGGCGGTGATCGCCAGCCTTTTGATGGTCTATCAGCGGAAGTACCTGTGGGGCGGCATTCTGCTGGCTATCTTTTTTTCACAGCAGCTGATCATTACCCAGCATATACAGATCGTATTTTATACGATCCTCAGCATGGGCCTGCTCACGATCGCTTATCTCGTGTATAGCTGGCAGCAAAAGAAGCTGAAAGAGACCTTCACCGGCATCCTGGTGGCTGTCGCAGCCGGACTGGTAGCGCTTGGCGCCAGCGCCCTTTCCACCATACCTTTGAACGAGTATGCCAAAGAGACTATGCGGGGGGGAAGAACGGAGCTGACCCACAGTACGAATAAGAATGAAAGTAACGACGGGCTGAGTAAGGACTATGCTTTTCGTTGGAGTTATGGTATTGCGGAGACCTTCACCCTGGCCGTACCGAACAGCGTTGGCGGCGGCAGTGGCGGCAAGGAGATCGGGGAAAATTCCAAATTCGCCGGCAAGGCGATGGAGGCCTTCTCCATGCCGGAAGAGAATGCGTTGCAACTGGCTAATGGCTCTGCCTACTGGGGGGATCAGCCTTTTACCACGGGACCGGTGTATGCGGGCGCGATCGTCTGTTTTCTTTTCCTTTTAGGGATCGTCTATGTCAAAGGCTGGAAAAAATGGTGGCTGGTCAGCGCCACCATCCTGAGTATTCTATTGGCCTGGGGCAGGCATTTCTCCGGCCTCAACTATTTCCTGTTCGACCACTTCCCTCTCTACAATAAATTCCAGGCGCCGGCCATGGCGCTGGTGATCGCACAGCTGGCCATGCCCTTATTGGGAGCCTTGGGATTGAATGAACTACTGGCCAGCCAGGAATCGAAGGAAGCCAGCTGGAAAAAGTTCAGGAATGTGCTTTTTCTGACAGGCGGCTTACTGGTCGTATTGGCGGGCCTTTATTTCACGGCCAGCTATCATGGGGAAGCGGATAATCTGCTGAAAGAAAAGATCGTGAATGGCAAGCTGCAGCAACTGGCGCAGGGTAAGCAACCCGATGCCGCTATGCAGCAACAGGCGATGGGCGTCTGGAACGAACTGGTAAAGGCTCTGCAGGCGGACCGTCAAACTTTATTCGGCGCCGATCTGCTGCGGACCTTCCTGCTGATCGCGGTGGCTGGCGCCCTCGTAGGATTATACCTGAAGAATAAATTAAACCAGACGGTATTGCTCGCAGGGCTGATCGTGCTGAGCGCCTATGATCTTTTAGCGGTGGGAACACGTTACCTGAACGATGATATTTACGTGGAGCCTTCGGACCTGGAGGCTACTATGGCTCCGTCCCCTGCCGATCAGCGCATCCAGAGCGACCCGGACAAGAACTTCCGCGTATTCGATGAGACCCGCAGTCCGTTCCAGGATGGGCGGACAAGTTACTATCATAATTCCGTAGGAGGCTATTCGCCAGCCAAGCTGGGACTCTACCAGGATCTGATCGACAGCCAGCTGATCAAGGGAAATATGATGGTGTACAATATGCTGAACACCAAATATTTTATCCAGGGCGATCCAACCAACGGTCAGCCGCAGGCCAGGCTCAACCCGGCTGCTTTCGGTCCCTGCTGGCTGGTGAAGTCCATCCATTATGTGAAGGATGGGAAGGAAGAGATGAAGGCATTGGATAGCATCAATGTGCGGGATACCGTCATCATCCAGCAAAAATATGAAAGCGAGATCAAATCCGCTCCGGTACCGGATACGACGGCCTCTATCAGGCTGGTGGAGAACCTGAACGATAAGATCACCTATAAATATTCCGCCCGGACCAATCAGTTCGCCGTGTTCAGTGAAGTGTATTACAGTAAGGGATGGAATGCCTATGTGGATGGGAATAAGGCTCCTTATTTCCGGGTGGACTATATCCTGAGAGGGATGCCTTTACCAGCCGGGGATCATAGCGTCGAATTCCGTTTCGAGCCGCATTCTTATGAGTTGGGCAATAGTCTCACGCTCTGGACCAGCCTGCTGATGTACCTGGGATTAATTGCCGCAATAGGGCTGGAGTGGAATAAAAGGAATAAGGCCGTCGTTACCAAATCATAAAACCAGTCACTTCTTGAAGCCTCTCAGTATCGTTATCATCACGTATAACCGGCCGGAGGATGCCCTCCTGTTGGCGGAAAATATCAGCCGCCTGCAGGGACTGAAGGATCTGTTGGAGGAGGTGATCCTGGTGAACAATCATAGCTCCGTTTCTTACCAGGCGCTGGAATCCTTTATAGAGGATCATCCGGAAGTGCCTTTCCGGTATTTTACCGTACCGGAGAACCTGGGGGTCTCCCGGGGACGAAACTATGCCATCCGGCAAAGTAAGGCGCCGATCCTTATATTCCTGGATGATGACGCCTTCTTTCATACCCCTGATGCGTTGGCTGCTATTGTCACGCTGTTCCGTGAAGAAGAGGCCGCGGGAAGAAAGGCCGGTTTGGCCGCTTTCAAGGTCTATTACTATGATACGATGGAGTTGCAGAAGAATGCTTTTCCCAGCAAACGATTCCAGGAAAGAAAGGACTGGCCGCAATTCGACGCGGCTTATTTTTCGGGCTGCGCCCATGCGATCCGGCGGTCTGTCTTCGAGGAGGTGGGTTATTATCCGGAGAACTTCTTCTATGGCATGGAAGAGTATGATCTGAGTTACCGCGCGCTGGATGCAGGATGGAGTATCCGCTATGATGACCGGGTGATGGTATTGCATAAGGAATCGCCGGGGGGAAGGCTGACGCCCAGGGAGAAACTGCGGGGGATGTGGGTGAACAAGAGCAAGGTGGCGTGGAAGTATCTACCGAAAGTCTATTTTTTTACTACGGCCCTCTTATGGAGCGGGCAGTACCTGAAGAAGAGCGGGTGGGATATCCGGGGATTTTGGAAGGGCTGGCGGGCAATCGTAAGCATTCCGGCCACAGAGAAAAGAAGGCCGTTGAATATGGGCGCCCTCTCCTATCTGAAGAAAGTGAAGGCCCGGCTGGCGTATTAAACAAGGCAGACCAGGAGCCCCAAGGCGCAAAAAAAAAGCCCCTGCTAGGCAAGGGCTCTTGTATAAAACGTTTACGGTATTACCATTTGTCGACTTCTTCGCCGGTAGCAGCCGTGGGTGTAGTGGGAGTTGGTGTGGGGGTATGTCTTACTTCCTCGATGATGTCATCGGCAACGCTGGAGCTGGAATCCTGTATTCCGCCTTCATTCTCCGCTACGGTGTCGTGGTTGTAGGCGTCGAAATCGAAATCCGGCATCAGTTCCGTCTTTACGTAATCGACTGCTTCCGTGAGCGCCTTGAGGAATTTGTTGAAATCTTCCTTGTATAGGAAGATCTTGTGCCTGTCGTACCCGTCTTCATTGAATTTCTTACGGCTTTCTGTGATAGTAAGATAATAATCGTTACTACGCGTTGCCCTCACATCAAAGAAATACGTCCTGCGTTTGCCGGCTCTGATGCGCTTACTGTAAACGCTTTCCATCCTTTTTTCGTTGTTTTCGTACGCCACTATTATTTTTTTTTACAGTTGAAAGTTACAATTTAAACTAGGCACAAATATAGTATTGTTTTCGAATTAGCAAAATTTGCTAAAGAATTTGTAGCACCTAATTAGAACTAATTCCGGCGAAGTCATAATCCACTGTCCAATATTGGGAGTTTAGGGTGGAGCGGGAGTCCGGAAGATGAACTTCCCGGCTCTCGGGTCTAATGATGGCCCCTTTCAAGGCAAAACGCCTTTGGCGTTTTCTTGCTGCTGCTGTTCATAGAGGTAGGTATAATAGCCATTGAGGGCCATCAACTCCTGGTGGGTGCCTGTTTCCACGATCCGGCCTTCTTCCAGTACGACGATCCTGTCGAAGTCAAAAAGGGAAAAGATGCGATGGGTGATGATGATAGCGGTCTTATGTTGCAGATATTGATATAAATTACCAAGTATTTCCTTCTCAGTCTTAGTATCTACAGCACTGAGGCAGTCATCGAAAACCACAATCTCCGGATCTTTGATCAGTCCGCGGGCTATGGAGATCCGTTGTTTCTGTCCACCGCTGAGGGTCACCCCTCTTTCCCCGATCATGGTGTCATATTTCTCCGCGAATCCGTCTATCTCTTTGTCGACGCTGGCATAACGGGCGGCCTGGCGTACTTTGTCTTCATCGGGCTGGTCGAGTCCGAACTGGATATTGCCGGAAACGGTATCGCTGAAGAGGAATACGTCCTGGGGGACATAGCTGATCTGGCGGCGGAGGTCTTGCAGGTCCATCTCCCTGAGATCGGCGCCGTCGATCAGGATCCGGCCTCCATTGGGGTCGTACATACGGAGCAATAACTGGGCGAGAGTGGTCTTTCCGCTGCCGGTCCTTCCGATGATGACTATTTTCTCGCCTTTTTTTATTTGGAGGTCGAACTGTTTGAGTGCATGGATACCTGTATTGGGATAGGTGAAATCCACTTGTTCGAAGGATATATTTCCCTGTAGCTTCCTGGTAACGGCGTCGGGAGGGGGCTGGATCCTGGATTCGGTATCCAGGAATTCGTTAAGCCGCTTCTGGGAAGCGGAGGCCCGCTGGATCATGCTGGCTACCCAGCCGATGGCGCTCACAGGGAAGGTGAGCATGGTAATATAGATGACGAATTCCGTGATGGTACCGACATCCACATTGTGCTTGCCATAGATAACGTACATCCCCCCAATCATAATGGTGAGCAGGGTGCTGAGCCCGATCATGAGGCCCATGGCAGGGAAATAGATGGATTCCACTTTGGCCAGGCCTACGGCATTTTTACGGTATTCTTCACTGTTGTGGTTGAAATAGCGGAGCATGGCCTTTTCCTGAACGAAGGATTTGATCACGCGGATACCGCTATAGGATTCCTGGGCGTTGGTGGTGAGATTGCTCAGCAGGGCCTGGATATGTTCGCTCTTTTTATGGATGATGTTATTGGCGTAGTAGATGGTGAAGGCCAGGATGGGCAAGGGGGTGAGTACATAGAGGCTTAGCAGGGCATCTTTGCGGAGCATGAAGAAGAGGCTGAAGCCGATGGTGGCCAGGAGATTCGCCAGGTACATGACGGCGGGGCCGGTGAACATTCGTACCCGGCTGACGTCTTCGGCCATGCGGCTCATCAGGTCGCCGGTGCTGTGTGTTTTATAGAAATTGGCATCCAGTTGCTGGTAGTGGGCATAGATCTCGGCTTTCTGGTCATATTCGATATGCCGGCTCATGACGATGATGGTCTGGCGCATGAGGAACATGAAAAAGCCGCCCAATATAGCCAGTAATAAGAGGGTGATGCCGCAGATGGCCACTTTATGTCCAAAGGAGGGATGGGAAGCGTCCATGCCGCGGATAAATTTTTTGACCAGGATATCGTAGTTGGCCGTGTCTTTTTTGTCCTGGCGGTCCTGGCGGCGGCCTGCGGAAGCGGTGGCGGCTGCCGCGCCGGGTTGTTGCTGATCCGGATGGGCTATGCTCTCTGCGACGGTCTTGCGGGAAAGGCTGTCCCGCAGCTCTTTTTCCACGGAATTGACGATATAGCCTGTCACCTGGGGGCTGAGGATGCGGAAATAGTTGGACAGAACGATGAAGAGGATACCTAATAAAAAGCGCCAGCGATACTTCCAAAAATATTTATTTACGGCTCTAAGATGCTTCAAAATCCACGGAATTTGAGCGAAGTTACGGAGGTTGCCGCAAAAAGTTTTGGTCGTTCCATCGGAGACCTTAATTTTGCGCCCGGAGAGATGGCAGAGCGGTCGATTGCGGCAGTCTTGAAAACTGTTGAGGTGAAAGCCTCCGGGGGTTCGAATCCCTCTCTCTCCGCCT